>CABVDL010000030.1 GCA_902497035.1 uncultured Prevotella sp.
GGACATAACAAAGCCCGAGCTTGTGAAAGTTCGGGCTTTAATGTGTTAAATTCGAAGATGGCTCAAAATGGACTTTTGACACAGCCTCAGGTGGGGCCGTAGGCTGTTTTTCACGCCAGATCGAGGAAGGGCAGAAAATAGATGTCGGCCTTGCGGACGCTGAGACGCTTCATGGCACTTGACAGCAGATGTTCCACGGTCTTCTCGCTGATGCCCATCTCTTGTGCAGCCGGGCCTCAAGAAACGAGCGGTCCTCGGCCTCAGCGCGGTCAACGTCGCCGCCGAGGTAGTGCATGGCATACAGGCACAAGGGTCTGTAGTATTGGTAAAAGTTTTTTCTATTGCTGACATCAGTGCTTTGTATAATCAAAATGGGCAAATGCCTACGACAGCAGCTCGAGCAGCTCCTCCTGCGTGAGCGCGTGGCCCATGTCGGTGCCCTCAAGCAGCGAGTCGGCCAGGTCGCGCTTGGTCTTATGCAAGCGCTGTATCTTCTCCTCAATCGTATGCTGCGAGATGAGATGATACACCGTCACGTCCTGCCGCTGGCCTATGCGGTAGGCACGGTCTGTGGCCTGCTGCTCAATGGCGGGGTTCCACCACGGGTCGAGATGAATGACGTAGTTGGCTCCGGTGAGGTTGAGTCCCAGTCCGCCGGCCTTAAGGCTGATGAGGAAGAAGGGGCATTTGCCGAGCTGGAAATCCCTGACCAGCTGCTCGCGCTGCGCCATCGGCGTGGAGCCGTCAAGATAGAGATAGGGCAGCCCGGCCTTGTCCATGGCCTCGCGCACCTGCCTGAAGAAACTGGTAAACTGACTGAACACCAGGGCCCGATTGCCGCTGCCGTTGAGGTTCTCGGCCAGGTCGATGAAGGCCGACACCTTGCTTGACGGCTGCCTCCACTTCTTATCGACGAGCGAGATGCTGCATGCCATCTCGCGCAGCTTCGTTATCTCGGCCAGCGTGCTCACCTTGACGGTCTTGTCGGCCATTACCGACTTCTCGGCCATACGGCGGTGCACCTCATAGAGCCTCATTTCCTCGTCGGTCAGTTCCACGGGCATCGTAATCTCGTTCTTCTCGGGCAATTCGTCGATGACGTCACTCTTGGTGCGTCTGAGCAGGAAGGGCGATATGAGGCGCCGCAGTTGGCCCTGCCGCTCCCGGTCGTGCTTGTTCTCTATAGGCTCTATAAACTTACGGCCAAACTGCTCGGCACTTCCCAGCAGGCCGGGGTTGATAAACTGGAAAAGGTTCCACAACTCAGAGAGATGGTTCTGGATGGGCGTTCCGGTAAGTATTACCTTGCGCCTGGCCTGCAGCATCATTGCGGCCTTCGACATTTTTGTATTGGGGTTCTTGATGGTGTGGGCCTCATCGAGACAAGCCACAGCCCACTCCCGCTTCGACAGCTGCTCGTGCTGAATGTTGAGCAGGGCGTAGGTAGAGACCACCACGTCGCCGGCCGAGGCCTCACCGATAGCCTCCTCGCGGTTGTCGGCGCTGTTGAGCACCGTCACGTTGAGCGTCGGCGCGAACCGCTTCAGCTCGTTGCGCCAGTTGGGCACCACCGAGGCGGGAGCCACCACCAGCGACGGGCCATCGGCAGCCTGGTCAAGCAGCAGTGCAATGGTCTGCAGGGTCTTGCCCAAGCCCATGTCGTCGGCCAGACAGGCTCCGGCGCCCCACGACGTGACGCGCCACATCCACTCGTAGCCCTCCACCTGATAGTCACGAAGGGTGGCCTGCAGCGTGTCGGGCACCTGCGGCTCGGCCTTCGCACTGTCCCTGATGCGCTGGCGGAGCGCGTCGAGTTCCTTGCTATGGCCTACTTTTACATCGGGATTGTCAATCACGTCGCCTATGAGCCCGGCGGCCGCCGAGGCCATCTGCAGGTGGTTGCGGCGGTCGGTGGTCACCGTGTCGAGACGCTTCAGGATGCGGCTCAGCTCACTGCTCAGGCTGATATATTCCTGCTCACCTATCTTTATATAGTTGCGGTGGCCCTGCTGGTGGATGAGCTCCAGCAGCTGCTGCAGCGAGATAATCTCGTCCTCGTCGATGCGCACGTCGCCCTCGACCTCGAACCAGCCGTTTTTCGACTTGAACGAGATGGTGGCCGACCGCGCCCCTATCGACGGGTGGTACTTGATGCGTGAGCCCTCGGGCCACTCCAGCTCACAAGTCTCTGGATTGTCCTTGACCCACTGGATGATCTCGAGAAAGGCCGCCGTGTTGACGGCTACGGTCTCCGTGATGGTGGAGGGCGCAAAGTCGTCGTCATCGTCAATCACGCCGAGGCTGGCCAGTTGCTGCGTCAGCAGCCTGAGGTTGCGTTGCTCCTGGCGCAGGTCGCGCATCACCTGCACCTTCTTCCCGCCGTTTTCGGCAATGGTGCTCACATTGCCCTTGCCCGGCACAAAGGCCAGCCCCTCACAGGCGTGCACCGAGACGGAGAGGTCGTAGCGGTCGTAGTTGGACGGCATGCAGCGCAGCGTGAGCCTCGTCGAGCCCTTCACCTGCTCAAGGCCGTCGAGCTCCACCACCATGTTGGAATGCACCTCGGTCTTGCCGCCAAGCATGGCGATGAGCCTCATCAGCAGCGGCTCGGCCTCCTTGGGATATTTCTCCTGCGAGAGAATTTGCGCATATACCTTCTTCTCAAAGGGAGAGGGACTATAGACTGCGTAGTCGGTGTCGGAGTTTTTCCTGTAATACACCGGCTTGGTCACGCCATCCCGCAGCTCGTCAACGTTGGTGCTGACCGTGAACGAGCCGTCCTTGTCGCGGTTGATAATCAGGAACGGCTTGTCCTCATGTATATTGACGGGGCGCAGGTCGTAGCTGTCGCCGGTAAACACGTGGTCGCATCCCACGAGGTATCCTATGCAGTGAGAGATATAGATGTCGTAGTCGAATGTGCCGAGATTTCTCATCAGACGCTCGTCGGTGTCATCCAGTTCCAGTTCCTGGTTGGCCGTGAGCTGCCTGAAACCGGGCACGGTGAGTCGCTTGCCCACCGACCATGCGCCGCTCTTGAGGCGCTTCTGCAAGAAAGGCTCAATGCAAATTGGACTCAGCAGATATACCAGTCGCTCGCTCCTTTCCGTTTTCTGCCCCTCCCCGGCAGGCTCGTTGGCACTGAGTATCTCCTCCAACCGCATCTCCCACAGGGGCTTGACGTTGAGGCGGGCAAAGAGCGGGCCTGGCAGCCCTCCGGCCGCGGCATCGCCGGCATTGTCCTCAGCCGGCACAAGCGAGGTGCCTCGAAGCTCACCGCGAAGCCATGCCCACGACGGCGCGCTGCCATCCGGCCCGGGAGCCTTAATGTCATCCGGCCAGATGCCCATGTGGCTGAACGCCATCCAGACAAGCAACGTCAGCGGATGGCTGTAGGAGCTGGCCATCATGTTCTTCAGCACCTGCTTGTTCAACTGTGGCTGCTCATGCAGGATGAAGAACTTGTAGATGGGCCTGAAGAGCATACCCGCCTGCCCATTACTGATAAAGCGCTCCTTCTTGTAAAGGGAGTCTATTTTTTTCCTGGAGGACTCGGTGTTGCTGAGCATCAGGCAAAGCAGATAGAGGTAGTTGACTGTCATCCATTCAAAGCAGCCCCTCATCGAGGCCATGCCAACCTGTTTGTTGTGCAGTGCGATGGCTTTGGCAAAGAGCCTCTGCGACTGCTCATAGTCCTTGGCGTAGAGGCAGCTGACGGCCGCCGTGAGCAGCGAATAGAGGTTGACGGGCAGCTCTTCGAGACTGGCGCACATCCGCCCCGTGCCAAGATAATAGAAGAAATTGAAACACGACAGCAGCGTGGGCGTGGCTCCGGTCTTGCGCCGTGACTTGCGCTCGTCAACTATAATCCTCCGCATATAGTCCCACTCCACAGGCTCGTCGCTGTCGATACGCATATCCATGTAAAGATCAAGGCACAACAGCAGCGTACTGTCAGGCATCTTGGCCATTGCGTCGTGAAAGTTGGGATTGCCGAGGACAGCTACCAGCTCCATCGTCAGCTCCGGTGATGACGGCTTCATTCCGGGAGAGACCGACGGCGGCAACAGCAGGTCGATGGCATACTTCACCGCATCGGTTGCAGGCGAGACGTACATGCTGCCCCTTGCAGCCGAAGTAAGGTGCTTATACCATGCGACATTCTCAGGCCTGAGCAACAGCGACAGATACTCCAGCAAATGAGAGCCTGTGAGCCTATAGTATGAGTCGCGATGGTAATAATCCTTGAACAGGCTCACCTTAGCCTCTTTCTTGAGCCGATTGAGGACCGACAGCACCTCGCTCTGCGACATGTAGCCCTCGCAGATACCATTGAGCGCATTTCTCGTCACTTTCTGTCCCCAGAAGTAGGCCAGCAGCATGCAGAGCTGCTCGTCATGCTTAGTCTTTTCCATATTGCTTTGGATGGTTTTGCCGCCCCCGGCATCACCAGGGAACATTTTTTTAATAATTTCCTATCTGCAAAATTACAACAAATAATCGAAAAAACGTGGCCACAACTCATTAATAATACGGCAGCAATTACTTTCTGTCACTTCCGCAAGCGTCTCCCTCTGTCTGAAAAAAGCTGATAGAAAAAGTTTACATCAGCTCACCATCTATCTCACGCAAAGACCCCCAGGGGGCGCTGCTGGCATCTTTTTTCCCCCGATTTGCCTCCCACATTATGTTAAAATACGGCGCCATGCAATAAAGGCAAAGGCACACACGTTATAAAAAAGAAGAATAAACGTTTATTTTTACTGAATGATAGAATACATCAAGGGCGAGCTTGCCGAGCTCTCACCTGCCCTTGCCGTTGTCGAGGCAGGAGGTGTGGGCTATGCGCTCAACATTTCGCTCAACACCTACACTGCCGTGCAGGGCAAGAAGGAGGTGAAGCTCTTCGTGCACGAGTCGCTCGTGACCGGCGGCCGCGACGACAGCTACACCCTCTTCGGCTTTGCCTCAAAGCAGGAGCGCGAGCTTTACCGCATGCTCATCTCCGTGTCGGGCGTCGGGGCCAACACGGCCCGCATGATGCTCTCGAGCCTTTCGCCCGCAGAGCTGTGCGACGCCATTGCCAACGGCAACGAGAAGCTCATCAAGAGCGTAAAGGGCATCGGCCTGAAAACGGCACAGCGCATCATCGTTGACCTCAAGGACAAGATAGTGTCCACGGGCATAGCCGACGAGCTGCACGTCTCCACAACCAAGGAGAGCGGGCCCGCCGTCAACACAGCCGTGAAAGACGAGGCCGTGTCGGCTCTCACCATGCTCGGCTTCTCACCCGCCCCGTCGGCCAAAGTGGTGGTCGCCATCCTCACCGAGCAACCTGAGCTGCCCGTGGAAATGGTGGTCAAGGAAGCCCTAAAGCGCATCAAGTAAGCCAATGAGCATCAGGAAGAGAGACTCCATCGCGCTGCTCTTGCTGGCCATAACAATGGTCGGCTATGCCGCCGTGTCTGTCTTCCAAGTCAACCCGCAAAGGCAAAGCAATAACACGCGGCAGGCCAGCCGGACGGCAACAGCCGCGCCCGACGGCAAGAAAAAGGGCGCAGCCAACGCCAACAAGCCGCGCATGGCCGACGTCATTCTTGAGGAAGACACCATACCCGACTCCCTGCTTCACCCGCGATGGAGAATACAGCGCACCACGCCCGTCACCTACGACGACCTCAACCCAAGCGCGCTCGACCTCAAGACGCCTGAGGGAGTCAAGTATGAGGTGACCTACAACGACACCATCAACCGCTACATCATCGGCACGCGCATAGGCCAGACGTGGCTTGCCGCGCCCATCATGATGACACCTGAGGAATACCTCAAGTGGAGCGAGAAGCACGGGCGTGACGCTTACTTCCGCTCGAAAAACAACGAGATCTACCAGGCCAAGGGCAAAGAGAAATTCGACTTTGCCGACATGCACTTCGACCTTGGGCCTGCCGAGAAGATTTTCGGCCCGGGCGGCGTGCGCATCAAGACGCAGGGTACGGCCGAGCTGAAGTTCGGCGCCACCACAAAGAAGATTGACAACCCGTCGCTACCCGTCAGAAGCAGGAACAAGACCACGATGGACTTCGACCAGAAAATCAACTTCAGCATGAACGGAAAGGTGGGCGACAAGGTGAACATGAACCTCAACTACAACACCGACGCCACCTTCGACTACGACGCGCAGAACCTCAAGCTGAAATACGACGGCAAGGAGGATGAGATTATCAAGCTCGTAGAGGCGGGAAACATCTCGTTCCCGTCCAACTCGTCGCTCTTCCAGGGAGCGAGCAGCCTGTTCGGACTGCGCACCGACATGCAGTTTGGCAAGCTCAAGCTGCAGTTAGTCGCCTCACAGAAAAAGAGCACCTCGAAGAGCGTCAGCTCAAAAGGCGGCAAGCAATACACCTCCTTTGAGATGGACGCCGCCGACTACGAGGAGAACCGCCACTTCTTCCTCTCGCAATATTTCCACGACCACTACGACGAGGGCATGAGCAAGCTGCCCAACCTCACCACGGGCATCACCATCAACCGTGTGGAGATTTGGGTGACCAACAAGACCGGCAACACCGCCAACACCCGCAACATCGTGGCCCTGACCGACCTCGGAGAAAACACCACCGTGAGCAACAGGCGCTGGACCGTCACCGGCTCGCCCGTACCGGCCAACAGCGCCAACACCGAATACGAGGCGATGGCCAACGCCTATTCCGCCGCGCGCGACATCGACCAGACCTCCACGGTGCTAGACGGAGCGGGGCTGGTGGGCGGCACCGACTATGAGAAGATACAGAGCGCACGGCTGCTCAGCTCGTCGGAATACACCGTCAACACCGCACTGGGCTACGTCTCGCTCAACACCGCGCTGCAGACCGACCAGGTGCTGGCCGTGGCCTACGAATACACCTACGGCGGACGCACCTACCAGGTGGGTGAGTTTGCCAGCGACAACACCGACGCCAGCAGCGCGCTGTTCGTCAAGTCGCTGAAGAACACCAGCAACAACCCCTCGCAGGGCAACTGGAAACTGATGATGAAGAACGTGTATTATCTGGCCTCGTCGGTCGAGAAAGAAAAGTTCCGCCTCGACGTGAAGTACCAGAGCGACACCGCCGGTGTCTATCTCTCCTATATCCCCGAGGAGCAGGTGAAGAGCCAGACCCTCATCAAGGTGTTGGGGGCCGACCGCCTCGACAACAACAACAAGGCCCACCCCAACGGCTATTTCGACTACGTGCAGGGCTACACCGTGAGCAACGGCCGCGTGTTCTTCCCCGCGGCAGAGCCCTTCGGCAGCCATATCTACAACTATCTCACCCAGCATGGCGTGAGCGCCGACGTGGCGCGCAAGTACTCCTTCACCGAGCTCTATGACTCCACCAAGACCGTGGCCAAGCAGATTGCCGAAAAAGACAAGTACCTGCTCCAGGGCCAGTTCCGCGGCACCCAGGCCAACGTCATCTCGCTCGGGGCCTACAATGTGCCGCAAGGCTCCGTGGTGGTCACCGCAGGTGGCGTGACGCTCACAGAGGGCTCCGACTACAGCGTCGATTACAACGCAGGCGAGGTGACCATTCTCAACCAGAACATCATAGACGCCGGAACGAGCATCAACGTCTCGCTCGAAAGCCAGTCTGACTACTCGCAGGAGCGAAAGACGATGTTTGGCATGAACTGGGAATACGATTTCTCAAAGAACTTCCAGCTTTCTGGCACGTTCCAGCACCTTGGCGAGCAGTCGCTCACCAACAAGGTGCAGATGGGCATCGAGCCGGTCAACAACACCCTCGTGGGCCTCAACATCAACTGGAAGCACGAGAGCCAGTGGCTGACCAACGCGCTCGACAAGCTGCCCTTCCTCCACCTCACCCAGCCCTCGCAAATCTCATTCACTGGAGAATTTGCCAAACTCTTCGCCGGTCAGGCGCGCGGCACACAGGACAATGCCTCCTATATCGACGACTTCGAGAACACCACCGACAAAATCAGCGTGCTCGACCCTACGCAATGGAGCCTGTCGAGCGTGCCGTCAACATTCGCGGAGAGCAGCGACAAGACCACACTGCGCTCGGGCTACAACCGCTCGCAGATGGCGTGGTACACCATTGACCCGCTGTTTACCCGCCGCTCGTCGTCACTCACGCCGTCACACATCCGTGGCAACCTCGAGATGCTGAGCGACCCCTACATGCGTGAGGTGTATGTGCGTGAGCTCTATCCCACGCGCGACCAGAGCAGCTACAACGGCGCCACCTCAACGCTCTCCGTGATGAACATTGCCTACTACCCCAACGAGCGCGGACCGTACAACTTCAACCCCGACCTCAACTACGACGGAACGCTGCGCAACCCGCAGCAGCATTGGGGAGGCATGATGAGACGCCTCGATACCAACGACTTCGAGCAGGCCAACATAGAGTACGTGGAATTCTGGCTCCTCGACCCATTCATACACGCCAAGGAGCAGGGAGAGACCAATGCCGGAGGCGACCTCTACATCAACCTCGGCGAGGTGTCGGAGGACGTGCTGCACGACGGCAAGAAGTTCTACGAGAGCGGACTTCCCGTTGACGGCTCGCAAAACTTCACCTACACCCAATGGGGAAAGATACCCAACCAATCGACCGTCACCTACGCCTTCGCCACGACCAAGGGCAGCCGGGCACAGCAGGATGTAGGCTTCAACGGGCTCAGCGACCAGGAGGAGCAGACCTTTGACAGCTATCAGGACTTCCTCAAGCAGATTCAGGGCAAGGTGAGCCAGGCGGTGTTCGACTCCATCTTCGCCGACCCCGCAAACGACGACTACCACTATTTCCGCGGCAGCGACTACGACCGCATGCAGGCCGACATCCTGCGCCGCTACAAGTATATCAACAATCCGCAGGGCAACTCGCCCGACAACGAGAGCAGCCCCGAGAGCTACAGCACGGCATACAAGTCGATGCCCGACGTGGAGGACATCAACCAGGACTACACGCTCAACGAATACGAGAAATACTATCAGTACCACATCTCTCTGCGCCCCGAGGACCTGCAGGTGGGGCGCAACTATATCGTTGACAGCCGCGACGCCGCGGCCCCATTGCGAAACGGCAAGACCGGCCATTGGACCTGGTACCTCTTCCGAGTGCCCGTCGATGAGTTTGAGCGGCGTGTCGGCAACATCAGCGACTTCTCTTCCATCCGCTTCATGCGCATGTTCCTCACGGGTTTCCAGCGCAACGTGGTGCTGCGCTTCGGCAGCCTCGACCTCGTACGCGGCACGTGGCGCGTCTATACGCAGAACCTCGACAACGGCGGCGCGCAGACAGGCACCATGACCACCGCCTCGGTGAGCATTGAGGAAAACAACGACAAGAAGCCCGTCAACTACGTGCTGCCGCCGGGCATCAAGCGCGAGCAGGACCCCTCGCAGCCACAACTGGTCGAGAGCAACGAGCAGGCCCTGCAGATCAACGTCGAGAACATGTCGCCCAATGAGTCGAAATGCGTGTATAAGAACACTACCATCGATATGCGCCAATACAAGCGCCTGCAGATGTTCGTGCACGCCAACGCCGAGGAGAACAACTCCACTGACCTCAAGGACAACCAGCTGGCGCTGTTCATCCGCCTCGGCTCCGACTACAAGAGCAACTACTACGAATACGAGATACCCCTGAAACTCACGCCGCCGAGGAGCGACTACAACCGCTACGTGCTGGCCGACTGCCAGGCCGTGTGGCCTGAGGACAACATGCTCGACATCCCGCTGAGCCTCTTCACCGCGGTCAAGCGCGAGCGCAACCAGGGCCGCGCCATGGGCACGGCCTCCTTCACCAGACCATACGTGGCCTACGATGCCGACCATCCCAACAACAAGATTACCATCCTAGGCAACCCCACCCTCGGCGAGGTGAAGACCATGATTATCGGCGTGAGAAACCTCGCCGGCGACCAGAAGAGCGGAGAGGTGTGGGTCAACGAGCTGCGCCTGAAGGAATACAACAACACCGGTGGCTGGGCGGCCAACGGCAACCTCAACGTGCAGCTCTCCGACCTCGGCAACATGAACGTGCAGGGCCGCTACGTGTCGCAGGGCTTCGGAGGCCTGGAAGACGGCGTAAGCTCACGCACGCAGGACTCGCAGACCGACTTCTCCTTCACCACCAGCATGGAGCTGGGCAAGTTCTTCCCCGACAAGGCCAAGGTCTCCATCCCGGTCTACTACAGCGTCACCAAGCAGAAGACCACGCCAAAGTACAACCCGCTCGACACGGATATGGAGCTGAAGGACGCACTCGACGCCGCTGCCAGCAGGCAGGAGCGCGACAGCATCAGCAACATTGCCGTCACCAAGCAGACCAGCACTAACTTCGCCGTCTCCAACGCCCGCGTCGGCATACAGAACAAGCGCCACCCGATGCCCTACGACCCCGCCAACTTCTCCTTCTCCTACAGCCACTCCCACACCCATAACCAGGGCGAGACCACGGTCTATGAGAACGAGGACAACTGGGCCGGCTCGTTCAACTACAACTGGTCGCCCGTCTACAAGGCATGGGAACCCTTCAAGAAAGTCAAGAGCAAGAGCAAGTGGATGGACCTGCCAAAGCGGCTGGGCTTCAACTGGCTGCCGCAGAACGTGGCGTTCAACTCCGAGATGACGCGCAACTACTACGAGCTGCAGGAGCGCGACATGGAGGCCTCCGAGAACAGCGCGTTGCCGCTGACATTCTCGGAGCAGTTCCTATGGAACCGCGAGTTCCAGTTGAGGTGGGACTTCACCAAGAACCTTCACATGAATTTCCAAAGCGCCACACACGCGCAGATAGAGGAGCCCTACACGCCCGTCAACAAAGACCGCTACCCTGACCGCTACTCGGCCTGGAAGGACTCTGTATGGACAAGCATCAGACATCTCGGCACGCCGCTCGACTACCAGCAGACCTTCACGCTGAGCTACCAGCCGCCCATCAACCTCATCCCCATCTTCTCATGGGTGCGCACCGACGCCAACTACAGCGCCACCTACAACTGGGTGCGCGGCACCGAGCTTGAGGACGGCTCGTCGCTCGGCAACACCATCTCCAACAACCGGCAGCTCACCCTCAACGGCAACTTCGACCTGGTCAGGCTCTACAACATGGTGCCGTTCCTGAAGAAAGCCAACGAGCGCTTCGACAGGAACACGCAGAAGAGCGCTGCCCAGCGACAGCGGGAGAAAAGGCAGCGTGACCAAGCCAAGGCCAAGCAGCAGACGGAGGAAAAGGCGATACGCGAGCAGGCCGTCAAAGACGGCAAGGACGCTGACACCGCCGTGAAGGAGTGGAGACAGAAGCAGAAAGAAGAGGCCCTAAAGAAACAACAGCTGCCCAAGCGCAAGAACGCGTTCGAAAAGGAGATTGTGCTCAAGCCCGACACCACCCTCACGGTGAGCCACAACAAGAAGACCAAGCGCATTCAGGTGCTGGCCAAGACCGAGGACGGAAAGACGTTCAAACTGAAGTTCAAGAAGCTCGACGGCAACAAGATACGCATCAAGAACAAGGTGGACACCGTCACAAGACTGAAGCTGTCGGTCGTCGCCCTACCCGCCCTTGAGGACAAAAAATGGTACAAGGTGGCGCAGGCCGTCAGCCGTGTCGCCATGATGGTGCGCTCGGTCAGCGTCAGCTATCGCAACCAGTACGCCATGTCGGTGCCGGGCTTCATGCCCAATATCGGCGACGCATTTGGCCAGACGCGCGGCTCCCACGTGCTGTCGCCCGGCCTCGACTTCGCCTTCGGCCTCGTCGACGACGGCTATATCGGCAAGGCGCAGCGCAACAACTGGCTGCTCAACAACGACAGCGTGGCCACGCCCGCGACGACCAACCTCACCACCGACCTGCAGCTCCGTGCCACGCTCGAGCCCGTGAAGAACCTGAAGATTGACCTCACGGCAAGCCGCACAGAGACCAAGGCGCGCAGCATACAGTACATGTATGTCGGCAATCCCACCACGCAGACCGGCAACTTCACCATGACCACCATATCGCTGTCGTCGGCTTTCGAGAGCATGGGAAACGCAAACAACGGCTTCCACTCGAAAACCTTCGAGAAGTTCTGCAACTCTCTTGAGGGCTTCCGACAGCGGGTTGAGGCCCGATATGCGGGAGCCACCTATCCCGCCGGGACGAGTCTGGCCGGAAAAACCTTTGACGCGGCCAACGGAGGCGTCAACCCCTACTCTGCCGATGTCATGGTCCCGGCCTTCCTCAGCGCCTACACCAGCATGGGCGGCAACGGACTCGACATATTTCCCTCGCTGACAAGGCTGCTGCCCAACTGGTCGCTACGCTACAGCGGACTGTCTAACCTGCCATGGTTCCGCGACCATTTCAGGTCGGTCAACATCAACCACAGCTACAAGAGCATATATGCCGTAGGCGCCTATCAGAGCTACTCCACATTCGCGTCGCTGTTGGGCGACAACCTCGGCTTCATTACGGATGCCGCCTCCGGCAACCCAATTCCCAACTCGATGTTCAACGTCTCAACGGTAAGCATCAACGAGTCGTTCTCTCCGCTCCTCGGTATCGATGTGACATTCCTCAACAACATGACGGCCAAGCTCGAGTACCGCCAGACCCGCGCACTGTCGTTGTCGATGACAAGCGTCCAGCTTAACGAGGCCCTGAGCAAGGACTGGGTCTTCGGATGGGGCTACCGCATCAACAACTTCGACCCCTTCAAGGCCACCAAACGGAAAGCAAAGGGCAAGAGCAACGGCAGCAAAGACAACAGCAGCAACAACAATACGTCACGCAACAACACAGGAACCAACAACAACCTCAACCTGCGCCTCGACATCTCCTACCGCAAGCAGGCCGCCATCACGCGCGACATCGCCACCTTGCTGTCCAACGCCTCAAGTGGCAATACAGCCTTCAAGCTGTCGTTCTCAGCTGAATACACGCTGTCGAGACTGCTGTCAATGAGCCTCTATTTCGACCGGCAGACCAACACGCCGTTGCTCAGCAGCTCCTCCTACCCCACCACAACGCAGGACTATGGACTCAGCATCAAGTTCAGTCTGACGCGATAAGCATTATGGCCTGCACTTAAAAGTTAAGTCGGCGCAGGCAACATAACCGCAACTTTTTTATTAACTTTGCATTTAAATAACAGCAATCGCTTAAAAAACAAGGCATACAAGCTTATGCAGGCAAACAAGGAACTTAGTGAGGCATGGGATTTTGTCGAGCATACCGGCACCAGCATCTTCCTGACTGGAAAGGCAGGAACGGGCAAGACCACGTTCTTGCGAACCGTGCGCGCGCAGTCTTCCAAGCGCATGATTGTCGTTGCGCCTACCGGCGTGGCGGCCATCAATGCGGGTGGAGTCACCATTCACTCGTTCTTCCAGCTGCCTCTTTCTCCTTACATCCCGGGCGCAACCATCCGCGAGCGCTTCGATTTCAGCAAGGAGAAGCGCCGCATCATCTCGTCGCTCGACATGCTGGTCATTGACGAGATATCCATGGTAAGGGCCGATTTGCTCGATGCCGTCGATTTTGTGTTACGCCGTTACCGCGACCGTACACAGCCTTTCGGCGGACTGCAACTGCTGATGATTGGAGACCTGCAGCAGCTCACACCCGTCATCCGCCCTGACGACGAGGAGACCCTCAGCAAATACTACGATACGCCTTACTTCTTTGGAAGTAAGGCCCTGGCGCAAATCAGCTACGTCACCATACAGCTTACCCACGTCTATCGGCAGCAGGACGAGGCCTTTATCACGCTGCTCAACCACATACGTGACGGCCATCCGTCGGCCGAGGACCTCAACATGCTCAACGCCCGATGCAACCCCGCGTTCATTCCAAAGCCTGAGCAAGGCTACATACGGCTGACCACGCACAACCGCCTGGCCGACAACTACAACGAGAATGAGCTGAGCAAGCTGCCGGGCAAGCGCCACGTGTTCAAGGCCGAGGTGCAGGGCGACTTCCCCACCACCAGCTGCCCGGCCGAAGAAGACCTGCAACTGAAGGAGGGCGCGCAGGTGATGTTTCTAAAGAACGACCCGTCCCATCGGTTCTACAACGGCAAAATAGGACACGTCGTGTCAATAGACGAGAAAGGAATCGGCGTGAGATGCACCGGCGAAAAAGACGTTATCAACGTCGATAAGGACGTTTGGGAAAACACAAAATACACCATCAACCCCACCACAAAAACCATTGAGTCGAAAGTGCAGGGCACATTCACGCAATACCCTCTGCGCCTGGCGTGGGCCATTACCATCCACAAGAGCCAGGGACTTACCTTTGAGCATGCCATCATCGACGCGGGGCTTTCCTTCGCGTCAGGGCAGGTGTATGTCGCCCTAAGCCGCTGCAAGAGCCTCGAGGGACTTGTGCTGGCCTCACGCATCGGCTTTTCCAACATCTTCAACGACAGCCGTGTGGCCAGCTACATCAGCCATCAGCAAGTGGCCGCTGAAGAGAGCATCAGCCAATTGCCACAACTCAAGGAGAACTACTTCCGACAGCAGCTGACCGACCTGTTCCTCTTCTCACGTCTCTACGACAGTCTGCAGCTGCTCTACCACACCATCGTGGAGTTCTTCCACGGCTATCCGAGGCTGACCGACCTCTACCGCACGACGATGGAACAAATCAACAAGGAGGTGATGACGGTGTCGCTGAAATGGCGCAACGTCATCCTGCGCATGCCCGCTGAGCAGCTGCACCGTGACGAAACGCTGCTGCGCGTCAGGCGAAGCGCCGACTACTTTGCCACAGCGCTGAAAAAGCAGTTGCCTGTGCTTTTAGAGAAAACCAAGGGTGTGAGGGGCAAAAACAAGAAAGGCCTTGAGCAGCTTGACGAGCGCTACAAGGACTTCCAGCTGCAATACCTCGCCAAGGAGAGGCTGCTTGACCAGATGGCCGACAAGACCTTCAGCGTGGGTGTCTATCTGAAGGCCAAGCAAGAGACCATGCTCGACGCCATGGACCGCGTCAATCCGGGCAAGCAGAAACGCCAGGGTACAAGGAAGACCGCAGGCAATAAAGCGGTCACCAGCGACGACCTTGACGGCATCATGTAGGCAAGAACATTTGCAAATAGAGGAAGCAAGACTATATGCAAATCGACATACAATGGCTGAGGGACAATTTCAGGACCCTCAACGCCCGCTACTTCGACGGCTGCCTGCCCGAGCCGCGCTTCTATATCGGCCGCTCAAAAACACGCTTAGGGTCGCTTTCCTACAGGCGCGGACTTGTTTGGGGACGCAAGCCATTCTTTCAGTCAGGCATCGTCGTGAGAGGCGGCGGCGAGGCTTTCACACTCACCTTAAGCAACTATTTCGACCAGACCGAATACCAGTTCCGCAACGTGCTGCTCCATGAGATGATTCACCTGAGCATCGCTGCCAGTGGCGTGAGGGACACGTCATCCCACGGCGTTGTGTTCCGCGGCATGATGCAGCGGCTCAACCGCGACGGCTGGGACATCCGGGTCACCACGCCGATGAACGGAACGCCGAAGGCCTATACCGGCTCGGACAATGTCATCCGGCAGTACCTCATTCTCGGCATCATCATGGACAACGGCAAGCATTTCCTGTCCTCGGTCAATCCGAGGTTTGCCCGCAGCCTCAACCTCAGGCTGCAGACCTTGCCACATCTGAGGCAATACGGCTGGTTTACCACCTCCGACCGCTGGTTTGAGGACTTCCCCAAAGTGCGCTCGCTGCGGGGGCGCCCCGTCAGCACGGCCGTCTATCACGACAAGACGGCCGCCATGCAACCCGTAAAAGTCTGAGCCAGCCCATTGTCATTCCACATCAACCTCGTCGAGGAAGAACCATGCGGGATAGCCCACACCATAATGCCACGACGGGCAGAGGCCGATGGTCTTGACCACCACACGGAGATAGCGGGCACTCACTGATTGCGGTGCGGTCACCGTACCCTTGACAAACTTCACCCGGTTGTCCCGGTCCTCTGGAAAGACGTGAGAACCCAAAAGCTTATAGTTTTTGTTGTCGGCCGAGTAATAATAGGTAACACTCTTTGGAAGCAAGACCCACGCACCCAGCTGGTGAAGGAAATCGGTGGAGACGGAGGTGAACGTCTTCTCGCTGCCCATATCCAACGTGAAGTCGGCATCCTTGCCTTCCCATCCTACCCAGCTTTCCACATACGACGTGCCGCCATAGAGGCCGTCGGTGAGGGCCTTGTCGGCAATGGGGCGATAGCGCCCGGCCGGAGGATTGTTCCAAGTCACGCTGGCTCCCGCAGCCTTGTTGGTGTTGGCACGTGGCAGGTAGCGTTGGCGGTAGAGGGCGCAGTAGTCATCGACCAGATTGTCGCGCTCATTGAGCAGACACACCTTGTAGCGGTCGGCACGCGACTGGAACGTCTTCAGCAGACAGGCCACGCTGTCGGCATCCTCTCCTGTGCGCGTACGAGCTATTTCCAACTGACTGTATTGCAGGGGAAGCCGCGCTATCTGCACGCGGCGGAGCATGGCAGAGTCGCTGGCCACCAGCTGTTCGGCACGGTCGAAAAGTTGGTTGTAGGCCTTCACACACGCATCATTGAGCATGCCGTCCTTATGGCTGATAGGCGAGTCGTAAATCCACAGCGGCACACGCGAGGCGAGCAATGCACCCTGTTGCAGCTTCAGATACTGATAGAGCTCGGGCGCCGCCTTGCCGTAGTAGCCATTGAGGAATACCCGCATCAGCGAGTCGGTGTCGGCCTCGGGGTTCCACATCAGCTTGCCAATCATGTAGGCGCGCAGCTCAGAGAAGTCGGTGCCCAACTGCCCGTTGACCTGCTCGAAGACCATCCTCACATGGTTTCGCTTGAAGAGTTGCAGGTTAGGCTGCAGGACATGGAAGTTGGGGAATGGGGCTATCATATTGTCGAAGTTGATGCCGTAATCCCAAACGAAGATGTTGTCTGATATTCGGCTCCACCCGGTGATGGCCTTAACAAAGTCCCTGCCGGAGGCATTGTCGGTTAGCGGCACCTCACGTTTGCAGTCGATGTCGCAGAGCATGATGTTCACGTTGGGCAGCGGCTTCACGTGTTTCGGCGGCTGCATGCTGTAGAGATAGGCCAGCGTTGAGAACTGCTTGTCGGGGAACCGGCGCGCCAGCTTGTTGACGAAGCGTATGAGATTGCCCGACGGCGACCCCTCGATGCTGTCCACCGCCCTGCACTGCGGACACTGGCAGTAGGTGTTGTTGCCGTCGTTCTGGCTCACACTCATCATCGTGCATTGCGGATTGGCCTTAAAGATGGAGTCTATCTTCTGGCATGCGGCCTCGAATACCTCAGGGTTGGTGAGGCACCACTGGCTGTGGTCGCCCGGCCTTCGCTGTCCGTTGAGGAAAGAATACCATTCCGGGTGAGCCTTTCCATACCGCGAGGCCGGCAGCAGCCGGTTGAACGTGTGCACCCACAAGTCACCCGCAAACACCTCCTCGTGGGTGTTGAGCCGATACCAGTCGGTGTAGTCAGCATCCTGCGTGCCGTAGCTCTGGGTCTGGCGGAAGCTGAAAGCAGGGCTGTCTGTCAGGTGTATGGAGGGCAAAGTGACAGTCTTCAGACTTGGACACGACCAAGTGAAAGCCGCCCAGTAGTTCACGCCGAGATACTGTTCGAGCAGTGTTGCCACGCCGTATATCACACCCCGGTCTCTGCCCGACCGTATGGTGAGCGTTCCCGGGACGCAGTCTATGCGGAAGCCGCCCGCCGGGAGGCCGGTTCCGTCGGTCAGCAGCCTCACGGCAGGTCCCTTGACGGTGGCTGGGGACGATGCGCGCTCGGGCAGCCTCGTGCCCGAGATGCGGCCGACAAACTTGTTCAAAAGTTCCGCCGCCCGTTGCGACAGGGTGTCTCCGGGCTGGCACACAATGGTGGCCTTGGGCTTTCCTTTGCTCACAAGAGTCATCTGACCCCTGGCCGGCATTGCCAGAACAAGGCAACACAGGATAAGGAAGTTTCTCAATAACAGTGTCATATAGGAATGGTTTTTAGTCTTTATTTGGCAGAGGGAACATTATTGGCAGAGGGAACAAATTCCTCCACACGCTGCACGAGGGTGTCGCCGCGCTGGGAGACCCAGAAGGCGACTCGCACCACATGCCCGATGTCGGCACTGCCTTTCACGCGCAAGTGGCGGGCCTTGCCAAACGTGAGGGTGTCACGGCGGCTGGGATAGCTCAACAGCTGCAGCTGGCGGCGGGTGGAGCCCTCGCCCACGAAGAAGATGTCGGCGGAGTCCCTGACGGGAGCCGCCTTGCGCGCCAGTGCGGCCTGTCGGGCGAGCGCGGCCGTGTCCGGCGGATAAAACTCTGATGCCGCTACGGTGTCACCAGGATTGTCTTTCGGCGCCATCTTGCAAGCCGCAGGGAACAACAGCGGCACCGCCACCACTAAAGGCAATGACAGCCTCCATGCCAGCTGCCTCATGTGAGGATGCTCATCAAACAGCGATTTCATGCTTTACTCCTTATTATTATATTATACCCTTTGCCAGTCCTTTGCCAGTCCGCCCTCTCCCGTTTCCTTATAGAGCGACGGCAGGTCGTGGCCCGTCTGTTTCATCACCTCGACCACCCTGTCGAAGCTTACGCGGTGGCGCCCGTCACTGAACGAGGCATAGAGGTTACAGTCGAGGGCACGGGTGGCGGCAAAGGCATTGCGCTCGATGCAGGGTATCTGCACCAGTCCGCACACAGGGTCGCAGGTCATGCCGAGGTGATGTTCCAGTCCCATCTCGGCGGCATACTCAATCTGGGCCGGTGACCCGCCGAAAAGCTGGCAGGCCGCACCCGAGGCCATGGCACAGGCCACGCCTACCTCGCCCTGACAGCCCACGTCAGCGCCTGAGATGCTGGCATTCTCCTTGACGATGTTGCCAATCAGACCAGCCGTAGCCAAGGCGTGAACCATTTTCTCATCGCTGAAATTGTGGCCTTTGGCAAGATGATAAAGCACCCCAGGCACCACACCGCAGCTGCCGCAGGTCGGCGCCGTCACGATGGTGCCTCCAGAGGCATTCTCCTCACTCACCGCCAATGCGTAGGCATAGACCAGTCCACGCGACTGCAGGTTGGCCTTGTAGCCCTGCGCCTTGACATAGTAGGTGGCCGCCTTACGCTGCAGATTGAGTGGTCCGGGAAGACGCCCCTCGTGGTTCAATCCGGCCTCAACGCTTTGCTGCATGCTGTGCCACACGTCAAGAAGATAGTCGTACAGGCTGTCGTCCTCGCACCGCATGACGTACTCCCAATAGGCACAGCCATGGCTGTCGCACCAGTGCTGGATGTCGATGAGGTGCCTCAGTTCATAAACGTCAGGGGTGTCCGACACCAGGCCCTCGCTCAGCGTCTTCTCTCCGACGAGTTCCGGATGGCGTGCCGCATTGCCTTCCGACAACGCACCGCCGCCCACCGAATACACAAGCCAAGCGCGTGGCCCGGCCATCTCTGCCTCATCAGCATCCTGGCAAGGCGTGTATTCAAACTTCATTCCATTAGGATGAAACGGCAAGAACACGTCGGGTCTCCACTCAATGGTAACGGGCGCTATCGGCTCAAGCACCTCATTGATGGCGACGTCGGTCATATGCCCCTTGCCCGTTGCGGCCAGACTGCCATAGAGCGTTACCTTAAAGCTTTCGGCCTTAGGATGAAGTCTGGCAAAGATGCGGGCCGCACGCTGGGGACCCATCGTATGGCTTGACGACGGGCCTTTGCCTGTCCTGTATAATTCCCTGAGCGATTTCAATGGTTTATAGCATTAGTACGGAAGTTAAGAAATACGGAAGTACAGAGTCCTGAAGTCCTGTCACTACCATCCTCGTACCCGATTACCAGATACGTTGGCACATGACTGGACTTCAGGACTTCCGTACTTCTAATACAGCCTGATGACTATTCTGTAACGAAATTGGCGAGGTCGTCAGCCTTGAAGCTCATCACGTAGGCATGACTGCCCACGCACTCCTCCTCGGCCATGCGCACATAGACGTTGGCACTCTTCTCAAACTCCTCGGGGCAGTTGGTGGCGTCGCGCAGCAAGAGCAGCGAGAGAATGATGTCGCCCGTCATGTTGTAGAGACGGCGTCCGAGGAAGTCGTGCTCGTCCTGGTTGGCGTCAGCCTTCACCTTTTCCACAGCCTCTGCATAGAGGTCGATGCACTTTGCAATGCGGTCCTTGAGGGGCTTCAAGCTCTCAGCGGTCTCGTCGGTGAGCATTTCCTTCATGATATTGAGGTAGGTGCCGTTGGTGATGTAGCGTATGGCGGCGACTACCTGCAGCTGTGTCGTACCCTCATAGATAGAGAAGATGCGGGCGTCGCGCAGCAGTCGCTGAGCCTTGTACTCCATGATGAAGCCGGAGCCGCCATGCACGCTCACGCAGTCGTACGCATTCTGGTTGGCATATTCTGAGGTCATGCCCTTTCCCAGCGGCGTGAAGGCATCAGCCAGACGGCTGTAGGTCTTCATTTCCTTACGCTCCTCGGGTGTGAGCTTGCGCTCGCGGGAGATGTCCTCAAGGGTCTTGTAGATATCCACGAAGCGTGCCGTCTGGTAGAGAACGGCGCGGCTGGCGTCGAGCCTTGCCTTCATGCGCGAGAGCATGTCATAGACGGCAGGGAAGGTGATAATCTTGCTGCCGAACTGCTGACGCTCGCGTGCGTAAGCCACGGCCTGGTCGTAGGCTTCCTGCTCAAGGCCGACGCTCTGCGCCGCGATGCCTAAGCGGGCGCCATTCATCAGACTCATCACATACTTGATAAGACCCAGACGGCGGTCACCGCACAGTTCTGCCTTGGCATTCTTATAGACGAGCTCGCAGGTCGGTGAGCCATGTATGCCCAACTTGTTCTCAATGTGACGCACATCGACACCGCCGTCGCGCTTGTCGTAGATAAACATCGACAGGCCGCGTCCGTCGCGGGTGCCTTCCTCCGAGCGTGCCAGCACGAGGTGAATATCGGAGTCGCCATTGGTGATGAAGCGTTTCACGCCATTCAGCCGCCAGGTGCCGTCGGCGTCCTGCGTGGCTTTCAGCATGACGCGCTGCAGGTCGCTGCCGGCATCAGGCTCAGTAAGGTCCATCGACATGGTCTCGCCGGCACAGATACGGGGTATGTACTTGGCCTGCTGCTCGGGAGTTCCAAACTCATACAGCGTGTCGATGCAGCTCTGCAGCGACCATACGTTCTGGAAGCCGGAGTCGGCGGCGGAGACCAGCTCCGACAGCATGGAGAACACGGTGATGGGCAGGTTGAGACCGCCGAAGCGGCGCGGCATGCTCACGCCCCACAGACCGGCCTTGCGCGTAGCGTCGAGGTTCTCGTAGGTCTTGCTGGCATAAATCATGCGCCCGTTCTCCAAGTGGGGACCCTCAAGGTCAACGCTCTCGGAGTTTGGCTCAATGACGGTGGCAGCCACGTCGGCCGTGATGTCGAGAATGCGCTTGTAGTTCTCGATGGCATCGTCGTAGTTGACGGGGGCCTCGTCATACTCGTCCTTGTCGGCAAAGCCACGCTCTTTCAGTTCAACAATCCTCTTCATGAGAGGGTCGTTGAGATAGTATTTGATTTTATTTACTTCAACCATTGTTATTTCGTGTTCTGTTTGTAATACTTAATGAGTTTGGGCACGACCTCTTCCACTGTTCCGGTAATCACGTAGTCGGCTATCTGATTGATAGGCGCATCGGGGTCGCTGTTTACAGAGATAATGATGCCTGCGTCCTGCATGCCTGCGATGTGCTGTATCTGTCCGGATATGCCGCATGCGATATACACCTTAGGATGGACCGTGACGCCGGTCTGGCCCACCTGGCGGTCGTGGTCAACCCATCCGGCATCGACGGCGGCGCGGCTGGCGCCCACCTCACCGTGAAGTTCCTTGGCCAGGGTGAACAGCATGTCGAAGCCCTCCTTGGAGCCCATGCCATAGCCTCCGGCCACAACGATGGGGGCGCTCTTGAGGTTGTTCTTGGCAGCCTCGACGTGGCGGTCGATTACCTGCACGGCATAAGACATCTCGCTCACGTAGTCATTCACATTGGGATAGACCACCTCGCCCTTGGCCTTTCCCTCATACAGGGCTTTCTGCATGACGCCAGAGCGCACGGTAGCCATCTGCGGGCGGTGCTCGGGATTGACGATGGTGGCCACGATGTTGCCGCCGAATGCCGGGCGGATGGCGTGCAGCATGTTCTCATAGTGCTTGCCCGTCTTCTTGTCATCGTAGTCGCCGATTTCCAGCTGCGTGCAGTCGGCTGTCAGGCCTGAGGTCAGGGCCGACGACACACGCGGGCCAAGGTCACGGCCAATGACTGTTGCGCCCATCAGCGCAATCTGCGGCTGCTCTTCCTTGAACAGTTTCACCACGATATCGGTATGGGGAGCCGATGTGTAGGGGAACAAGCCCTTGCCGTCGAATACAAACAGACGGTCAACGCCATAGGGCAACAGCTGGTCTTCCACCTTGCCCTTTATGCCGGTGCCTGCGACCACGGCCTCCAAATCTACGCCGAGCGTGTTGGCCAACTTGCGGCCTTTCGTGAGCAATTCCTGTGACACCTCAGCTACCTGGGTGCCTTCCACTTCACAATATACAAATACGTTGTTCATGTCTTATCCGATAATATTTTCAGCCAACAGTTCTTTAACAAGTCCCTCCACATCGGCATCCGAGGCGGTAAGGCGCTTGCTTTCCTTAGCCTGGAACACGATGCTCTTCACGGCGCTCACCTTTGTGGGCGAGCCTGCCAGTCCGCACTGCTCATAGTCGGCGCCGCAGTCGGCGATGCTCCACTGGCCGAGCGTCAGGTAGGGGCGCTGCTCATAGAGTGCGGCCCAGGGCTCGTCGCCCTTGCGCTCCATGGGGCAGGTGGCGTATTTGTATTTCATCACGCGCTTGGCGTTGCAAGGACGGGCGGGGGCGGCAGTGCCGTTCACCGTGACAAGCACGGGCAGCGGGGCGACAACGGTCTCCACGCCACCGTCGATGTGGCGGCGGATGGTCACCTTGCCATCCTCTATCTTCTGCACTTCCTCCGCATAGGTCACCTGGTTGAGCCCCAGCTTCTGAGCCACCTGCGGACCCACCTGGGCGGTATCGCCGTCGATGGCCTGGCGCCCGCCAATCACCATATCCACGTGACCGACTTCCTTGTCAATCTTCTCTATGGCCTTTGAAAGAAAATAGGCAGTGGCAAGCGTATCGGCACCGGCACTCTTGCGGTCGGTAAGCAGCCAGCCGCAGTCGGCACCACGATAGAGACTCTGGCGGATAATCTCGCCGGCGCGCGGCGGGCCCATGGTCACCACACCCACCTTGATGTTGTCAGGGTCGGTGTCCTTGATGCGGAGAGCCTGCTCCAGGGCGTTCAAGTCCTCGGGGTTGAAGATGGCGGGAAGGGCGGCACGGTTGACCGTACCCTCTGCTGTCATGGCATCCTTACCCACGTTTCTCGTGTCAGGTACTTGCTTGGCAAGTACTACAATGTTCAACTTCATAAGTAATGCTATATTATTATATTTTCCTATTTTCTTATCCGATAAAGAGATATAAGTGTGGCAAAATTACTAATAATATCCCTTTTACCCAAATAATTGGTCTGAAAAGCGTCTTTTTTGGCACAAAATCAAGGTTTTGTGCAGGAGCAAGTCTTCCGCCCTCATTCCTCAGGGCTGTTGTCTCCCGCCTGTTGCCGCACAGCCGTGCCGGAGGCATACGCATCCCCGCCGGTGTCCCCGGCCAATAAGGCCATGAGCTTTTGTTGCCGCCTGCGATTGTCCGCCCTCACATTGACCGGTCTTCGGAAGGGGAACCGGCCAAAGGCTACTGTCAGGCAGATCAGGGCTGTATAAATAAGGTAAACCTGCAGCAGGCTTAACGTGACGGAGCTGATGCAGGCGCCCGGCAACGAGGCTATCCATTCCAACGACAGGTTGAGCCATCGGGCAAACCTGGTCAGCAGACTGGCCACAAGCATGGCTGCCGCCGGCCACGGAGTCAGTGCCGCCAGTACAACCGAACCGTAAATGATGACGGTGGCAAAGGGAACGACAAGCAGGTTGGTAAGCAGGAAATAGGTGGAGAAGCGGCCGAAATAATAGGCCACGGCCGGAGCTGTGCCCGCCTGCGCAGCCAGCGAGACGGCAATCATGCTCCACAGCACCCGCCCTGCCCTCGTCCGCGGACGGAGCATGCCATAGAGCGGACGGTAATAGATGAGGATGGCCAATACGGCAAGGAAAGAAAGTTGAAAACTGATGTCCCACAGGCTCATGGGATTTGCCACCAAAAGGCATATCGCGGCAAACGACAGTGTGTTGACCGACGCGCCGTCGCGGTGCAGCACCTGGCAAAGGGAGAATATCGACAGCATGACGGCCGAGCGCATGATGCTCGTCCCCATGCCGACCTGCACGACGTAGGTCCAAATGGCAGAAAGAATGAGTGCCTGGGACAGCCAAGCATGGCGGCGCCAGCGGCCGAAGAGCAACATCAGCACAGCGTAAATGATGCCCAGATGAAGTCCCGACAAAGCCAACACATGCGATGCGCCGGTCACAGAATAGAGTTCCTTGGTCTGACGACTGACAGCATGACGGTCGCCAAGCACCATCGAGGCAACAATGGCGGCACTCTGGTCATCGGCCGTTCCGGTCAACTGCATGAAATGGTTGACCACGCGCGCTCTAAGCATCATAGCACGCAGGCGTAACCGCCCGAAACGGGAAAGAGGCCTCAACGTTACGCTACGCGGCTCCCAGTCACTGTAATAGATAAAGGTCTGGGCCGAGAATCCGTGCACCTTGAGCCAACGTACGTAGTCAAAAGTGCTGCCGGGATGGTAGTTGCGCAAAGGCTCCATCGGCGAGACCGCGGCAATGCCAGTGCCCAACCGGATCTGTCGCCAGTCATTGCATACAGTGTCACGCAAGACAGCGGCTTTCACCTTAACGGGGCGTCGAAGCATCCGGCCGTTGACTTTCATCAGACAGAGGTCGCAGCGAAACGTCCGGCCGGCGACTTTCGGTTCGCTCACCACCACGGCTTCGTAGTCAACGGCCTGACCTTTCCGAAATGCAAACCGCACCCTGTCGCTGGAATTGGCCATCAGAGCAGCGCCAAAGAAAAACACGGCAAGATGCACGCAGGTCGAGCTGCCCATCTTATGCCGACTGTTGAGCATCAGGGCCGACAAGAGACTGAGAGCCAAAAGCAGCATGAGCGCAGGAAGCAGCCACCTGCCGCCAACAGTGCCACTGAGGGCGTCGGCTGTGACAATGCCAAGCATCAGGACTATGGCGAGGGGCAGAAGAGGTTGGCGCAACATGAGGATGGGGAGTGAGAAGTGAGGAGTTAGGAGTTAGGAGTTAGGAGTGAGGAGTGGGGAGTGAGAAGGGTCGGGAGCTGTTATTTTGGCGAGTCGTCGCACTGCTCATCGGGCCAGTTGACGAGGAAAAGGCGGGTGCGGGCGCGCGTTACGGCAGTGTAGAGCCAGTGGAAATAGTCGGGAGTAAGCATGTCAGCGGTCATAAAGCCTTGGTCCACATAGACGTGTTCCCACTGTCCTCCCTGCGCCTTGTGGCAGGTGACGGCATACGCAAACTTGATTTGCAGGGCATTGTAATAGGGATTGTCGCGCACGGCCCGC
>CABVDL010000031.1 GCA_902497035.1 uncultured Prevotella sp.
CCCCGCCGTAGACAGGGATGATGTGCATGCCGGGAATGTATTTGGCAAACGAGTTAAGGTCGTCGGCAATCTGCAGGCACAGCTCGCGCGTGGGGCTGAGGATAAGCGCCTGCGTGTCGCGCGACGCGGCATCCGTCTTCTGCAGCACGGGTATGCCGTAGGCGGCAGTCTTGCCGGTGCCTGTCTGCGCGAGTGCGATGACATCGTTGCCTTCGCCCAATAAATACGGGATTACCTCTTCTTGTACGGGCATGGGGTGTTCAAAGCCCAGCTCCTCAATGGCGCGGCGTATCACTTCGCTGACACCAAGTTCTTCAAAAGTCTTCAAATATATCTGTAAATTAAGAGTGATGGTGCAAAGGTACGAATTTCAGTTGGTTAACTCACTATAAAAAGACCGTTATTTCAATAAAAAAGCGGTATCTTTGCACAGTCGGACGGCTCTGGGCCTGTCCGGCGAATGAAACGCTAACGTACAGACAAATGAAGATAGCAGTATTCTGTTCGGCCAATGACCGCATTGCCCCTGACTTTTTCACCCTTACCGAAGATCTTGGCCGCTGGATGGGCGCTCACGGCCACACGCTGGTCTATGGCGGCGCCGACCGCGGTCTGATGCGCACCATCGGCAAGGCGGTGCACGACAGTGGCGGCCAGACCATAGGTGTCGTTCCCCGTATCCTTTCCAACCGCCTCATTCCTGACTATCTTGATGTGGAGATACCCTGCGACAATCTCTCCGACCGCAAGGACATCATGCTCGCGCAGAGCGACGTGTGCGTGGCCCTGCCCGGCGGCATCGGCACGCTCGACGAGATTTTCACCGTGGCCGGGAGCCACACCATCGGCTACCACGACAAGCGCGTCGTGCTGTACGACATGAAAGGTTTCTGGCAACCGCTCATCCGTGCGCTCGACAATCTGGAGGCAAATGGCTTCGTGCGCGGCCATTGGACAGACTTCATCCAGGTGGCGAAGAGCCTGGATGAGGTCAAAGCCTTGCTGTAGGCGTATTGTCCTACGCGGTAGAGGGCGACTGCCGGGTGCAAAATTAGACAACAAAAGCTACAGCTTCTCAATCTCTGCTTCCTCCAGTCCTGTGATTTCACTTATAAGTGCAGAATCCAGTCCTTTAGCTTTCATTTTTCGTGCGGCTTCCTTTTTCTCGTCTGCACGACCCTCCGCACGACCCTCCATCTTTGCGGTATCAAGCACATCGTTTTGTACCATGATGTTGTCGATGTGGCGGTCGTAGGCTCTACGCTCTACCTTGTCCATTTTTAGGTATTGGAGCTTTTGTCGCGCCTCCTGAAGGCCGGGGGCAGTGGTGTCTTTTTTAATATGTCCACTTTTCAGATAGTCAATCCATTCCTCAAGAGGAGTCTTGGCTACCTTGTTGAACTCATTGACACGGATGATGAAATATTCAGGAAATATCTCTTCCGGGGTCTTGATTTTAATAAAGCCCTTGTCGCGTGTATTGATTTTCAGTGTGTCATTGGTATGTACACCCACGAGCGAGGTCTGGCCATGATAGAGATAGTCTGCTCCTTGCCCAAGGTCGAAATACAGGATACTGATGGAATACACTTTCTTTACCTTGTTGTACTTGTCGCCAAGGGAGATATGCTCGGTAAAAGGCTGATAACCATTGGAGACCAAGTTCCAAAGGTAATAGAGCTCACGGACAGTTTGAATCTCAACTATAAGTTGCTCGTCCTTATTGTCAATGGCTTTCAGAACGACACAGCCGTATGTGCTGTCACCCTTTATCTGATTGCTTTCGCTTTCCAGGATTTCGACAATGTGGACTGGCTCGTTAAGGAGCACGGTGATGAGTCCCTCAAACACGCCGAAGTTGGCCTTGTCCCGCAGCATACGCTTGGCGGCCCAATCAAAGCGGATATACTTATTGTCGTCTTCCATCATATTGTTTCTTGGTTGCTGCTGCAAATATAACTAATATTTTTATAGGCCGCCAATAATTAAGGGTAATATTAAAAATTAATTAAGGGAAATATTCAAGATTGTATTGTGAGATGGCATTGTCTGTCTCTGCACGTTCGTAAGCAGCTTTTCTCTCAAGACGACAAAAAGAAAAAAAATGAAAAATCATGCCATACAAGAACTTCTTCATGTTTTCAATTCTTATTGATTTGTTCACTTTGATACAATCCATGGTTATACTTTCTCACGAAGGTAGCCCGAAACTACATTTCCAGGCTTCCACTCAATGGTATTGTGCAGCCATCTGGAATAGAAAGTCCCATTCAAAGCGGTCTTTGGATGGGACTGAATCATAAGGATCCTCTTTTTTCGTTAAAAGGGCGGATGTGATGTCTTATTCCCAGATAGACGTCTTGTCATCTTTCTCAAACATGGTATAGCCCTTGGATAGTTGTGTGCCGTTGCCCTTGGTATCGTTGAGGGTTAAGCTTGACGCGATGGGACTTGTCTCGTTGACGACCGTCACCTTGGTCTTTGGTTGCTGATAATTTTTCATAGCCATATCACTTTACAACAAACTTTCTACCATTTCTGATATAGACACCGGCAGGCAGTTTCTTGCTGCCCATGCGCATGCCGCTGAGGGTATAGACGTGTTTTTTGGCATCACAGGCCTTGGCGTTGATGGTGCTGATACCTGTCGTAACGGTACCGCCATCGAAGAGGAATGCCTTAACATTGGCAGTGGCAGTGCTGTTTAGGGCGAGATAGGCCTTATGGGCGCCATTGGTGAAGGCTGCACCATTGTCGGCACCCCAATAGAAACCTGCGTTCTTGCCTTCGCTGTCAAGTGAGAGCATATAATAATGCGTAGCACCGCTGACGCTGGTCTCGGCTTTTTCATCTGAACCATACAGCTGGTTCAGAGAAGGTACCTCGCCAGTCTCCGAGCTTACATCAAACGTATAGGTTGTGTTGGCCGTACCTTTCAGTACGACCCCGGTACCTTTGGGTACAACCTCGCCAGAGGCATAAGTCTTAGTAGCAGTAAGTTTACCGTCAACGACAGCATAGGTTGATGCCGTTACCCCGGTGGGAACTGTGAGGGCCTGATTGCCGTAATAAGCAGTTGCATAACCTGTTGACCCTATCTCTATGTTAATGCTGGGGTCTGGAACTATCTCGTCCAACTTCAAAGGTATAAAATCCTTGGCATCCGCACTTGCGGGAATTGTCAGATAAGCCTTGTTTACGGCAATGGATTTCCCAACTGCCACCTTACACCATCCAAGCACATTGTTGACAACCCCTAATTCATATTGTGTGCCATCGCATATTTTCTTTAGGTCGGGGGTTCCTGTCAGCCCATTGCCGGACAATGCCTTTGCACTGGGAATAACCTTGATGTTATAGGACACAGCTGCGGTAGCTTTCTCGTCATAGACAAGCACACCGGCACCGGCAGGAATCTTGCCCTCGCTTACCTCTTTATAGATTATGTTGCCGTTGTCATATTTGGCCACATACACCTTCAGACCCGTACCTGAAAAATCAAGGGGACAGATAGAACTGAATGTGACATACTTGTCTGCTGTCATTGCAAGCGGATATGCCTTCTTAATGACATACTTCTTGTTGGTGGTGGTGCATTGGTCGGTAACATAGTAGATGACAGAAGTGGGTTCGCCGGTCGAGCCGTGAGTGAAGTCACCTGCACCTAAGAATGCCACCTCTTTCAGTCCGTTGCAGTAATTAAATACAGCATTGCCTAACTTATTAAAGTTGGCAGGGATGGATACATACTGTAGCGTCTCAGTATTCTCATTACAGAAGAACCCTTCGGGCAACTCTTTGAGTGACGGATTAGCAGGTAGCTTTATGGTTGCCAGATTGGGGCATCTGTTGAACTGATAGCCCTCGAATCCACTGGGTGTCCTGGGCTTGTTTTCCAACTCGGCAGTGTCGGGGAATCTGAATCCTGTGATGCCCGAATTGTGGAATGCGTGATTTCCCACCCACAAGTATTTGTTTCCGCTTAGGTCTATGTTGGCTTTATAGTTAGGTGTGGTCTCGAATGCGTACGGATAAATGTGGCTTACGGCAGACGTGAGGTTGAGTTTGGCAAGCACCTTGCAGTTCTGTAGGGCGCGGCTATAGATGTACTCCAGTCCTTGTGCGCCGTCAATGGCTGTCAGCGACGTGCAGTTGATGAAGCAGCTGTCGCCTATTTCCGTGACGCTTTCGGGCAAGAATACAGTTTTCAGGCCCGAGCAGCCGGCAAAAGTTCCTGCCGGTAGTGAGGCCACCCCGGAGGGGATGATTACGCTTGTCAGTTTGGTGCAGTCTTTAAAGGCATGCTTGCCAATAGTTTTCAGATTATTGCCCTGGAATGTAATGCCAGTGATGGCGGTGTTGCCTTGGAACACTCCTGTGTTTCCCACAGAGACAGCTACGACTGGAAAAGCTGTCCCATTGTTGGAAACAGTCGCCGGGATGGTAATGTTACCCTTGGCTGAGGGTGCTTTGACAAGTGTGGCCTGATTGTTGGAAACAGAATATTCCCAGCCATTGGCATCTGTCACAGTGGACTGAGCGCAGACTGCCCCTGAGAGACAGCAGAATACAAATGAAAATAAAAAGTTCTTCATAATTAGTTATTGGTTTATTATTTCTTAATAGAAGAATGACGATTGGTTATTTATTGTAGCGTATGGAAAGATTGGCCAGACGGACGGGACCTTTGCTCTCGTCGGCAACTATTTTCAGACAGATGTTGTCTTTGCCTGAGAGGCTGGCGGGGAGCAGGAAGTCGTATACACGATAACCTGGAATATTTTTCTCGCTTCTTCCTGCTGCCATCGACCTGTCGAACTCCCCCAGCACCTTGAACTCAGAATTGTCAAGCTTAGTCCAGGGTCCGCCCATTGAAGTGGCGTACTCGATATGCATAGATATGGCACCACCCCAGCTGGTGTTCATCTCCACCTGCAAGGACAGTCTTCCGCTGATACCTTTTGTGGAAATCTTGTCCACATAGAAGTATGAGCCCACTTTCCATGGCTTGCTATTGAAGGCACCTTGGGTAACTCTGCCAAATCCGCCCTTGGGGTTTGTGTTGGTGAGATTGACATCGCCCCGGTAGTCATCCTGGAAACCAAGGACGTTGTCGGTATACCACTGTTGGAACCGGATGTTGCCGTCCTTGCTGAGTACTGCGGCCGACTCAGTGGTCAGGCCTCCCGTGGGATGATACACTGTCAGCGTTCCACCTTTCAGCACCGATGCTGGAATGTTGCAGTCCCATTCTACCAGCAAGTCAGATACGCTGTTGACCGTGCTGAGGCTTATGTCGCTGCGATCCAGCGGAATAATTGACAGCTCGTCCTCGGTGATGCCAAAGTTGGAGAGCCGCACCCTGTCCACAATTCCCGTTATGGTACCAGAGCCTGTGGGCAAGGTCTCGTGGGCATACGATGTGTTGAGTGATGTGAGCATATAGATATGTGAGCCATTGGCATCGCGGATGCAGGTGGGGTACCAACGGTAGTAAGCAGGATACAGTTTGACCCAATAATAGGGATCGGCGGCGCGCGTCGCACTGCCTGGGTCTGTAGTCATGAAGTTGGTAAATGCTCCGTGGGGCGAGGCTATCTCCACATCACGCAATGTAACGAGGCTGAACACCATGTCGCTGGTCAGCTCCCTGATGCTCTTGACGGGAGGTGTGAACGATGCCTTGTCAGAACTCAGGATATGGGCTGTTGTGATTCCTTTTATCACCTTATAGGTGAAGTGTCCTTCTTTCTCCTCGGTAACCTCTCCGTCAGTCAGAGCTACTTCCACCTGGTTAAAGCGGTCCAAGGGAATGAGTTTCTCCGATTGGAACAATAGCGTATTTCCGTTGGTGTCCTGAAGAATATACCGGTTTTTGGACATATTGTCGGAGGCACCGTTGGCCACAAGGGTTCCCTTGACACACACCTTGTCGGTAATGCTGCCTTTGTAGGCTTTTGCCTTGTCGAAACTAATTTCCTCAGCTCCCGCATACTGTGAGAACGGCTGGCTGACTGCTATACTTGCCACCGCCTTGCGGTCATAGCTGTCAGTATATTCGAGCCGGATGGTATCGGTTCGCAAATTTTCAGTATTGGGCTTTGCAGTAAAGTACAGCACGCCGTCCATTATTCTGCATCCGTCAATCCAACTGGCATCAGAGCTGACTTTGATGTCTGTCTCCGGTACATTCATTGACAGCCTCATCTGGTAATCCCCGCCATTTGGAAACAAGTCCAGTGCTTGGGTGGCCGGTGAGATGAAAGGATAGCGCGACAGCTGTCTCACCTTGATGGCTTTTACGCTGTCATTTCCCTCATAGACGGTCAAGTCGCAGAACCGCTCTGAGTCTGAATTGTTGTCGGTGGTAATCAGGGTAAAGTAAGTTCTTGCAGGCTGGCCGCCCATCACGTCGCTCTTGAGCCAGCTGGTCTCCGCGAAATCTATCCGCCATTCGAGCGTGGAGCTGACAGCGATTCTGGTGGAATCGCCCTTGGCAGGAAGAATAATCTCATCGTTGTCAATGCTCAATGTGCCCTCTTCCATCTTGTCAGAGCAAGACACCATAAGAACGGCTAACAGTACGGCAAACAATGAGATACTTGCATTAACAGTAGGTTTCATGGCCTAATTTTATTTATTAGAAGTGTAAACATTAGACTTATAGATAATCTCATACTTCTCATCCTTATCGCTAAGGACGAAAATTTGGAAGGAGCCTCCGCCCGGATAAACCCGGGTGACGATGTGTCCGGCGGGCTTAATGAGCTGCCCGTTGGTCCCCAGGCGCTCTCTGTTGCTGGTCACCAGGCCAGCAGCATAGACATCACGGTCGGCAGGATAGAGCGTCTGCGATAGCATACGCCCCAATGTGGCAGGCTGCGGATGGTAATAATCCCACACAGGGATGATGAATGCCTGTGCTTTCACCTGCGAGACAAAGGTCTCACACATTGCATCAGAATAAGCATGGTGATTGCAGAGTACCACGTCGGTCTCGCCAATCAGATTGCTGACCGGGGTCTCTATGTCAAACCACTCGGGTGACTTGTTGACACCAAGAATGTCGCCTCCCGTCCAGTAGTCGAAGTCGCCATAGGAAATGCGGATGCCACAGCTCAACTGGTTCTCATTCAGCTGTTGGCTACCCGTGGCTGTCGCGGGTACAAGGTCACGACTGCCAGTCCCGCTGCCAGTCCATATCTTGCCGTTGCCCACAACATTGCGAATTTCGAAGTTAGGATAAGCTGATGGATTTCTAAGCACAATCTGGCTGCTGCTACCCACTTTGAAGGCCTCAGTCTTCTTCCCATCCCTGGCCCTGGCCTCAGCAAACAGCTTGTAGTTGGCGTAGTCGGCTCCAGAGGTGAGTTCTGTTGTCTTGGCATATTGGTCGGGGTAGCCCCTGTCTATCAGTGTCTTAATGTCCAAAAGGTTGGCCAGATGTGTAATGCCTGTCAGCTTATAATCAAGTCCTGGCTTGTTGACAGCCTGTTTGCCGCATTGTCCCATGTGGTCATTATGGAAGTGGGTGACAAGCGCATAGTCTATTGTGCTGTCGTTGGGCAGTGGCGCCGAGAAATGTCTGATGTACTGCGCGTCCCATTCGGCCGCAGACTTGGATGAGTTTGGTCTTGGCTTCATAATTTCCTGCGTGCCACCCGTATAGACCCCCAAATCACCACAATCGACCACCATGGTTGTTCCGTCTGGCAATATCATAAAGGCGCAATTACCTTTTCCTGTACTTATCTGGTGTATGTCCAGATAGCCTTCCTGCCAGTCGGGCAGATACTCATAGTTCTCATTGGGGATGACATCCTCTGGGAAGTCTTTCTCCTGCTGGCAGCTTGCCAAAAGCGGCAAGACTGCCATCATGCTCATTAATAGAAATTTCATATCCATTGTTGCTATTGCATTTTATTTATTCTATACTCTTGACCTTGAATATTCCGGCATCCTCGCGTGACATCTCCTCTGCTCCTCCATAGCCTGGGTTTTGCTTAAGGCTGTTGCTTACTGAAATATATTTCTCAGGGATGGGATAGAGTTCGTAATGGTCGTCATTAGTTGGCCTGTGGTCCCACCATGCGCCAGTGGTGTAGAGTCCCCAACGCCTAAGGTCGGTGCGTCTGCGCTGCTCGCCAATGAACTCCACCATCCACTCGTCGAGGATGCGGTACTTGTTGATATTCTGCACTGTTACAGGGTCGGGATCGTTCCCATTCTCGAAATTACGCCGACGCACTTGGTTGAACAGGTCTGCCGCCCCCTGCTTGTCGCCCAGCCGGTATTTGCACTCTGCGAGCATGTAATAGATTTCAGCCAGACGGATGACAGGCTGGTCAGGGTTGAAGGCCAGCTTTTTGTCGGTATTGTCGGGTACCGGCAGTTTTACGAGTCTGACCCCCGAGTTTTCCTCGCCCGTGTTGATATTGGATGGCAACTCGCTCACAGAAGCGTATTCTCCTTCTTTCACCTTTTTGAACTGAGCCACCTGGTCCACGAATGAGAGCACCTGTCCGGGATACTCGTATAGCCCGGTACAGCTCACCGTATTGCCAGAGCGCGAGATGCGCTGTGCCTTTCCGAACACGAACATGCCCTCATACTCGCCATTACCTTTATACACGTACATCTTTTTCCGCAGGTCCTTGTCGTTGAATTTGGCAAAAGGTCGGCCGAGCTTGTAGAAGTCGGCATCGGTATAGGGGTCACCCGTTGGCTTCAACGAGGGCTGCAGGTGCATGCCGTTAGTAGATGAGTAGCCGCCCAGGTCGAAATAGTTCTTCATGTTATAATGATAGTAGCGCTCGAATTGCCAGGTTCGCGCCCCTTTTGTATTGTCGGAGGGAGCCGACCATATAATCTCGGACGACTTGTTGTTCTCAAAGCCAAAGGGACCATACCAGTTACTTTCCAGTTTGTAATACCCGTACTTGCCGTCAAGGATGTTCTGGCATATCTCCGCACACTTGTCAAAGTGCTGCTCGCCGGTGTAAACCTCTGCATTGAAGTAGAGCTCGGCAAGCAAGGCTGCCGCCGTGGCCTGGTGGGGAAATCCCTCTTCAAGGTCACCCTGCTTCTTGGGAAGGAGCTTCGGAATAGCCTCAGTCAGCAACTTCTCTATGTAGTCAAAGGTTTCCCTGGCCGTGGAGCGTGGAGCCTCTGTTGTTGTAGAGGTGGTGTAAATTGGCATTGCCCCATAGAAGTCGAGTCCCCTCAGGTAGAAATAGGCCAGCAGCGTCTGCAGTTTCATGAGATGGTCGTTTTTGGTCTCTTCAGTCAGTCCAAACTTTGTGTAATCCAAATCCTGAAGTGACTCTTTGGTGGCCAGCGCAAAGGCTATGCCCTGTCCGGTACCTCTCCAGGTCTCCTGGTTGTTGGGATGAATGGGTGTCCAGCTATGGTGCTGCAATTGCGCATAGCGCACATCATTATAGTGTATGCCTTTTTGGGTCACACACATTTCGTCTGTGGAGCATTCCTGCATGATGGCCCTGTCAAATTCTTGGTACCAGCGCCAGTGGGTGTAAGGCCTTGCAAGGAAAGAATAGATACTCTCCTTGGATGTGAAGTAAGTACTTGGAGTTGTCTCTGAGTACCATTTTTCGTTCAAATTGGTACATCCGGGCAGAAGCAGGAGCACAAGCCCCAAAGACATGAATATATTCCGTTTCATTTTTCCTAATGATTTAATGCTTGTAGTCGTTAGAAGGTGATCTTCATTCCCAATGTGTATCTTCTGGTCTCAGGATAGATGTTGTTGAACCATTCATACCCCGGGTCCAGGCCATTGATGTTCACCTCAGGATTCAGTCCAGAGTACTTGGTAAAGCAGGCTACATTTCTGCAGGTGCAGTATATGTCGATGTGGTCAATATATTTCTGCCACTTCTTCATGTTCAGGGTGTAGCCCAGGCTGATGGCATCAATCTTCAGAAAGGTGCCGTCCTCCAGCCAGTAATCGCACAGCTGCTTGACCTCCTTGATATGCCGGTTTTCTATAAACGCGCTGCGTAGCACATTCTGTCCCTCTACCTCAGACAAGCCGTAATACATATTGATGGTGTTGAAAACATCGAAGTCGAGCCAGCTGCGAAGGTTTATGCCCAGCGAGAGGTTCCTGTAGGTGAATGTGTGGTCCCATGAGACTATCAGCCTGGGGATGGCATTGCCTATATACCGCTTGTCGTCATAGGTCTTCTGGCTGCTCAGGATAATGTTGTCGTTGCGGTCATAGAGCAGCCATCTTCCGTCGTTTGTAAGACCTGCATACTTCCAGATAAAGTAGCTTCCAATCTTTGTACCCTCTTCAATCCTGCCTCCTGAGCCATTTGTTCCGGGTGCGGGAAAATACACCCGGTCCTGATAAGTCTTGTTGCCCCAAAGGGAAGTAATCTTCGAGGAGAAATGCGAGAGGCGCATGCTGGTGGTCCAGCTGAAATCCTTGGTCTTCAGGGGTACGCCCCCTATCTCTATCTCCCAGCCTGTGGTTTTCAGGTCGCCATAGTTCATCGTCGTATTGTCGTAGATGGCCGGGGGATTGGGTACCGTGATGTTGTAGAGCATACCTGACACTTTCTTGCTATACACGTCAACCTTGCCGTAGAGCCGGTTGTGAAGCAGCGAATAGTCCAATCCAAGGTTCAGCTCGGCCGTCTGCTCCCAATGCAGGTCATAGTTCACGTTGTTGGCAGGTCCATAGGATACAAGCCAGTTGTCGTTGTAAGGCCAGAGGGAGTTGGAGGAATACATCAGTGTTGTTGCGCTGGAAGTGAAATTGTTGTTGCCCGTAATGCCGTACCCCAAACGCAGCTTCAGGTCATCGACAAACGTCAGATTGCGCATGAAGTTTTCTTTTGATATTCTCCATCCTCCCGAGACAGCCCAGAAGTTGCCCCATTTGTGATTATTTCCGAACTTGGAGGATCCTTCATGACGCAAGCTTGCGGTCAGCATGTACTTGTCGTCATAGCTGTAGTTGGCTCTCCCAAAAAATGCAACAAGCCGCTCGCGGGGATATTTGTGCGAATACATGCTCGCCCTGCCGTCTGTGAGGTAGGTGCCAGCGCCCATGTCCCAGGGTCCTACACCATCGACTGGGAAGTTGTAGTTGCGCATGTTGAAATTTTCGGAGTTGCTTTGCCAGAAGCTGTATCCAGCCACAGCCTTCACATTGTGTCTTCCTGCATATGTATGTATAAAGTTGACTGTAGGCTCGAAGGATGTGCTGACGGTCTTAGAGTATTCATGATAGGCGTTGCCACTGTAATTGTTATTAATCGACAGTCTGTGCTGGGCTGATGTATAGTGGGTGGCCTGGTAGTCGCGGGTCTCCCAGCCGAATGTACCCTGGACAAACAGACCGTATGGCAGATTGACTTTGAGTGTGGCATCGGCTTGAATCCACTTGTCTATATTTGCATCCTGCTTCAACTTGACTTCGGCCAACGGATTGTACCAGTCATCGCCTCCCGTAAGGACATTGTAGCCTGTATCCGACGTGCTGTCGTATGCGGGGATGGTGGGGTTCATTTTCAACGCCATATTGAAATAGCTGCTTCTACTCGTCTCATGCCTGTGTGCCTCTCGGTATTCGGTGTGCAATGTCACTTCTAACAGGTTGTCCAGTAAGCTCAGATGCGAGTTGATGCGCCCGGAGTAGTCAGTCCTGTCGTCTCCTATGGCAATACCTTTCTGCTTTTGTGCCAAGAAAGTGGCATATATTTGGGCCGTGTGCGTTCCCCCGGACAGGTTTACCACATGCCTGTGTGACAAGGCTCCCTCATTCAGTAAGGCGTTGTACCAGTTGGTGTCGGCCCCATAGTCAGCGCCCAAGCCGAACCGCAGAAAATCATTCCTATTCAGTATCTCGGGTTTCCTGACAGCTTGCTCAGTAGACATCTCGCCCGTGTAAGACAGACGGATGGGACCCTCACTTGCTCTCCTGGTCGTAATCAAAATGACGCCGCCTGCTGCCCGTGTGCCGTAGATAGCGCCGGCGGAAGCATCTTTCAGCACATCAATGGACCGTATGTCTTCCTGGCTCAACGAGCGGATGTCGCCGCCGGGAATACCGTCGATGACTACCAATGGAGCCGAGGATGCATTGATGGAGGTCACGCCGCGCAATTGCATGCTTATCCCGGCGTTTGGACTGGAAGTCTCATTGATGGTCATACCGGAAATCTTGCCTTTCAGAAGACTGGCAACCGTCGATCCCCCTTGCCCCGGGAGCAGGTCTTTCGATGAGATGGAGGTAATGGAGCTGGTCACCTCGCGGCGCTGTAAGGTACCATAACCCACTACCACTATATCGTTGAGCATCTGTACGTCGTCTGTCAATTTCACTGACATGTTTGTACCGGCCTTCAACTCTTTCGTCACGGCACCTACATAGGCAAACTCCAGCATGGCTCCGGACGGCACGTCCAATACAAATTGGCCGTTGATGTCGGTCACTGTAGCATTATTGGAACCTCGCTGCCTGACCGTTGCTCCTATCACAGGCTGGCCGTCATTGCCGATGACAACGCCTTTTGCCCTGATGGTTTTCCTCGTGTTAACTGGTTTTTGTTGGTGGGGTCGGGGAGCAGTCGACATTTTCGAAAGCACAATGTATTTGCTTGGGGTTATGTCATATTTGATTGCGCGGGACTTCACAAACTCTTCCAGAAACGCATGCAGGGTTGCCGTGCGGGCCGCGAAGCTGACTTTTGTGCTTACATCCAAGTCCACCTCGCTATAGAGAAACATATAACCTGTCTGTTTCTCGACCGTGGAGAAAAACTTGGAAATGGTCACCGTTTTAGACGGCAAGGTGATAGACTGGCTACGGGCCATTACCGGCAGACTCACCAGGAGCAACCATGACATGTAGCATATCTTCAGCAGTTGCAGGATGTCTGTCTTGGATTTGGACTTGACAGACCTTAGATTTAGGTTGAATATATTCATCGGTTAAGTATTAAATGGTTCTGTATTCCTTACAACATACGGAGAGGTTTGCGCATTGTGGGCTACCAGGTGGACAAAGTCGCTCGGGACCAATTGGTACTGTTCTTGCCCGTCTCTCCTTACAATGGCTGCCACTAAGTAGGCCAGCGTGCGCGGCAAGAAAGTCAAATTTAAGAAATTGTTTCATAAACTTGGTTGTTTTATAATTAGACATCAATATATCCGTATATTCTCCTCGCTCGCATCGTATTCCACGCGGAATGGATGTATCTCTTGTAGCAGTTGCAGCACGTGCCTTACGTTGTTGCCCTGCCGTAACTTGCCTGTGAAGGTGTATCGCTCCACAGATGGATTTGCTATTGTAATTCTTACGTTGTAGTAAGCCTCCAGCTTTCCGGCCAGTTCTTTCATGCTGGCATTCCTAAACGACAGAATACCCTGCTGCCAAAGGGTCGGATTCTCTTGTAAGGGCCTCACTACATACCTGCCGTCGGACACCGTCACCTCTTGATTGGGAGAGAGAATAACACCTTTTTCGGGTTCGGCCGCGCTGTAAACACTCACCTTACCGCGCAGCAACGCCACTGTGAGCGGCTTTCGAGCATAACCACACACATTGAAATGAGTTCCCAACACCTTTACGATGTTGCCGCTCACGGCTACCTTGAATGGTTTTTCCGTATTCTTTACAACGTCGAACGATGCCTCACCGATAAGTTCTATTTGGCGCTCGCCAACAAACACTGACGGGTATCGAAGCGTTGAGCCGGAATTTACCCAGGCCACGCTGCCGTCAGGAAGAACGATACGCGCACGCTGCCCCTGTGGCACCGAAAGCTCTTGGACTGTTGTCACATTGTCCGCACTACGGAACTGCAAGGCCAGCATCCACGATATGAACACTCCCACAAAAAAAATAGCGGCATACTTGAGCAGACGCAATCCTATAGTATAATGCTGGCGGCGGACTAACCGACTGCGGAATTTGGCATAACTGTCGTTCCCCTCCTGCTCATCCTTCTGGGCCGGATGGAGGTTGCAGAGAGCCTGTACGTTCTCCACGGCCATCAGGTCGCGTTTGAGCACAGGATTCTCAAAAGCCTCATTGAGGAACTGTCTCTGCTCCTCAGGATTCAGCAAATGGTTATAGTATCGAATAATTCTATCGTCCATAACAATCAAAATCTATTTATTATTATCCGTTATTCGGATTTTCAATTAAACGAAAACACAAAAAAAATGAGAAAAATTAATTTTCCCATTCCCATCCCCAAAGATACTTGCCATAAACGAGCAAAATACCAATGACGGATAACGCGTATATACCTTTTATAGAAATAGAAAGATGAACAGTGGCATGCAGTCTTTAAGTTCCTTACGTAGTTTACGATAGGCTATGCCCATCTGTACCTGAACCGTACTCTCGGAAATACCAAGGGCTTCGGCCACCTCCTTCTGCTTTTTGCCTTCCAACTTGTGCATGACGAATATTTGTCTGCATTTCTCTGGCAGACTATCAATGGCATGTTGCAGCAACTCCTCAATACTCTGCTCGTCACGGAAGTTGGTGTCCATCACCTCCAATGAGTCGTATTTGAGCTGCATGGGCAGGACATAATCAGAACGGTAGTCCGACATGGCCTTTTGTTCGGCAATCCTATGCTGCAAGGTCTTGAGGCACTCGTTCTTAATGGCAGTAAACAAATAGCTGCCTAAAAACGTGGCACGGTCAAAGTCTTCCAAGCGTTCATAAATGCGCATGAAAACATCTTGGACGATGTTTTCAGCGTCCTCTTCCACCAATACATAATATTGGGCAAACTTAACGGCCCTGTTATGCCAGTTGATGTAAAAGTTCTTAAAGTCGATATCTGTCATATTGTCCGTTTCTCTATCATACGCGAAATTAATGAATTTTTATTATAGACACAACCTTTTTTGTTTGTTTTTGTTTGTGGGAAATAGAATTGTAGCAACTTTGAAATGGACGTTCGCCTTTATAATTCAAAAGAAAATTCTTCTACCTCAGTCCTGTGAACTCGCTGATAACGCGTTTCATAGATGAATGTCCTACAATGTAATTGGAAGAAAACTGTCGCACCCGACAAACCCTGTGGACGCGGATGTGGCCTGCTAACCCAAAACCGTTGACAAACGATACATAAAATTAAAAAAATAAGTCGTATCGCAAAACATAGGGCAAGGCTTTTCACGCGTATTACGTTAGAATAAATGCTTGGTTTCATTCCGCTGCGTACAAATCACTATCAATGAACGGAAAAGTTTATTCAATATAACAGTTTGTGTATTAGCGTCTTATTCTTTATTATTGATTGATTCTATCATCCCATAGAAAGCGTCTGTTGTGGCAATGGAGAGAATGGACTACCTTTGCATCAGAAAAGAAAAACAGAGTATAAATCATTAAAACAAAAAGATTATGAAGACTACAGAAATCACAGGACTGAACACCCAGCGCACCGTAGAAGTTGTCAACGCACTGCAGCAGTTGCTCTCTGACTTCCAAGTTCACTATACCAACCTCCGTCACCTCCACTGGTTTGTCAAGGGCCACAGCTTCTTCATCATGCACGAGAAGTATGAGGAGCTTTACGACGACGCAGCCGAGAAAGTTGACGAGGTGGCTGAGCGCATCCTCCAGCTTGACGGAGCTCCCGAGAGCCGCTTCTCGGTCTATCTGAAGACCGCCCGGGTGGCCGAGCTCGACGGTGTGGCCAACGGCCACGAGGCAATAGGCTACGTGCTCGACACGCTCCGCACGCTGATTGCCGACGAGCGCCAGGTGTTGCAGAAGGCCGCTGAGGCAGGCGACGAGGTGACTGTGGCGCTGATGAGCGACTATCTCAAGGCGCAGGAAAAGACCGCCTGGATGCTCACAGCATTCAGCACACACTGCAAAGAAGAGAAATAATACAAATAGGAGAACAAGACCATAGCACAATCAGCAAGCAACACAAACACGAATGCGGCGGGGGTGTCAAAGAGTGCAAGACTTCCGCAGGCCGCAAGCCGATAGATGTGGTTCTCATGTTCTAAGTCATGTTCCTGCAACGTTATTATGGTTTGGGCGATTATCGGATTCAGTACCAGATAATCGCCCGCACCAGTTTTCGTCAATTTCTTGGCATTCACACCGTGGCTGTTCTATCTCCTCACATTCACGGTGTCGTCACGGCTTTCGCTCACCTTGACATCATCCTTACCTCCTTGCCGAGTTTCTTGGCGGGGTCACCCATGAAGCGCCAGTAGGCCACGGGCATGACGGCGAGGATGAAGAACATCGTGATGAGCGTGCCCCAGAAGATGACGGCGGCCATGGGCATCCAGAGGCTGCTGCCGCCTAAGAGCATCGGTATGACTCCCGTCGAGGCGCATGCCGAGGTGAGGAAGATGGGGCGCATGCGCTCCTTGGAGGCCTCAAGGATGGCGTCGCGCACAGGTAGGTGCCTGAGGGTGTGCAGCTCCTTGGCATAGTCGAAGAGGATGATGCCGTTGCGCACCAGCACGCCCATCAGCGACACGAAGCCCAGCACGCACGTCAGGCTTAGGTCAATGCCCGTCATCAGGATGCCTGCCGCCGCGCCGAACACGCAGAGTGAGAGCGACGCCAGCATGATGAACGACTCCGACACGCTGCGGAAATGCCACAGCAGGACAAAGAAGATGATGGCAATGGCGATGACGAGAGCCGACAGAATGTTGGGTATCTGCTCCTGGTCGGTCTCATACTGTCCGCCGTAAGACACCTGCACGTCATTGGGCAGGTGCGTGTCGGCCACGATATTCATGATTTTTCCCGTCATCCGCTCCACGTTTACATTTTGACCAGTCTCGGCGATGACCGAGATGGTACGCAGTCCGTTGCGGTGCACGATTTGCCCGTATTCCATCTTCTTTTCCACCGTCGCCACCTCCCTGAGCGGAACGCTCTTCTGTCCGCCCATCACGGGTATCTGCTCGTCGTAGAGGTTGTCGACGGTGGCGCTGTCGCTGTGAGCGGTCTTCAGCACAGTCTTCGGCCCGTAGTCGCCGTCCCATATCTGGCTCACGGGCAGTCCGCTGGTGTAGCGCAGGGCCAGCGTCATCTGCACGGCGGCATTGGTCAGTCCGAGTCGGCTGGCCGCATTGTCGTCGAGCGTCACGCGTGTCGTGGCCAGAGGCTCTCGCCAGTCGGTGCGCACCAGCTCAAGGCCGTCGATGCGGCGCAGGCGCGACGTGACGCTGTCGGCCGCCAGCGTGAGCGTGGCGAGGTCGTTGCCCGTGAGGCGCACCTCAATGGGGTTCTCCTCTTTACTGTAGGAGAGGTGCTTTATCTTGACTATGCCCTCGGGGAAATAGTTGGTGAAGCGCCGCTTGCACTCGGTGACGAGCCGCTCGGTCTCGTCGATGCTCCGGGTGTTGACGATGAACTGTGCGAAGTTGTCGCCGGGAATCTGCGGCGCGTAGGTTGTCTGGAAGCGGGGCGACGACATGCCGTGGAAATTGGCCACCGTCACCACGCCGGGCATGCGCCTGATCATGTGCTCCAGCGAGTCGGCCAGCCACGCCGTGCGCTGCACCGTGGTGCCGGTCGGCATGAATATTTCCACGGCAAACTGGTCGCGCTGTGCAATCGGCATCAGTTTCTGCGGCAGGTGGAGAAAGACCACGCCGCCTGCGGCTATTGTGCCGGCGGCCGCGCCAATGGTCAGCTTCCAGTGCTTGAAACACTGCTCAATGGCCCGGTCATAGAACCGCTGCATGACATCGAGCAGGTTGAAGGCTCTCTTCCCGTTCTTGCTCACGCCGGTCTCAATGGGCTTGCGGATGCAGAAATACATGAGGATGGGCAACAGCGTCTGCGCGATAATCATGCTCACGAACAGCACGATGGTGATGGCCCAGGGAAACATCTTCAGGAAGTCGTGCATCACGCCCGTCATGGTGATGAGGAACGGGAAGAACGTGATTGAGATGCAGAGCGTGGCCGAGAAGATGCTCTTCAGGAAGTGGTTGGTGGCCAGCACGGCGCTGCGCCATCGCGTTATGCCCAGGGCGAGATTGTTGACATAGCCGTCGATGATGACGATGGAGTCGTCGACTATCATGCCGAGCGTCATGATGAGCGCCGCCAGGGTGACGGTGTTCAGCTCAAGGTCGAAGATATAGAACAGGCCGAGCGAGATGAAGATGGTCACCGGCATCGTGGCAGCGGCCACGGCGGCCACCTGGCGCGGCATGATGAGCACCACGACGGGCAGCACGGTGACGATGGCGATGAGCAGCTCGCGCAGGAAGTCGTAGATGGAGTCGTCGACCACCTGCTTCTGGTCGGTAATCTTGTGCATCCTCACGTCGGCGGGAAGTTCCGCGCGGATGTGGTCGAGCTTGGCGTTGATGGCCGTGCCCATGCGCGAGACGTCCATGCCCTGCTTGTTGCTCACCGAGAGCAGCAGTGCCTTAGTGCCGTTGACGGTGATGTACTCGTCGAGCGTGGGATACTCAAGTTTTACCTTGGCCACGTCCTTCAGTCTGACGATGTTGCCGCGCAGGTCGCTGAATATCACCGCGTTTTCTACGTCGTAAATCTTGTTGAGGCTCTCATCCACATAGATGGGGCTCTTGTACTGCCTGTCCTGCAGGCTTCCCCCGGTGCTGGTGAAGCCTTTGCCGGCCAGTTCCTGGGCGATGGAGAGATAGCTTATGCCGTAGTGTGACAGCTTGTCGGTGTCGAGGTAGATGGCAATCTGCGGCATCTGCATGCCGGTGACGCTCATCTTGCCCACCGACGGCACCATGCGCAGCGAGTCCTTGATGATTTTCATATACTCGTTCAGCTCGCGGTAGGTCTTGTCCTTGCTCTCCAGGGAGATGAGCTCCGTCGACACGTCGCCGAAATCGTCCTGCACGCGCACGGCAACGACACCGCGCGGCAGACTCGACTTGAACGTCTCTATGCCGTGCTTGAACTTCGACCAGAACTCATCCTTGTCCTCAAGGTTCTCGTTGAGTTCGACGACGATGATGCTCATGCCGTCGCGCGAGTAGGAGTAGGTCTTTTCCTTCTGCACCTCCTTATAGGTGAAGATATAGTTCTCCAGCGGTTTGGTCACCTCCTGCTCCACCTCCTCTGATGTGGCGCCGGGGAAGACGGCGGCCACTATGCCCTCGCGCACCGTGTAGTCGGGAAACTCGTTCTTGTTGATCATCTTCAGGCCGTATATGCCGAGTGCTACGAGACAGCAGACCAGCAGGATGACGATTTGCCGGTAGTAGAGGCAAAGTTCCTGAAAATGTCTTCTTTTCTTTCTTGCCATAGCCTATCTGATTATCTCACACGCAGTTCCCTCACTCACTTTCTGCTGCCCGTCGGTGATGAGCAGGTCGCCGGGCTGCAGTCCGCCGTTGACACGCACGCCTTGCGAGGTGTCGGCCACGAAGTTGATGAAGCGTTTAGTGGCCTTGCCGTTGCTTACCACCCATACGAAGTAGCGGTTGTCCTCGTTGAGCTGCACCACGTCGGCCGGCACGAAGACACTGGTCTGGCCACGCCGGAAGCGGCTGTACACCTGGCATATCATGCCGGGCAGCAGCCGGTGCTGCGGGTTGTCGAGCAGGAGCTTCACGTCGTAGGTGCGGCTCAGCGGGTCGGCATCGACGCCTTTCTCGGCCACACGGCCGTAGAACGGCTCACCGCCGACGGCGTCGCAGCGCACCATCATCTCCTCGCCTTTCTGTATTTTGTCAATCTCTCCCTCCGGCACGCTGATCTTCACCTTTACGCGGTCGATGTGCATCAGCTCTGCCACCATCTCGCCGGGGGCCACATTCTGTCCCACGTCCACTTGCTTGCGCGAGATGTAGCCCGCGTAGGGGGCGGTGAGTCGCGTGTCGCCCACGCTCTTCTTCGAGATGCGCTCCAGGGCCTCGGCCGAGCGCACGGCCTCCCTGGCCTCGGCCAGTGCGGTCTGTGCCTGCACCCACTTGGCGTCGCTGATGACACCGCTGGCATGGAGCCCCTTCGAGCGGTTGTAGGTGTCCTGTGCCTGTCTGAGGCCCTGCCGGGCCTGCACGGTCACGGCATGCGACGAGGCCAGCGTACTGCTCTGGTTGGCGCCGTCGAGCAGGGCGATGGTCTGGCCCGCGCTCACCATCTGGCCCTCCGACACATAGAGCGCCTTCACGGTACCGGCCGTGGAGAAGCTCAGGCTCACGCCGCTCTCCTCGGTCACCGTGCCGCTGTAGCCACGCTCACCGTTGATTTGCACTGCGCCCACACGCGTCACCTTGACCCTGACCGGCTTCGGGGATGTGGCCGTCGGCCTGCCGCCGCATGCTACGAGCATCGGCAGCAGACCGAGAATGGTAATAGACTTTAATGTTCTCATAAATCTCTAAAGCATTCGCAAGCCGCCACACTGCATGCAGTGATGACAACTTACCAAAAAGTGTTCTTATTTTGCAAAGATAGCAAAGAAATCGGAAGAACAGACTACAATCTCACAAATATTCTGTAATTTTGCACGCATAGTATACATTATAGCATATAAACGTTTATTGTAGATGGCATTAAAATGTGGCATCGTAGGTCTGCCCAATGTGGGCAAATCTACGCTTTTCAACTGTCTGTCCAGTGCCAAGGCACAGGCAGCCAACTTTCCCTTTTGTACTATTGAACCCAACCTTGGCGTAATCAGTGTGCCCGACGAGCGGCTCACCAAGCTGGCCGAGCTGGTCCACCCGGGCCGCATCGTTCCCGCAACCTGCGAGATAGTGGATATTGCCGGACTGGTGAAGGGCGCCTCCAAGGGTGAGGGCCTGGGCAACAAGTTCCTGGGCAACATACGCGAGTGTGACGCCATCATCCACGTCATCCGCTGCTTCGACGACGACAATGTCGTGCGTGAGGGCGGCGCTCCCGTCAACCCCGCCGCCGACAAGGACATCATCGACACCGAGCTGCAGCTCAAGGACCTCGAGACCATCGAGGGACAGCTCAGCAAGCAGGAGAAAATCGCGGCCACGGGCAACAAGGACGCCAAGGTACTCGTAGGCGTGCTAAAGGCCTACAAGGAGGTGCTCGACCGCGGCGAGAACGCGCGCTCGGTGACCTTTGACACCAAGGAGGAGCAGAAGGCCGCCCACGACCTCTTCCTGCTCACCACCAAGCCCGTGCTTTACGTGTGCAACGTGGATGAGGCCAGCGCAAAGACCGGCAACGCCTACAGCAGGACCATAGAGGACATCGCCGTCAAGGAAGGCGCCGAGGCCATGGTCATCGCGGCCAAGACCGAGGAGGACATCGCGTCGCTCGACACCTACGAGGACAAGAAGCTCTTCCTCGACGAGCTGGGACTGGAGGAGAGCGGCGTCAACCGGCTCATCAAGAAGGCCTACCACCTGCTCAACCTCCAGACGTTTATCACCGCCGGCGAGATGGAGGTGAAGGCCTGGACGTTCCACAAGGGCTGGAAGGCCCCGCAGTGCGCCGGCGTCATCCACACCGACTTCGAGAAGGGCTTCATACGCGCCGAGGTCATCAAGTACGACGACTATCTGCACTACGGCTCCGAGGCTGCCGTGCGCGAGGCCGGCAAGCTCTACATCGAGGGCAAGGACTATGAGGTGCAGGACGGCGACATCATGCACTTCCGCTTCAATGTATAACGCCCGCTTTTCCAACATCCAATCCAACAATAGACTATGCTCAACGACTTGCTCTATATTGTCTGGGACCCGAGCGAGGTGATGTTCCACATCGGAGGCTTCGCCGTGCGCTGGTACGGCATGTGCTGGCTTGTGGGCCTGCTGCTCGGCTACCTGCTCATGAAGCGGCTCTACAAGGAGCAGCACATCCCCGACGAGAAGTTCGACCCGCTGTTCCTCTACATCTTCGTCAGCGTGCTGGTGGGCGCGCGCCTGGGCCACTGCCTGTTCTACGAGCCAGGCTATTTCCTCGGCTCCTGGGACCATTTCGTAGAGATGCTCATCCCCATGCGCCACATGGCCGACGGCTCCTGGAAGTTCGTGGGCTATCAGGGGCTGGCCTCCCACGGCGGCGTCATCGGCATGATCATCGCCATCTTCATGTATGTGCGCCGCTACAAGATCAGCGCGTGGGTGGTACTCGACAACATGGGCGTCTGCTCCTGCATCACGGCCACGTTCATACGGCTGGGCAACCTGATGAACTCTGAGATTGTCGGCAAGGTGACCGACGTGCCATGGGCATTCATCTTCGAGAAGGTCGATGGCTGTCCACGCCATCCGGGCCAGCTCTACGAGGCCCTGAGCTATGCGCTGTTCTTCCTCATCATCTATGCCGTCTATCGCCGCCATCGCGACAAGGTGGGCAGCGGCTTCTTCGTGGGCCTCTGCCTGACGCTGGTGTTCACGGCCCGCTTCCTCATAGAGTTCACCAAGGACATCCAGGAGCCCTTCGAGGCCGGCATGCCCCTGGACATGGGGCAGCTGCTCTCCATACCGTTTATCATCATTGGCCTTGCCTGCATGAGCAACGGCAAATGGAAGAAGAGGATTGGTGCCAAGCGCGACTGACCCGCCCTTTCCGCGGCAGGTCTTTCCCTCGGCATTCTGAACTTGAATTAACCATCAATTATCATCAATGCAACCGAGACATCACTATCAGGGGCTGACCCCCGCAGAGGTAGAGGCCAACCGCAGACAGTATGGTGTAAACATCCTCACGCCTCCCGCAAAAGACGCGCTGTGGGTGCAGTTCCTCAAGAAATTCCACGACCCCCTCATCATCATCCTGCTCATAGCTGGTGTGCTGTCCGTCGGCATTGCCTGCTATGAGCGTTTTGCTCTTGGCAAGGGTCCCGACGTCTTCTTTGAGCCGGTGGGTATCTTCGTTGCCATTTTCCTGGCTACGGGCATCGCCTTCTACTTTGAGATGAAGGCCGACCGGCAGTTTGCCATTCTCAATCAGGTCAACGACGACGAGCCTGTCGAGGTGGTCCGCGGCGGCAACGTCACGACAGTGCCCAAGAGGGACATCGTCGTGGGCGACATCGTCGTCCTCAGCACGGGCATGGAAATTCCCGCCGACGGCACGCTGCTCGAGGCTGTGAGCCTCAGCGTCGATGAGTCGTCGCTCACCGGCGAGCCTGTGGCCCACAAGAGCGTCAATCCCGACGACTTCGACAAAGACGCGACCTACGCCACCAACTGCGTGCTGCGCGGCACAAAGGTGATGGAGGGGCACGGCCTCTGCAGGGTCACGGCCGTGGGCGACCGCACCGAGAACGGCAAGGTGTTCATCGCCGCGCAGATTGACAACAGCGTACGCACGCCGCTCAACGAGCAGCTCGACGGCCTCGGCCGCCTCATCTCGAAGCTCAGCTACGTCTTTGCCGCGCTGGTCATCGTGGGCAAGCTGCTGGTCTATTTCGACTTCTCGCCCCTGGCGCTGCTCCTAGCCTTGCCCACGGCCCTGTTCTTCTGGCTCGTCATCCGCAAGTCCGACCATTGGCGCTGGCCTGCCAACACCGCGGCCATCGTGAGCTATTTCGTCGTGCTGATGGCCTTGGTGGTATGGCTCTTCAGGGTGCTGACACCCGGCCGCGAGCTGGCCGGCCTCATCACCTACACCCTCGACACGCTGATGATTGCCGTGACGCTCATCGTGGTCTCCGTGCCTGAGGGCCTGCCTATGGCCGTGACGCTGAGCCTGGCCTACAGCATGCGGCGGATGCTCCGCACCAACAACCTCGTGAGGAAGATGCACGCCTGCGAGACCATGGGGGCCTGCACCGTCATCTGCACCGACAAGACGGGCACGCTCACCGAGAACCAGATGCGCGTGTATCAGTCCGACTTCATTGGCCTCGAGGACCAGCGCCTGGCCGACGACAGTGCCAGCCGCCTCATCGCAGAGGCCATCGCCGTGAACTCCACGGCTGAGCTCGACCTCTCCGATGCCGCCGCGCCAAAGGTGATGGGCAACCCCACTGAGGGCGCGCTGCTGCTGTGGCTGCGCGACAACGGCATCGACTACCGCAGGCTGCGCGAGGAGGCCGGCGTCATCGAGGAGCTGCCGTTCTCCACCGAGCGCAAGTACATGGCGACAGTTGTGCGCTCGTCGAGGCCGGGACGCAAGCTGGTCTTTGTCAAGGGCGCGCCAGAGATAGTGATGGCGCTCTGCCAGGACAGCCTCGACCCTCAGCTCACCGACAAGCTCAACCACCGGCTGCTCGGCTACCAGCGCCAGGCCATGCGCACGCTCGGCTTCGCCTGCAAGGAGATGGCCGACGCCGACCCAGTGATTGCCGGCGGGCGTCTGTGCGCAAGCCAGTTCTCATTGCAGGGCATCGTGGCCATCAGCGACCCCGTGCGCAAGGATGTGCCGGCGGCCGTGAGGGAGTGCATGGCGGCCGGCATCGCGGTGAAGATAGTCACGGGCGACACGCCGGCCACCGCCTGCGAGATAGGGCGGCAGATAGGCTTGTGGACCGACCGCGACGGCGAGCGCAACATCATCACGGGCCCGGCCTTTGAGCAGCTCAGCGACCGCAGGCTCGACGAGCATGTGATGGACCTGAAGATCATAGCCCGCGCCCGGCCTATGGACAAGAAGCGGCTTGTGGAGTCGCTGCAGCGCGTCGGCCAGGTGGTGGCGGTCACGGGCGACGGCACCAACGACGCCCCGGCCCTGAAGCAGGCCCACGTGGGGCTCTCCATGGGCGACGGCACGGCCGTGGCCAAGGAGGCCAGCGACATCACCATCATCGACAACTCGTTCAGCTCCATCGGAAAGGCTGTCATGTGGGGGCGCTCGCTCTATCAGAACATCCAGCGGTTCCTGCTCTTCCAGCTCACGGTCAACGTAGCCGCGTCGCTCATCGTGCTGCTCGGTGCCTTCATGGGCACGCAGAGCCCGCTCACCGTCACGCAGATGCTGTGGGTAAACCTCATCATGGACACCTTCGCCGCCATGGCCCTGGCCTCACTGCCGCCGTCGGAGCGGGTCATGCGCGACAAGCCGCGCGACCGAAAGGCTTTCATCCTCAACCGCAACATGTATGAGAACATCATCGGCGTGGGCGGCTTCTTCTTCCTGCTGCTCTTTGTGCTGCTCTATGTCTTCGAGCATGCCGACATCCGTCAGCTCACCGACCTGCTCCACGTGCATCCGGGCCGTGCCGACGGACTGTCGCCCTACGAGCTGACGCTGTTCTTCACCATCTTCGTGATGACCCATTTCTTCTATCTGTTCAATGCCCGTGCCTTCGAGACCGGGCGCAGCGCGCTCCATTTCAAGGGCTGCAAGGGCCTGCTGCTCATCGTGGCCATCATCTTCATCGGACAGATTGCGATGGTTGAGCTGCCCGTGCTTCAGCAGTTCTTCAACGTGGTCGGCCTGAGGCTCTCCGACTGGCTCATCATCATCATCGGCTCGTCGCTCGTGCTTTGGGTGCGTGAGGCCTGGCAGTGGGTGAAGCGCAGGTAGCAGCTTGCTCCCCCATGGCGTTGTCTCCTGCCCGCTTCGCCCATGGCGTTGTCTCCTGCCCGCTTCTCCATGGCGTTGTCTCCTGCCCGCTTCTCCCATGGTGTTCTCCTGCCCGCTTCGCCCATGGTGTTGCCTCATGCCCGTTTTCCCCATGGTGTTGTCTCTTGCCCGCTTCGCCCATGGTATTAGTGTAGTGGCCGGCCTGGTGCCGGCCACCGTCCGCCGGTGATGCGTG
>CABVDL010000032.1 GCA_902497035.1 uncultured Prevotella sp.
ACACTGCCACCAAAGGCATCACCCTCCCCATTTTTGGGGGAGGCCCCTCGGCTCGCGCGGGCCGATGGGGTGGGGGGTCGGATGCGCGGGCCGGATGTGAGGACCGGATGTTGGTCCGCTCGTTTTTTCCCGTTTTTCTTCTTCGTTTTCTTTTCTTTTTTGTAACTTTGCCGCCATGAAGAGACTGGTGCGCATATTTCCCGTGATGATGCTCTCATTGCTGATTATAGTGATGAGCGCCGGACTGAGCATGGAGGTATGCCTGCACACAGGCCGCGCCGAGCTCGCGCAGATTGCTGAGGCACAGGGCTGCGAGCACCACGACGGCATGAAAGGCTGCATGATGGTGAAGACCGTGAAGCTCTCGCCAAGCACGCTGGCCCACAGCCATGTGTTCGACTTCACCCAGCAGTGGGTGGCGCTGGAGCCGCTGGCCAGTCTCGAAGCCCTTATCCCACCGTTTACTCTCGCGTATGCGCCCCTGGCTTATGCGCCGCAGTGGCATGCCCCGCCCAGGGACTACCTGCACAAAATACGTGTGCTACGACTTTGATTTCCTGATTGACTGCCGAAAGGAGGATCTTTTCGCATTTTTCGCGGATGTCAATCAATGAAAACAAAGGAATATCATACATGAACAAAAATATCTTATTCGCCGGCATGATAGGCATGCTGGCCCAAACGACGTATGCCCAGCAGGCACCCGCCGACACCACTTCCACCACCACTTCCGCCGCTGACAGCGCAGGCTACCTGCCCGACCAGACCATCCAAGAGGTCAGCGTCGTGCGCCGCAAGCCTGGCATGATGCGCATGAAAGGCGCGCTCAACGGGACGCTTATCTCACAGGACGAGCTGTTCAAGGCCGCCTGCTGCAACCTCGGCGAGAGTTTCACCACCAATCCCTCGGTCGACGTGAGCTACAACGACGCCGCTACCGGCGCCAAACAGATCAAGCTCCTCGGACTGAGCGGCAAATACGTGCAGATGCTCACCGAGAACCTGCCCAACTTCCGCGGCGCCGCACTCCCTTACTCCTTGGGCTACGTGCCTGGTCCCTGGATGAAGAGCATTCAGGTGAGCAAGGGCAATGCCAGCGTGAAGAACGGCTACGAGGCCATGACCGGCCAGATCAACGTGCAGTACCTGCAGCCCGAGGACGACCAGGCCGTGCACATCAACCTCTACGGCAACACCATGAGCCGCATCGAGGCCAACGCCGACGGCAACATCCACCTCTCAAAGGGTCTTAGCACCGAACTGCTCGGCCACTACGAGGACAATCTCATGGAGCACGACAGCAACAACGACGGCTTCATGGATGATCCGCAGACACGCCAGTTCAACCTGCAGAACCGCTGGTTCGGCAAGACCGGCAACTACATCTTCCATGGCGGACTGAGCCTGCTCGACGAGAGACGAGAGAGCGGACAGACCAACCACAGCGGCATGCTTGACCACCAGACTGACCCGCTCTACCGCATCAGACTCAACACCCACCGCTATGAGGGCTACATGAAGCACGCCCTCGTCCTTGATCCCGCCCATGGCACCAACATTGCCTGGATGACCTCGGCCTCGATGCACGAGATGGACGCCACCTACGGGCGCAAGGCCTATGATGTCAATGAGAAGAACCTCTACTCACAGCTGATGTTCGAGACCAACGTCGCCCACGACCACAACCTGGCCTTCGGCGCGTCGTTCAACCACGACTATTTTGGCCAGACCTACCTCGGCCAGCGCATGAACGAGAAAGAGAACGTCGTCGGCGGCTATGCGCAGTACACCTACAACCTGCACGAGCGCCTCATCGCCATGGCGGGCCTCCGCGTCGACCACAGCTCGCTCTACGGCACCTTCGTCACACCCCGCTTCCACGTGAAATGGCAGGTCAACGACATCTGGAGCCTGCGCGCCTCGGCCGGCAAGGGCTACCGCACGGTGCATGCCCTGGCCGAGAACAACTACCTCATGGCCAGCGGCAGACAGCTTGTCATCGACCCGCTCGACCAGGAGAACGCATGGAACTACGGACTGAGCACGGCGCTCAACATACCTCTCGGCAGCAAGCTGCTCAAGCTCAACGCGGAATACTACTACACCCGCTTCGGCAATCAGACGGTCATCGACTACGACACCGACCCCACGCAGATCCACATCACCAACCTCAACGGCAAGTCGTACTCGCACACGTTCCAGGTGGACGCCTCCATCGACCCGTTCCGCGGCATGACGCTCACGGCGGCCTACCGCTACAATGATGTGAAGACAACCTACGGCGGCGAGCTGCTGCGGCAGCCCCTGACCAACAGGTATAAGGGGCTGCTCACCGCCTCGTACAAGACACCGCTCGGCCTGTGGCAGTTTGACGCCACCTTCGCCCTCAACGGCGGCGGCCGACTGCCCAAGGCCTACACCACGGCCGACGGCACCCCCTCGTGGAGCGAGACCTACCCCGCCTTCGGACAACTCAACGCGCAGGTCACCCGCTGGTTCCGCCACTTCTCGGTCTATGTCGGCGGTGAGAACCTGACCAACTACAAGCAGAAGAACCCCATCATCGACGCCGCCCACCCCTGGAGCAGCACGTTCGACCCGACACTCGTCTGGGGGCCGATGGTTGGCGCCATGGGATATGTCGGCATCAGATACAACATTTAATCCGATTAATCGTTTATTAAGACAAAGGCTACGGCCAAAATTAAAATTATTACAAGGAGAATCATTATGAAGAAGTTATTATTTGCCATCGCACTGGCCGCTGTGAGCAGCGCAGCCAATGCCGCAGTCAACAAGAGTGGAAAGAATGCCAGCGACACGCTTTTCGTCACCACCACACCGCAGATGCACTGCGCCAACTGTGAGAACAAGATTAAGAACAACCTCCGCTTCGAGAAAGGCATCAAGGACATCCTCACCAGCATCGACGACCAGACGGTGACCATCGTCTATAACCCGGCCAAGACCGACAAGCAGAAGATTGAGGCCGCTTTCCCGAAGTTCGGCTACAAGGCGCGCGAGTTGAAGAAGGGTGAGAAAGTGGAGCGCGATATGAACGAGCAGTGTGACAACATGTAGCTGTCGGTGTTCCATCCACCCCATTCACCCCATTCACCCCATTCACCCCATTAAATAAATAGAAGAACTATGATGAACAAAGATTTCCTTCGCAGCAATGACCTCGGTCTGTTGCTCCTCCGCCTCACGGTAGGCGGTCTGATGCTTTTCCACGGTATTCACAAGCTCGTTTACGGTGTGGCAGGCCTTCAGGGCATGCTGGCCGGTCTGGGCCTTCCCGGTTTCCTGGCCTACTTCTCGTTGGCTGCCGAGCTCGTGGCTTCCATTCTCATCATCCTTGGTGCCTGGACGCGTGTGGCCTCCGCGGTCATGGTGGGCAACATGGTCGTGGCCATCCTCATGGCTCATCTCCCGATGCTCTTCACCGTTGACCCCAACACGGGCGGCTGGGCTGTTGAGCTCCCGATGCTCTACCTTCTCGGCGCTGCCGTGCTGTGCCTTACCGGCGCCGGCAAGTATGCGCTGACCAGGGGAAAGGTGACGGATTAGCCCCACCCCCTCTCCTTTGGCCCGCGGGCCAAAGACCCTCCCCCAAATATTGTAATCTCACCCTCCCTATTTGGGGGAGGGCTTTTTTTTGCGCTGGCGCAAAGGGGGCTGTAAGGTTTCTGGGACTTTATTTTCTCGTAATCCTCATCGCGAAGCCTCCGGCGGGGGCCAGATGCACATCCATCACGCGGGTCTGCGGCACGTCGGTCACGCGGCGGGTGTAGTCCTCGGCCACCTTGTCAACGTTCAGGCCGTCGGCGAAGCACTCTGCCTGAAAACTGCCGCTGCCCAGGAAGCTCAGGTCGAGTTTCAGGTCTCGGGCATCCCAGCCGGTGATGGCACCCACATACCAGACATCGCCCTTGCGGCGCGCTACGGCCACATACTCCCCGAGCCTGCTCTCTAACGGCACCGTCTCGTCCCATACTGTGGGACAGGCGGCAATGAAACGCGTGCAGGTGTCGTTGTCCATGTAGCGCGTGGGACTGTCACAGAGCATGTTGAGTGGTGAGAAAAACACCACGTACTCCGCCAGCTGGTGTGCGCGCGTGTTCTGGCTCATGGGCTGCGAGTTGGAGGGACGGTAGCTCTGCCGTGTGGCGTTGAGCATGGCGCCCTGTGTGTAGTCCATCGGTCCTGCCATGTTGCGCAGGAAGGGCACGGTGACGTCGTAGGTAGTCTGGTCGTACTGCGCGATGGTGGCCCATTTCACGTTCTCCTGTCCATCGACGCCCTCCATGTTGAGCACGTTGGGCCAGGTGCGGGTGACGCCGTCGGGCTTGTGGATGCCGTGGAAGTCGATGACCATGTGGTATTTGGCCGCTGTGGCCGCCACCTTATAGAGGAACTCGTTGCAGGCCGCGTCGTCGCGGTCGATGAAATCTACCTTGAAGCCCTTGTAGCCCATGTCGGCGTAGGTCTTGCAGAGCGCGTCCATGTCCTTGTTGAAAGCCATCATCGAGGACCACAGCAGCAAATCGACGCCTTTCTCCTTGGCGTAGCGCGCCAGCTCCTGCATGTCCATGCCGGGGACTACCTTGAAAAGGTTGTCGTGTTGCGACCAGCCGTCGTCGATGAGCACGTAGGGCAGTCCGTATTTAGCTGCGAAGTCGATGAAATACTTGTAGGTCTGGGTGTTGATGCCGGCCTTGAAGTCGGTCTTGAAGACGCTCCAGTCGTTCCACCAGTCCCACGAGGCCATACCCGGGCGTATCCACGACGTGTCGGTGAGGCGCGACGGCTCCGCGAGGCGGTACACCATGTCGTTGCCTAAGAGCTGCTCGTCCTTCGTGGTGACGCTGATGATGCGCCAGGGGAAATGCCGTGTGCCGTTGGCGGCGGCGATGTAGTCGTGGCGGGAAAGCACTTTCACGCCGAGGTTGGTGGGCGTGGTGTCGTCCACTTTGTCGGGCATTGGCGCGAAAACGCCGCTGAGCGTGCTTCCGCCTTCGGCGTTGCGCAGGAACATGCCTGGGTATGCCTGCACGTCAGACTCGGTGATGTTGACCTTGACGTTGTTGTCGGCCTCCACGATGATGGGCAGGAACATCAGCTTCTGCGCGTCGAGCTTGGAGAGTTTGGTGCGCGTGTAGGTGTTCTCAAAGGAGTTGCCGAACTGTGCGGCAATGGGGTCCTTGGCCTTTGAGAAGTCGCCCCTGACATACGGCACGGTGCAGTCCCAGTCCTTGGCGAAGCTAAAGGTGGCCTGCTCGTCCTTTACGGTGAGGGTCTTCTTGCCGTTGACGGTGAAGCGGTAGGCCACGCCCTCGTCGTAGGCGCGGAACGTGAGCGTGTAGCGACCGAAGGAGAGCAGCAGCTGGTTGTAGTCGTCGCTGACCTTGGCTTTCTTGTAGAGGATGGCGTTGATGGTGCCGCGGTGCTGTGTGCTGGCCGCGCTCTTCACGCGTGGTGACGCTCCCAGCACGCTGCCGTCGCTGAGGGTCATGGATATGGCCGACGGTGCGAGCAGGGCCTGCCCGTTGAGGCTGACAGCATAGGTGATGGTCTTGCCCACCTCAACGTCGACTTTGAGCTTTCCGTCGGGAGATGTGAGACGGTAGGGGGTTGCTGCCTGCAGTATAGCGCAGACAGCCAGTGCGAGGCACGACAATGCTAATCTTTTCATAACGGTGTTGTTGGTTTTTTATGGTTTTAAGTGCTGATTAAGAGAAAAATACGCTGAGTAGTATCCTCTAATAAACCCTCCCTCCCCAAGGGGGAAAGGAGGGTAGAGGCGGAAGGTGAGGGATTCAAACCCCCGATACCCGAAAGGGGTATACCGGATTTCGAGTCCAGCGCATTCGGTCACTCTGCCAACCTTCCTTGTATTGGACCGCCTTTTCCAAAAGGCACGACAAAGGTAACACAAATTTGTCAAACAATAACGGATAGCCGTATGAATTAATCTTTATTAACCTCGGATGGGCTGCTTTCTCTCAATTGCTTAAATATTATTAAAACAATCGCCGCTTGCGGGCAGTCACGTTGCCGTGTTGCGCAAGATTGACTAACTTTGTCGGATAAAGTATTAAAAATCTTATACTATGATGATTTACTCCTTATTACTCATCGGTGGCCTTGGCACGCCAGAACTGATAATCATCCTTTTAGTGGTGCTGCTTCTTTTCGGCGGCAAGAAGATACCCGAGCTGATGAAGGCTATGGGCAAGGGCGTGAAGAACTTCAAGGATGGTGTCAACGGCATAGAGAAAGACCTCAACGGTGAGACCGCGGAGAATAAGCCCGGGCAGCCGGCCGACGGCAAGTCAGCCGACAAGAATGCCTGATATCCTTTGACGGAAGGGATTGCCTCAATGCAACAGCAGGACAACGACACGACAGCAGCCGACGGGCGCAATGGGCAAGCGGCAGGCGTCCGAGCATCGCGGCAGGGTAGGGCGGAGGCCTCTGCCCAGTCGGGCGGCCAGTCCTCCGAGATGTCTTTTTGGGACCATCTCGAAGTGCTCCGGTGGATGCTCATCCACATCATCGTGGTCTGGGGCGTGTTTCTGTTGGCATGTTTCGGTTTCGTGCCGTGGCTCTTCGACCATGTCATCATGGCGCCCTCGCGTCCCGACTTCTTCCTCTACCGCCTGTTCCGCCACTTCTCCGAGGTGAGTTCATTTATGCCGGGGCAGTTGGTTGAGCCGTTCCATGTCACCATCATCAACATCCGGTTGGCATCGCAGTTCTTTCTCCACATGGAGCTTGCGTTCTGGCTGTCGCTGCTCGTCACGTTCCCCTATATCGTCTTCGAAGTGTGGCGCTTCGTCTGTCCCGCGCTCTATCAGAATGAACGGGGCGGCGTGCGGCTCACATTCATCCTCGGCACCTTGCTGTTCTTCGTCGGTTGCGCCGTGGGCTACGCCGTCGTGTTCCCCCTCACGCTCCGTTTCCTCTACACCTACCAGCTGTCCGCCTCCATCAGCAACCAGCTGTCGCTTGACAGCTACATGGACAATTTCCTCATGCTCACGTTCATGATGGGCATTGTCTTCGAGCTGCCGCTGCTCTCCATGCTCCTCGGCCGGCTGGGCATCCTTCACCGCAGTTTCTTCAGCCGCTACCGCCGCCACGCCATCGTGGTGCTGCTCGTCGTGGCCGCGTTCATCACACCCTCGTCCGACCCGTTCACGCTCATGGCCGTCTTCCTGCCCATCTACGTGCTGTGGGAGCTCAGCGCCTGGCTCGTCAGGGATGACAAGACTCAGCCCCGGTGAGCGCGCTAACCCACTAATCCACTAACCCACTAAAAACCTTGTCATGCGAAAGATAATTCTCTTTATTGCCACGCTGTTCCTCACGCTGCCCGCCGGAGCCAGACGCTACGATGTCATTGTGGTGGGTGGCGGAACGAGCGGGGTCTGCGCGGCCGTGCAGAGTGCGCGCATCGGGGCGCGGACGCTGCTCATTGACGCTACGCCGTGGCTCGGCGGCATGCTCACCAGCGCAGGCGTGAGTGCCACCGACGGCAACTTCCGCCTGCCGTCGGGCATGTGGGGCGACTTCCAGCAAGCTCTCGTCAGGCACTATGGCTCGTTTGAGGCCCTCGCCACGGGATGGGTGAGCAACATCCAGTTTGAGCCGTCGGTGGGCAACGCCATCTTCCAGCAGTGGGTAAGGGCCGAGCCGAGGCTCACCTATCTTCGCTCGGCTGCCTTCCGCGGGCTCACGCGCCACGGCAACGGGTGGACGGTGAGCTACGCTGTCGGCGGGCGGACGGAGCAGGCCTCGGGTGCCTACGTCGTCGACGCTACCGAGCTTGGCGACGTGGCCAAGGCCGCCGGACTGCCCTACCACATCGGCATGGACGCGGCCGGTGACACCGGTGAGCCGGGCGCGCTCAGTGAGGCCAACGACTTGGTGCAGGACATCACCTACGTGATGACCCTGCAGGTATACAAGACACCGCAGACCATCGCACGGCCCGAGGGCTACGACCCGATGGAGTTCCGCAACTGCTGCGTCAACCCGCTCAACGACGGAAAGACCGCGCAGAAGCCGTGGTCGCAGCAGATGATGATGAACTATGGGCGGCTGCCCAACGGCAAATACATGATTAACTGGCCGATGTGGGGCAACGACTACTATCTCAACGATGTCGACTCCACGCCCGAGGTCCGCGTCCGCCTTGAGGCCCGCGCCAAGGCGAAGACGCTGCGCTTCCTCTATTTCATGCAGACGGAGCTGGGCATGGACACGCTCGGCCTGGCCCGGGAGTATCCCACGGCCGACGGCCTGCCGTTCTATCCCTACTACCGTGAGGGCCGCCGTTTCGTTGGCCGCGTGGTGTTCGACCTCAACGACATCCTCCATCCCTACGGCCGGCCTACGGCGCGCTACCGTACGGCGGTGGCGGTGGGCGACTATCCTGTAGACCAGCACCACAACGAACGCCATGTCGAGGGGCTCCACCTGTCGTCAATCCCCTCGTGGGGACTGCCGATGGGCGTGTTCTTCCCCAGGGACGACGACAGGCTGCTGCTGGCCGAGAAGGCCATCTCGGTGACCAATCTCGTCAACGGCACGTCGCGGCTTCAGCCGGTGTCGATGCAGATAGGGCAGGTGGCCGGCACGCTGGCCGCGCTGGCCGTGAAGACAGGATGCCGCCCGTGCCAGCTCAGCGTGAGGCGCGTGCAGCGTCAGTTGCTCTCTACGGGCAATTATCTGCTGCCTTTCCTTGACGTGCCGCGCGACAGTCCGCGCTTCGCGCCCTACCAGCGCATCGGTGTCACGGGCCTGCTCCATGGCCGGGGCAAGAGCGTCGACTGGAACAACGAGACGTGGTTTGAGGCCGACAGCGTGCTGCGACGGCGTGACCTCGCTCCGGCCTGTGCGTTCTATGAGATGAAAGGTAGTGAGGGTATATTTTCAAAGGATAACGACCCGGCAGGTGACAAGCCGGTGACCATCGAGGCCGTGTGCGCGTTCATCAGGCGTGTGGCTGCGGACGGACGGTGCGGAAAGTCGTCGGCGCGCGGGTCGCGTCAGCGCTCGGCGTTCATCGACAACGCCATCGCCCGGTGCATGCGCGAGTACGGCATCCCGGAGACGGGGTGGGTGACGCGTGGCGACTATGCCGTGCTGCTGGACCAGTGCCTCCACCCGTTTGAGATGAGGGATGTGGACCTGGAGGGGAGGTGGAAATAAAGTAATCCTGCGGGAGGGGGGCGGAGCAACTTTAAAGAGGAAAAGCTCGCGCCAACCCTCACGGGCATCGCACAGCTGCACAACTAATATTTTAGCAGTATCTGTCCCATGAAGTTGCGATATTCGTTGGGAGTGTAGGCTTTCTTCTTTTTAAACATTCGTATAAAATTGGACATGTTGTTAAATCCGCACTCATAGCATATCTCGGCAACGGTTTGGCTTGTCTCGGTGAGGAGCTGACAAGCCTTGGCAATGCGAAGATTGTTGAGATAATCGATGAAGGTAGAGTTGGTCTTGCTCTTGAAAAAATGGCTGAATGCCGAGTCTGACATGCCAACAAGGTTGGCAACCTCACTAAGCCCGATACTGTCGGCGTAATGGGTTTCCATATAAGAACATGCTTTGGCAATGCGTCTGCTTTTTGAAGTGAGTACCGTATCCCTCGTATCATATCGGTTGCTGATAAGCGTGTAGCGGTCAGATATAGACAATTCATACAGTAGAGAGAAAAAAATCAAGACCGTCTGAAAGCCCTGCATACGGGTCAGCTCAATAATTATGTCCTTAAACTTCAATTGAGCATCATGCGAGAAGCAGATGCCCCGCTGGGCATCAATAAGCAGTTTTCTTATCGGCGAGAACAGCCGCTTGTGCATGATGGGAAGGTCTAAAAGCTGCTCTGAGAACTGAATGGTGATGACATGGTTGCCCTTGACCACCTTGCCGCACCATTTATGGGGGATGTTTGGCCCAAGCATCACAAGGTCTATATCCTTGAAAGCCTCAATGGAGTCGCCAACGATACGTTCCCCATAGGTATTCAACACCAGATTGATTTCATATTCAGGATGGTAGTGTACCTGATAGTCAAAGTCGGCATCCATGTGATTCAATACAATGAACAAGTCTTCGTCAACAATGGGAACTATCTCTTTCTGAATATCTTTCATCGTTATAGTATTTTGATGTTTTCGTTGCAAATTTATGAAATAAAACTATTAGTACCACCCGTTCTTCAAAAAAATACAATCATTTGACTGAATATTGAACAAATATAGACAAGCCTCTGCTTAATTTTGCAGCACAATCAAATTAGAGACTCCAAATGGATACTTTTTCTATCAGCACTTTTGATATAATTGTTGTCGTCGTTTATATGGCAATGATAATCTGGTGGGCACTGCGCAATGGCAAGAGCGACGATTCGCAGTCATATTTTCTGGCCGGACGCAGCATGCCTTGGTGGATAGTTGGACTGTCCCTGTTTGCCGCAAGCATTTCCAGCACCACGCTCATCGGACAATCGGGCGACGCCTATCATACAGGCCTTGCAGTGTTCAACTATAATTTGGCCGGCGGCATATTGGTGATGGTGTTCTTCGCCATGATTATCCTGCCGCTATATATCAATTCCAGGATATTCACCATTCCAGAGTTTCTTGAGAAGCGGTTTGACAGCCGTTCACGCTATTATTTCTCAGCCATCTGCATTATTGGCAATGTCTTCCTTGATGCTGCCGGAGCCTTGTATGCGGCAGCGCTGATTATCAAGCTCGTACTCCCGGAGGCTGACCTTCAGTTGATTATATTCGCATTTGCGCTGTTATGTGCGTCCTACACCATACCAGGCGGCCTTTCCTCGGCCATCAATGCTGAGCTCATACAGGCTGTCATTCTGATATTAGGCTCCTGCATGCTGTGCTGGTTTTGTTTTGAGAAGGGCGGCGCTTATTTTGCGGAGCTGTGGAGCCGCCACGACTTGCAGGTCAGTCTCATCCGCCCAATGGACGACAGTGCCACGCCATGGCTCGGGCTTATTGTCGGCATGCCCATCACAGGGCTTTATTTCTGGGCCAACAATCAGACGCTCGTCCAACGGGTCTTAAGCAGCAAGACGATTGACGAGGGGCGCAAGGGTGTTCTCTTTGCAGGCTTCCTTACCATGCTCACGCTCTTTATCATTGCCATACCCGGCGTTATCGCGCGCTCGCTTTTCCCTCATCTGGCAAAGCCCGACATGGTTTATCCCAACATGGTGATGCAGCTCATACCGACGGGGCTGCTTGGAATTATGCTGGCCGCACTTTTGTCCGCGCTCACCTCCACCCTGAGCGCCATTCTCAACTCAACGTCAACGCTGTTCACCATGGACTTCTACGCTAAGCTCTGCCCAGCCGCCTCGTCCAGGCGTCTGGTGAGAGTTGGCAAGATTACCTCGTGCGTAATCATATTAACTGCCGCCCTCTGGGCACCCCAGATTGGGAAGTTCGGGTCACTGCTGAAATACTATCAGGAGATGCTGTCTTACCTCGCGCCACCCATCGTCGCGACATTTCTCCTTGGAGTTTTCTCGCGCAGGGTCAACGGCACGGGAGCCTTCATCGGTCTCCTTGCCGGCTTGCTCATTGCGATGTTCGGATATAGTATCAAGGAGCAAGTCTTCGGGCATTTGCATTTTCTGCTCATTGTACCTTTCCTGTTTATGGGCAGTGCCATTGTAACCTATACGGTAAGCCTGCTTTTTCCACCACCTCCCGCTTGGAAACTGGAGACCACTACATTCCGCTGGTCGGCCATGCGCCGGGAGATGGCAAGGGCATACCGTCTTCCGTGGTACTCAAATTACTTCAACTATGCCATTTTGCTCGTGGCTGGCTGTATAGCCATTTACATCATCTTCCGATAGTCGTGCCATCGGCCGATACCGAATAAAGAATGACCTTGAATGAATAATTACATATAGATTAACTGCTTATGAGACTAAAAAAATTTGAAGGCAATCCTATTCTCACGCCAAATACAATGAACGACTGGGAGTCCCTGATTACCTGTAATCCCGGGGTGGCGTATGACAAGGGAAAGTTCTACCTGCTCTATCGCTGTGCCGGTGACGACAAGGAGCATGTTATCCGTTTCGGCCTTGCGGTCAGCAGCGACGGCTTCCATTTTGAAAGGCAATGTGACCATCCTGTCTTTTCCCCCAGCAAGGACGGACCCGACAGCGGCTGTGTGGAAGACCCACGCATCGTGAAATTCGATGACGATTTCTATATCACCTACGCTTATCGTCCTTTTGCTCCGGGACGCTATTGGACGTTCCCCCACGATGTAGTGCTTACCCCAACGTGCGGCGCTCATGCCCCGTCAGCCATAAAAAACAACATGGGCAACACGGGACTGGCAGTCACACGCGACTTTCAGAAGTTCCGCCGCTTAGGCCGTATCACCAAGCCAACGCTTGACGACCGCGACGTCATCTTGTTCCCCGAGAAGATTAACGGGAAGTTTGTAATGCTGCATCGCCCAAAGCAATATGTCGGGAAGGCTTTTGGAGTGGCTTACCCCTCCATCTGGCTGAAATATTCCGACGATTTACTGAATTGGGAGGATGAGGAAAGCCATTTACTGCTCACTGGCATCGAGGGGACATGGGAGGAAAAGGTAGGAGGAAGCGCGCCACCACTGAAGACACAGGAGGGGTGGCTGATGCTCTATCACGGCGTGGAGAACGGCGGACGGGGCTGTTACCGGGCCGGAGCAGCGCTGCTTGATCTGAACGACCCCACACACATCATAGCCCGCACGCCCGAGCCGATATTGGAGCCCACTGAGCCTTATGAGCTGCACGGACTTTACAACGGCTGTGTATTCCCTACAGGCAACGCCATTGTAGATAACATCCTTTACGTGTATTACGGGGCTGCCGACAAATATGTAGCAGTCGCAACTTGTCCTGTCGAAGAGTTGCTCCGATATCTGCTGAGCCATAAGCTGACAGACCGGTGACAATGTCTTTAAATTAATTAATCAACTCTTATCCCCCTAAAAATCATATTATGAACCAACTTACAAAAATCAGCGGGCACCTGCCACTGTCCTTATTGACACTGCTGTTGTGTCTGTTCAATTTCTGTCTTATCTATGCCCAATCGCCGAGATTGGACGTCGCCGGCGTGGTGAAAGACAAGACGGGAGAGCCTTTAATTGGTGTTACCGTCAACGAAGTGGGGACTCACAACACCACCATCACAAATGTTGACGGTCAGTTTAAGCTCATGCAGGTAAGCCGGGCCGGGCATCTGAGGTTTTCCTACGTGGGAATGCAAGACCTGGTCGTGCCTGTCAAGGACGGGAACATGAGCGTTGAGATGGAAGCTGACGCTAAAGTGATTGACCAAGTGGTGGTCATCGGATACGGCAGCGTAAAGAAGAGCGACCTTACGGGATCTGTGACCACCGTGAAGATGAACGACTTAAAGGCTACGCCCTCCAATTCAGTTGAGGGGTTGCTGCAGGGTCGTGCCGCAGGCCTGCAGGTGGTCAACAGCTCGCAGGACCCAGGCGCAGGCTCCACGGTACGCATTCGCGGAGGCAGCTCTCTCAGCGGCTCCAATTCGCCATTGGTCGTTGTTGACGGATTTCCGCTTGGCGATGCCGGATCACTGAAACAGATTAACACCGAGGACATCGTGAGCCTCGAGGTGCTGAAAGATGCCTCGGCCAGTGCCATCTACGGCTCACGTGGCGCCAATGGAGTTATCATGATTACAACCAAACATGCCGCCACTGGCGCGACTTCGGTTACTATCCGCCAGCAAACCACGATTTCCGAGTTCTCAAGCAAACTCAACATTTGGCGAGACCCAGCGCTTATGGCACAACTAAACAACGAAGGCAGGGTGAATGCCGGACTCACGCCACTTTTCAACGGCTCTGTAAACTCTTCAGGAGTCTATTATCCAAGCGTTGAGGAGTTGATGACGACATGGACCACCCGTACCAATTGGGAGAATCTGGTGTTCAGAGATGCGCCTGTTTCCAACAACACTACGGCGACCGTCTCCAGCAGCAACGAGCGTACGGTATTCAACCTAAGCGCCAACTATTTTGACGACAAGGGCATGTATATCAAGGACAATTACAAGAAAGGCGGCTACAACTTGAGCATAGACCATAAGGTCTTTGACACCTTCAAGGTAAAGTTTTCCAATATCCTTACTGCCGGGTGGAGAAACGATAACGGCGGACTGGCTTACTGGCGCAGCCCCATCTACCCCGTTTACAATGACGACGGCTCCTATTATCTGACAAATTCACAAGACTACAGTCACCCCATTGCACTGACTGAGAACCGGCTCAACAAGACGAAAACCCTTGATGTCATCACCTCGCTTGCGCTGGAATGGAAAATTCTACCGGAGCTAAAGCTGACCTCACAGGGCAACTACAAGTTCGGCAAGTCAACAGGCGACCGATATTATCCAAAGGTATATACAGAGGCGGGAACAATGAATAACGGTCAGGGAGAAATCTCCAACTGGGAAAGCAACAGCATCGTATGGGATACCTATGCCAATTTCAGCAAGACATTTGGTAAGCACAGTGTCGGAGCCATGATGGGATGCTCATGGGAATACTATAATGAGCGCAGCTCTACACTGGTGGGGCGTGACTTTGTCAACGAAAGTCTTAGGAACGAAAATCTCAGTTCCGGCTCACCAGAGAAATACAATGTGGCCAACGGCTATTCGACAAGCACGCTTCTCTCTGGAATATTCCGTGCAAACTACACCTTCAACGACCGCTACCTCCTCACCTTTACCGCACGTGCCGACGGCAGCTCCAAGTTTGGCAAAAACAATAAGTGGGCTTTCTTCCCATCAGGAGCCGTCAGCTGGAAAGCCCATGAGGAGCCGTTTATTCGCAGGCTCAATGTGTTCGACGAGTTAAAGTTCCGTCTCAGCTATGGCATCAGCGGCAATCAGGGAATCAGTCCCTATCAGACGCTCAGCCGATATGGTACCGACAAGTTCTATTACAATGGCCAGTGGGTAACGACCATCGGTCCCGGCTATGTCTCGGGATGGACGGGCCCCGGCGGCATCTATCGTGTTTGGAGCGGTATTCCTAATCCTGACTTGAAATGGGAAACCACGGCACAGGGCGACTTCGGCATCGACATGGCATTCTTCCACCGCCGCCTGCGCGTGTCGCTCGACCTCTACGACAAGCAGACCTCAGACCTGCTGCGCCAGCGTAATCTTGCGTTGTCGTCAAGCTACGACAAAATGTGGGTAAACGACGGAAAGATACAGAACCGCGGCTTCGAGCTGACGGCTGATGCCGACATCATCAGCACCGAGGACTGGCATCTGGCATCCACATTCATATTCTCTCTTAACCGCAATAAGGTAAAAGACCTTGGCAATGCCATAGAGTCGGGCTTGGTGACCGACCCCATCACGGGGATGCTCTTCGAATATTCAGGAAACAGCATGGAGCAATATCGCGACTATACGAATATCCTTGCCATTGGCAAGCCAGTGAACGTCTTCTATGGCTACCGGGTGGATGGCATCGTCCAAACCATGAATGAGGGCATTGACGCAGGACTGCAAGGCGACTACGCAAAGCCTGGTGAGTTTAAGTATATCGACCTCGACGGAGACGGAACCATAAACACCAACGACAAGTGCATTATCGGCGACCCCAATCCAGACTTTACCGCCAGCCTCAACTTTGACCTAAGCTGGAAAAGCTGGAGCCTGAGCCTCTTCCTCAATGGCGTGTTCGGCAACGATGTGCTCAACACGAAACGCTTCGGACAGCCAAGCAATGACCCGCTGCGATGGACACCCGACAACCCCACTAACAGATATCCAAGCCTCAGGGACGGACGCCAGACCAAAATCTCTGACTGGTGGATTGAAGACGGCTCATTCGTGCGTATACAGAATGTCATCTTGGGCTATACCTTCAACTTCAGGCATTGTTTTGTGAAGAAGCTGCACCTTTACGGAAATGTTTCCAATCTCTACACATTCACCAAATTCGACGGCTACGACCCAGAGGTAGGGCTCAACGGCATCTACAGCGGCGGCTATCCACGCTTGCGCAAATGGACGTTAGGATTTGACATAACTTTCTAAAACCGAATATTATGAAGACTGACAAAATCATACTTATGCTGACAGGCGCATTGTTGCTGGCAGCATGCAGCCTCGACGAAAAGCCTTATGGCTTCTATTCTGAAGACAACTTTTACAAGACTGCGGACGACGCAGAGGCAGCGCTGATGTACGCCTACGGCGACCTGACTTACTTGGAATACTCGCGCGCAGTGTTTTTCCTGGGTGACATGCCGACGGAGGAACTCACTACAAAGAGTGATGCCAGCGCGGAAAACCAGGACTTGAACAACTGGAAGGTGGACAACTTCAAGACCAACACCACCCTGGAAAACTATTTCAAATATGCTTTCATTGGTGTCAACCGTGCCAACGGCGTCATACAGAATGTGGAAAACGCCAGCATAGAAAAGTCACGCAAAGACCAAATACTGGGAGAGGCTTACTTCTTACGCGCCTGGAACTATTTCAACCTTGTGCGCAACTTTGGTCTGGTTCCGATGCATACGACGATGGTCGATAAGCTAAATGAGACCTCGGCGCCTTTGGCCCAAGACCTCGACCAGGAGTATGACCTCATTCTTAACGACTGCCGGAATGCGGCAGCCCTGCTGCCCGTTTATGCCTCGCCGGTGCTGGGACGCGCCGACAGGGTTGCGGCTCAGTCATTGGCTGCCAAGGCCTATCTGTATATAGCATCGGCCAAAGAGAGTGGGGTGCAACGCTATCGCGATATGAGACGGAATGTGGAGGAAATGTATGACAGCGCTGCTTACTATGCGGGAGAGGTGGTTAACGGCCAGACAACCTACGGATTTGTACCCGACCTCCTTGATATCTATGATGTTGACAAGGCCAACGGTAAAGAGAACATCTTTCTGATGTCGATGGACCGCTCAGGCATCAGCGAGGGGCAATATTCCAAAATCTCCAAGATGTTTATTCCTTACATCGACGGAGCTACCATCTATCTAAGGCAGGGAGATTCCGACAAGTTTATCCCCTCACACGACGGATGGGGGGAATACCAGACCACACAGGCCTTCTACAACAGTTACGACGCCAATGACAAACGCAAGACGGAACTCATTGTCAGCAAGGTCTATCGCGCTGACCATTCCGTTGTGGCGGAGTATCCGGGCAAGCTGCCCTATCCTTTCTGCCGGAAATACATCGACCCTCATTTTGATGGCGACAAGACAAGCACGCGTCCCATTCTGATACGTTTCTCAGACATTGCCCTCGTCTATGCCGAGGCTGCCGGGCCAACCCAAAAATCTTACGAACTGGTCAACTACATTCGCAGGCGGGCAGGACTCGGCAACTTGATGCCCGGACTTGACAAGGCTGCGTTCCGCAAGGCGGTAATCAGCGAGAGAAAGTTTGAGATGGCGTTCGAGGGTGACTACATGTATGACTTGAGACGAACCAACCGCATACAGACCATCCCTGAGGCGCAGAGCCTCGGAGAAGACCAGACCACATTCTATCCTATCCCTCAGGCTGAAATCAACCTGAACGGGAGTCTCAGATAGTTAACCGTTAAATATATTAAATATCAAGCATATGACAACTATTATCAGATATGCTCTCTTGCTGACACTTCTGCTTTCCCTGCAGTCGTGCGTAAAAGACATGCAGGACGACATTAATGATGGCAACTGGAACCATGAGCGGTCTGTCATCCATATAGGATTTGAAAATCAGATTGGAAATGCCGTAATTGACAATGTGGATGCCTCGTCAGGCAACATAGAATTGTCTATAAACATTGGTGCCCAGCCCGATATGAGCAGCGTAAGGCTGACCAGCCTGGAAGTCTCCTACCAGGCCCGCTCCTCCGTCAAGGTGGGCGACGCGCTTGACTTCAGCAACGGTGAGGCCACGATGACCGTTACCTCCGCCATGGGCGAGGCCCGAACCTATAGGATAAAGGCCAAGTCTTTCCTCGAAGAACTTGTCGGCACGTGGGCCGTCAACAGCCTGACCGTCTACGGCGGCACCGGGCCGGAGTATGGCGGAGGGGCCGTAATGAAGCTCTCTGATAAGTCCTGGTGCTGGTATGATCAAACGGGACCCGAAAAGGAATGCGACAACATCTTGACTTTTACCCTCGACGGAGTGACGGCGGAGGGCAATCCGACAGGAAAATGCATCAATGACGCCGGGCCCGACAACACCTATGCCGACTTCATCTTCAGAGGCTCCATGAACAAGGAGGGTACCAATGACATAGACCTGAAAAAGTTCTATAGGCAGATACCCGAGGGTGAAAGCACATGGGTGCGCGACTACAGTGCCGGTACGATTACGTTCACCGACAAACAGGGCCACCAGACTGTTGGCTCATTCATTGGATCGGGGACCGTCAGCTGTGGCAACGGCAAGACGTTCACGGTAGCCGACAAGGCTTTCCAGTTCAACCTAAATGGAACCGACGACTGGAAAAACATCTACACCGACTACGACAAATTCGTTAAGAGGCCCCGCATCTACTGGGTTTCCGTCGAAAAGGTAAAATAGACTTCTGAAAACTTTCAATCAATATGGTCAGACTTCTATTAATTGGCTTGATGGTGCTGTGGGGCGCTGCCGCTGCCTCACAGACCACCGTCAGCCTCGACTTCAACACTTGTATTAATGCCCACTACATCGGCAACGGAATGGAATGGGACCCTTACCAGCTGGACTATGGGCACGGCCGGATGACGTTTCCTCAAAAAGAGTGGGAAAAGATATATCGCCGCCTTGACTTCATGCGTCCCCAGCTGGTGCGCGTCGTACACAATACCGCAGCGCTCATGCACGACGGGCAACTCAATCCCATGGGCAATTTCAATCAGGTGAGGCCTATCCTCGACTATTGTCAGTCCCACAACGTTACCGTCATCTTAGGCGACTGGGGGTGGGGACTGGCCGACTCCGTCTCTTTCGACCGCCGGAAAGTGGAGATGGCCGCCGACTATGCGACCTGGCTGATTAAGGAAAAAGGATATACCTGCATCAAATACTACAACCTGATAAATGAGCCCAATGGCTACTGGTCGCTTACCAGGGGAAACTACGAAATGTGGCGCGATATGACGCAGTGTTTCTACAACCGACTGAAAAAACGGAAAATGCTCAGATACGTCAAACTCGTAGGAGCAGACCTCGCAATATGGACGCCTGACTGTGTCTGGTGGCAGCAAAGGATGACCCACGACTTGGATGTCGCGCTGTATGACATTCATACGTACCCCTCGAAAAAAACGGTAAACAGCGGTGAATACGGACGGATTATCCGCCATTACCGCAATGCGGTACCCGAGGGCCATGCCATTGTGATGGGTGAGGTCGGACTGAAGTTCGTCGATCCAGCCGACTCTCTCTACCTTCAGGAGTCACAGCGCAGGGCAGCCGCATTGCCCCACGCGTCTCTTGACGACAGCCAGATGTTTATATTTGACTATATGTATGGCACTGACATGGCAGACATTCTGATGCAGACGGCCAACAACGGCTTTTCCGGCTGCGTGGCCTGGATGCTCGACGATGCCATGCACAGTGCCGAAAGGCCGGACAAACTGAAGATGTGGGGTTTCTGGAACATCTTTGGCGACGAGTTCTTCGGCCATGAGCAGGAGAAAGTGCGGCCTTGGTTCTATGCCTGGAGCCTGCTAACAAGATACATGCCGGCAGGCTGCTCCGTCTGTTTCGCGACCGTCAGGGGAAGCTCTTCCGTCAAGGCTCTTGCCGTGGAAAAGGACGGGCATCACATGACAGCGGTGCTCAATGTCTCGAAACGCCCGCAGAAAGTGATGCTTAAAGGCAATATGACACTCGACGGCTGCCAACGCTTCGACTATGCTGAAGGAAAGCTGCGCATGTCTGAGCAACACATTCTTGAGCCGAATGAGCGGCATGTTTGCCTGGATTTGATAAAAGGCCTAACTATAGACATGCCGGGGGAGTCGATGACATTATTTACTGATTTTAATTACTGACAAACATGAATATTCTTCCAAACGAAATCAAGAGTATGGTCATTGCGTTATCTTGCATGGCCGTCTGCTCAGCCTGTTCCGATATTGACAAAATCGAACCGGCCCCGTCAACAATAGAGATACCCTCAGGGGATGTAAGAAATTTGGCTCTGGCTGACAAGGACGCCACGGCAGAGACCAAGGCCTTGTATGCTAACTTGTGGCAGATACAGCAGAGGGGATTTATGTTCGGCCATCACGACGACCTTACCTATGGGCGCTATTGGCAATATGAGGACGGCAGGTCTGACACAAAAGAGGTTTGCGGCGATTATCCGGGCGTTTATGGCGTTGACCTGGCTGAGGCCATGGATGACAGGGCCGAAAGTCAAAAAGCTGTCAATGAAATAAAGCGACGCTGCATCATTGAGGCGAGACAGAGAGGAATGGTTATACTAGCCTGTGCTCATCTAAACAACCCACTGACTGGGGGCGACTCGTGGGACAACTCCAACAAGGAGACGGTAAAGGCAATCCTAACCAACGGCAGCGACACCCAAAAGAAGTTCAACTCATGGCTTGACAGGCTGGTTGCCTTTGCCAAATCCCTGAACGATGCGCAAGGACACCCCATACCCATGATATTCCGACCTTTCCATGAGCATACGCAAGGTTGGGCCTGGTGGGGCAACCAATGCACTACCGAACAGGAATATATAAGCCTTTGGCATTACACGGCTGACTATCTGCGAAATGCAGGCATCCACCAGTTTATCTATGCCATCTCTCCGCAAATGGATTCGCCGAAAACTGAAGACGACTTCCTTTACCGATGGCCAGGAGACGAGTATGTTGATTTCATCGGCATGGACTGCTATAATAATGGCATTGCCACAACTCTGTCGGTCAATATGCGCATGATGCAAAGCGTAGCGGCTAAAAAGAAGAAGCCTTGCGGAGTTACCGAGACCGGCGTTGAGGCGTTCACCGACACAAAATATTGGACGCAAAAAATACTTGCGCCGGCTGAGGGAAGAAAAATCAGCATGATCGTCACATGGCGGAATAAGTTTGTCAATGGCGATGAGACCGACAAGCATTACTTCTCCGTCTATCCCGGACATCCGTCCGCCGACGACTTCATGCTTTTCTACAGCAGTCCGCAAACGTTGTTCTGCAAAGATCTTCCCGACATGTATGCCATGCCGGCAGATATGACGGTGAATTGAAGAATGTGTTAATTTGATACAACAATAGCCAACTTCAGTGCGATGCCGGCTATTTTTTACAGAAAGCTTTAATAAATTTGCAAAGACAATCAACACACGGAAACAATCTTTGTATATATCATGAGCTGTAAAGACTTTTGTCTGCTGGCGGCTGCCGCGCTCCTCGGCAGCGTCGCAATGGGACAAGACACACCAACAAGGGGCATAGGCGCCTACCCCGGACGCACGCAGGACTTTCACGGCCCGACGATGGTGAGGGACAACACCCTGCGCAACCTCGCGCTCCACAGGGCGGCCTACGCCTCGGCGTCGCTCGACTACAACCTCACGGCGCAGCTGGCCACCGACGGCATGGTGACCCGCGACATGCCCCCTACCCTTACCGTCTCCACACGCGAGGGCAGGCTGCCCCTGCGCGACAAGGAAAAGCCCTTCGACGGCAACGTGCACTCGTCGGTCACGGTGATGGGCGGCGACAACTTCCTCAGGATGGACTGGACCGGGATGCGGGCCAGGGCTGACAGGCTGAGGCTCAGGGCCGACGTGGCCTACCGCCCGCAGGAGGCCACAGCGGGCTACGCCATCGTGGTGGAGGCCTCCGGCGACGGAAGCCGCTGGCAGGTCATAGGCAGCCTCAAGGGTAGCGCGCTGCCGGGCGTGGCCACACGGCAGATGGTGAGCTCCGACCCCAACAAACGGGAAGACAAGATACTGTTGCCCCTGCGCAAGGTGGACGAAGAAATTGCCCTCCGGCGCCCGGGCAGCTACCGCCACCTGCGCGTCAGCCTCACCATGCGGGGCGCGGCCTACTGGCGGGTGTATGAGATGAACGACGGCTGGCTGCCCTCTGCTCACTTCGGCAGTGCCTTTGCCGCCAGGGTGGCCGACGGACGGCCTACGTGGCTTTACGTGGACCTGGGCACCGAGGCCAGCATCAGCCACGTGCGCCTGCACTGGATACACAAGGCCCACGGCGGAAAGGTGCAGCTCTCCGACGACGCGCGCCTCTGGCGCACCGTGGCCGCCCTGCCCGCCGACAGCCGCCTGGACCAGACGCTGCCGGCAAAGGGACGAGGACGCTACGTGAGGCTGCTCATGGAAAAGCCCGACGACAGCCGACTGGTGGCGCTCAGCGAGATGGAGGTGTGGGGACGCGGTGGACTCGTGGCCCAGGCCAACGACCGCCGCGACATACACGACTGGGAGCTGAGGCGCGACGGCGACAGCCAATGGATCAAGGCCACCGTGCCGGGAACCGTGCTCACAAGCTACATGAACGTGGGCGCCGTGCCCGACAACCGCTACGCCAACCAGATGCGACAGATATCGGAGAGCTTCTTCCAGTCCGACTTCTGGTACCGCGCCACCGTTGACGCGCCCGCGGCAGAGAGCGGCCGCCACACCTGGCTCAACTTCGACGGCATCAACTGGAAGGCGGAGGTCTTTCTCAACCACCGGCCGCTGGGGCGCATCGACGGGGCCTTCACCCGCGCCCGGTTCGACGTGACCAACCGCCTCCACAAGGGCCCGAACCTGCTCGAGGTGAGGATTATCAGAAACGCCCACTTCGGCGCCGTGAAGGAGAAAAACACCGTCAGCACCGACCTCAACGGCGGCGTGCTGGGCGCCGACAACCCCACCTTCCACGCGTCGATAGGCTGGGACTGGATTACCTCCACGCCCGGCCGCGACGCCGGTATATGGAACGACGTCTATCTCTCGTCCGACCGGGGACTGGGCGTCTCCGACCCATTGGTCACCACGCGCCTCAGCCTGCCCGACACGCTGGCCTCAATGACGCCCGCCGTAGTGGTGGACAACGCCGATGCACGCGCCAAGACGGCCGAGGTGTCGGGCTGGATTGGCGACATACGCTTCGCCAAGACGGTGACGCTGCGGCCCGGCGAGCGGCGCGAGGTGGCCTTCACGCCCGGCGAGTTCCCACAATTGTCGCGCCGGCGGATGCGGCTGTGGTGGCCCAACGGCTACGGCGAGCCCTATCTCTACGACGCGGGCTTCGAGGTGCGCGCCCAGGGCGACGGCAGCCCCTCGGCGGTAGTGCGCTACAAGGCGGGCATACGCCAGATGGGCTATGAGGGGGCCGACAGCGCCCTGCGACTCTACATCAACGGCAAGCGGCTCATTCCCCTGGGCGGAAACTGGGGCTTCTCAGAGACCAACCTCAACTACCGCGCACGAGAATACGACGCGGCTGTGGCCTACCACCGCGACATGCACTGCAACATGATACGCAACTGGGTGGGGCAGACGGGCGACGACGAGTTCTACGACGCCTGCGACCGCTACGGCATCGTGGTGTGGCAGGACTTCTGGCTGGCCAACCCCTGGGACGGGCCCGACCCGTATGATGAGACGATGTTCCTGGCCAACAGCCGCGACCTCATCAGCCGCATCCGGCGGCATGCCTCGGTCGGCATCTACGTGGGCCGCAACGAGGGCTATCCTCCCGCCACCCTCGACAGTGCCCTGCGCAGGCAGGTAAGGGTCCTGCACCCGCTCCTGGGCTACATACCGAGCTCGGCCGACGACGGGGTGAGCGGCCACGGCGCCTACCAGCTCATGCCCATCGACTACTATTTCACCCACCAGAGCGGCAAGCTCCACTCCGAGCGGGGACTGCCCGCCGTGCCGACATACGAGAGCCTCTGCCGCATGCTGCCGCCCGAGGGGCGCTGGCCCATAGGCCTGGCATGGGCGCAGCACGACTTCACCATGCAGGGCGCGCAGGGCGGGCAGTCGTTCGTCAGCGCCGTCACCGCCCACTTCGGGCCGGCACGCGACGCAAGGCAGTTCTGCGAGTGGGCGCAATGGGTCAACTACGACGGCTACCGCGCCATGTACGAGGGTGCCGCGCGCGACCGCATGGGACTGCTCATCTGGATGAGCCATCCCTGCTGGCCGACGACGGTGTGGCAGACCTACGACTACTACCTTGAGCCCACGGCGGCCTATTTCGGCGTGAAGAAAGCCTGCGAGCCGCTCCACGTACAGTTCAACCCCGTGACCAAGGGCGTTGAGGTGGTCAACATCGCGGCCGGCACCCACCGCGGCCTCACGCTCACGGCGCAGACGCTCACCGCCAGCGGCCAGCTCATACGGCAGTGGGCCGACACCATCGACACGCACGACGACCAGACGCTGAGGCCGCTGACGCTCGACCTGCCCGACGAGGAGGTGTATTTCGTCAGGCTCCGCCTCAATGACGGCGCGCGCACGCTGTCGGAAAACACCTATGTCGAAAGCCGCACGCCCGGCCAGTGGCAGGCCCTCTGCCAGCTGCCAAAGACGCGCCTGGGCATCACGCAGGAGTTCCACCGCGAGGGACCGGCGCACAAAGGCACCGTAACGCTGACCAACGACAGCGACACGCCGGCCCTCATGGTGCGCCTCAACCTCAAGGGAAGCGACGGCGAACAGATACTGCCGGCGGTCTATTCCGACAACTTTTTCCACCTCATGCCGGGCGAGCGGAAGGTGGTGACCGTCAGCTACCGCGACGAGGACGGACGCGGACTGGAGCCGCACGTGGAATGCTCGTTCTTCAATCAGGACACCTCCGGCAGCGGCCCGCAGCAGGGCGCATCAGCCGGCATGAGGCGATGAAGGACAAAATAAGCAATACACGATATGTGGCTCCCGCCGACACGTCGGCCTACCGAAAGGAGCGGTGCAAGCTCGACATCTACTATCCCCTAAACGCCGGGAAGCCTTTCAAGACCGTGGTATGGTCGTGGCCCCCAACTACCGGCTGTCGCCGCGGGCCCACAACCCGCAGTACACTGAGGATGCCGCGGCGGCCGTGGCGTGGACCGTCTTATCGACAATGACCGCATTTATGGAATAAAATCGCAGATAATCTTGTGCTGTCCAAATCTTTTGCTTATATTTGCAGAAAACTAATGTTATGGACAGACAACCGCAGTATATCAGATTTGACTGGGCGATGAAGCGGCTACTCCGCGACAAGGCCAACTTCGGGGTGCTTGAGGGCTTCCTCACCACGCTTCTCGGCAAGCAGATTAAGATTCGGAAGCTGCTTGAGAGCGAGAGCAACCAGGAGGACGAGGACGACAAGCAGAACCGCGTTGACGTGCTCGCCGAGGACGAGAGGGGCGAGCTGTATCTCATAGAAGTGCAGAACGAGTCGGAGCTGGCCTATTTCCAGCGCATGCTCTTCG
>CABVDL010000033.1 GCA_902497035.1 uncultured Prevotella sp.
CCCCCCAGCCTCTTGGTAAGGCATTTCCCGCTCTTACTCCTCACTCCTCACTCCTATCTCCTAACTCCTATCTCCTATCTCCTAACTCCTAACTCCTCACTACCTTATTGTCTGCTTGTTTTTAAGGTTTTACTTTGTGTCAGCGCCAAGATCCGACGAAGGAGAATCTGCCATTTGCGGGGTGGGGGCGGGGATGAACACAATAGGGCGGGGATGAACAAATAGGGCGGGGATGAACCCCGCCCCTACGATGGGAATGGCGAATAGCGACTGTCAGCAGACAGTCGCCTTGAGCCGAAAGGTCAACGGGCGATGTACTTCCTGCCGTTCTTAACCACTATACCCTTGTAGGCCTTGCTGACACGCTGGCCAGCCAGGTTATAGATGGCCTCGCCTGCAGCAACCTTGTGGGCCTCAACGCCCTCAATGCCTGTAGACACCGTGTCGAGCTCATAGAGTACGGGGTTGATGGAGGCGGTGGCATCTGCCTTGAACTCGTAGGAGCCCTTGAAGAGCGCAGCGGTCATATACTTGCTGTTGCTCTTGTTCTGGATGGTTGCCTCACCAGTAGTTGCGTCGAAAGTGACGGTCCAAACATGACCCTTAGTCGGAGTCTTAGCAACGTTGAAGCTTGCATACGTGCCATCAAGGTAGAGCATGCGGCCGTCGGGCTGAATGATGTTGTAGTCGCCCTCCTCGCCCTGCTCGTCAGCCTTGAAAGTGAAGGTGTCGTCGTAGTCGCTGCGCACATTGATCTTGCCGTCCTTGGCCTCAATCTTGGTCCCCGTCAGGTAGCCGTAATTCTTTGAAATGGGGTAGGCATAGAAGATGGAGTCGGTGCCCGCGATGGGGAAACCCAAGAGATACTTGCCGCCATCCTTGAAGGCTGAGGCCTTCTTATAAGTATTGATGCTATAGACATCGACGATGACAGAGGCAGTGCCTGCATAGTATTCGTCATTCTCAGGAGACGTTGCATTGATGGTGTCCTTGCCGGTAGCACCGGTCAGCGAGATGGTGCCATCCTCAGCTACCGTAGCCACGCCGTGGCCCGTGGTGGTGAAAGTAACGGCGGCCGTAGTAGCCTTTGTGAACGCAGGAGCCTCAAAGGTGCTGACATCACCCTTGTCCAGCGAGACGCGTGTCTTTGAGAAACTCAGGTCTGCGCTCTTCTTGGTGACACCGATGCCGGCAGTTACCGTGACGACAATCTTTGTGGCACGCACCTGGAAGTCGGTTGCCGTGAATGTAACAGAGCTTGATTCGCCCGTCCATGTACCAATCTTGCCCTCTGCGCTGTAAGAACCAGTATCAACCTTAAAGTTTCCAGCTCCATAATTTACAGTAGGATTGTCAACAGTGCTTGTAAACACAACCTTGGTGATGTTGCCCGAGGCTACTTTGATGGTGAGCGTCTGGCCCTTGTAGATGCGATACTCGTTGCCGTTGCCCATGATACCGTTGGACAGTTCAAATGAGACAACATCGTTCGTTCCAGTAACTTCTCCTGCCTTTGTGCCACCGAACTTGTCGGTCTTTGCATCAAATGTTACGTCGTTTGCAAAGCTGAAGGCAGAGACAAGCGTCAGCAATGCCACTAATGAAATACGTAAAAGTTTGTTCATAAAGTTATGTTTTGATTAAAGACACAGCAAAGTTAAGCAAAAAAATCATTGTATCGGCATTCACATGCGACTATTTTCCCCTTGCTTCCAACAAACCACAAAAAAATAACTGCTTTGAAAAATAAAACCATTGGGCAGACGTTGTAATAACAAAGAGAACACACCATTCAATGCATTGCCTATGAAATATACTTTACTTCAAGACGAGCAACCCTCAGAGTTGTCACTGTACATCATCCGCATGGTGGCTTGCAAGCGGCTATGGAAGCGAAGGGCTGCCGGCAGACCGGAACTGGCGGAGCCGATTGACCTGGCCTGGTCGTAACTGCCCGCTCTATTGCTCATTAACGATAACGCATTTAGCCATGAATAAACCGATACTTGTGTCACCCTCCCTGCTGTCAGCCGACTTCACCGACCTAAAGTCCGACATCGGCATGATTAACCGCAGTGAGGCCGACTGGCTGCACTGCGATGTGATGGACGGTGTGTTTGTGCCCAACATCTCATTTGGCTTCCCCGTACTGCAGGCGGTGCGCGACATCTGCCGTAAGCCGCTTGACGTGCATTTCATGATTGTGCAGCCCGAGCGCTATGTTGATGCCGCTGCTAAGGCTGGCGCGATGATGATGACGGTACACCAGGAGGCGGCCGTACATCTGGACCGGCTGATTACCCAAATCCATGAGGCCGGCATGAAGGCCGGTGTGGCCCTCAATCCCTCGTCGCCCGTGAGCCTGTTGGAAGATGTCATCGTCAGTGCGGACATGGTTTTGCTGATGAGCGTCAACCCGGGCTTTGGCGGTCAGAAGTTTATAGAGAATACACTCAACAAGGTGCGCCGCCTACGCCGTCTGATTGCCGACAGCGGGTCGCACGCCCTTATCGAGGTGGACGGAGGTGTCAATGCCGCCACCGCTCCGCGCCTGGTCGAGGCCGGAGTGGATGTGCTGGTGAGCGGCAGCTATGTCTTTAAGGCTTCTGACCCAGAGGCCACCATCCACCAGCTGAAGCAGCTGTAGCCGTTTCTTGGAGCAGCTGGAGGCGTTTCTTGAAGCAGCTGTAGCCGTTTCTCTCAGGCCGGACGGACATCAGTTCAGACGAGCTGCAGCTGGAGGTTATGCTCGCGTGCCATCTTGCGCATGTTGAGCAGGGCATAGCGCATGCGGCCCAGGGCAGTGTTGATGCTCACGTTGGTCACCTCGGCGATTTCCTTGAACGAGAGGTTCTGATAGAAGCGCATGTAGACCACCTCGCGCTGTGTGCCGGGCAGCATGCGCACCATCTTCTTCACGTCCTCCATCACCTGCCGGTTGACGTAGTCGTGCTCAATGTTGCCCACCTCGATGCTCTCGCTGGCAAGGCTCGAGAGGTCGTTGTCCTTGTTGGTCTCCACAATGCGGTCGTTTCTGATGCCGCGGTAGCGGTCCATGATTACATTGTGGGCAATGCGCATGCACCAGGCATTGAACTTGCCTGTGGGAGCGTACTGACCCTGCTGCAGCTTCACGATAATTTTGATGAACGTATCTTGAAAGATGTCATTCGCCCGCTCTTCATCGTGGACAATGAACAGAATATAGGAAAAAACCTTTGACTGGTTATGCTTGAGCAACAACTCAAAAGCTTGGTTGTCACCCTCCATATAGCGTGTGGCCAATTCCTCATCGGTCATGTCTGTAAGATTTCTCATGTCTTATCTCAATTTGATGAAGTAGAGGTCTAATCGATAGGCGAACGTTTTTATAATGATGGTTATATACTTTTATCACTTGCAAAAGTAATTTTTTTAATCTTATTGACCAAATATTTAATGCAAAAAATGCAATAATCCGTAAAGTTATCAGTAGTCGGCAAGGTATTCGTGGCTGTCGTCGTACTGGTCATCAGTCTCTTGCTCACGCTCTAACTGCTCTTTCATCTCCAGTTCGTAGCGTGGAAGACTTCCGAAAGTGTTTCATAAAAGTCGTCGTCCACAAGCATGGCATATTCGAGAAAGCCCTCTGGTGCACAAACATCACGGGCCCGGTTCATGATTTTCATAAATTCCTCACGGTCCTCCACTTGCCCCTGCTCAACGCTTTCTCACTGCCGTCTCCTGCAGCCCTACGGATGGTATTTATAGTGTAAGGTGATTAGTCAAACAAGATGTGTGGATTCATAATGTGCGGACTGTTCCAGGCAATGCCGTGGGCGCAGAGTGCCTGCTCCTTGGCATGCCAGTAGGCAAAGCAGAAGCCCATGCCGCGTGGGTGGTGGGCCAGCACGGCTTCAGTTTCTCGCTCAACGTCGTCGATGGCATTCTCGTAGGCCCGGCTCCATTCGATGGGGTCGTGCCTGAGTCCCGAACGGCCCTTGTTGTCAATCTCGTCGAGTCGGCCGGTGTCAGCCAGGGCGATGTTGTGCTCAAAGTGGGCTATCTCGGACACGACATCCTCCTCCGCCGATACCTCGTGGCCGTGCAGACAGCCGATGCGCTGGATGACGACGAGCTGCAGGCGGAGCAGGCGGAGTCGCAGCCGCGGGTGGTCGGACACGCAGTCAACCATTCGCCTTACCGGTTCATACAGCTTGTCGAGCATGTGGTCGAAGCCCTCTAAGTAGGAGGCAAAACGCAGGAAAATCACGGCAAACTCCGTTATCTCCCAGTAGCGGCGCATTTTCCTCAGGTTCTCCTCGGACAGCAGTACACAGCCGCAACAAATTTCCTGATAGTCGTCAAGGCTCTCAGAACTGCTTGTAAGCGGCCTGTCTTTCCATTTCTGCAGAGTGTCGTTGAATATTTTACGGATGTTAAGTTCTTCTTTCAAAGTGAGTCTGGTTAATAGTAAAACAAATCACCTGTGGTGCGGTCAAACCGTCTGCGGGTAAGGTCCCGGGGATGAATGAAGATGAAATAGAGGCCGCAGTCGTAAAAGCGCAGTCCCCAGCGGTCGTCCTCATCCACCTGAAGCAGGCAGATTTCGCCCTCGTGCTGGCAGCGCACCTCGTCGGGATAGGGTGTGCAGAGCATCGCCAGGCCGTCGTCGGCAGACTTCTCCGCCACGGTGAAGACAATCTTCTCCGCAGGCCGGAAGACGCTTTCACCGGTACCTTCCCAATGCAGGTCGTATGGCTTCAGTCCCTTTGTCTGCCGCGAATAGATGACGTGGGGCGGCATGTGATAGTCGAGAGGACTGTCGGTCTCGCCGAGAAAGTAGTCGAGCGGCGCGAAGAACCAGAGCATGCCCTCCTTGGGCAAGAGATGGCCGGTGTCGAAAGGTGCAAGCTCGTCGCATCTTATCTGGCAGAGAAAAGTAAGCGGCTCCTCGTAGGTCTCACCGCCGTCGCTGACTGTCACGGTGGGGTGGGGTACGTCCTCCGGCAGATCGGGCGCACCCCACCAGTGGCTTTTTCCGACGAGCGGTTTGGCGGACAGTTGTGTCATAAGCTTGATGGCCATAGTCAAACGCGTCTGTAAAGGTTACCATATTTGTCCCGATAGAGTGTGCTGCCACCAGCCCCGGCCAGTGCGCCGATGACAAACAAAGCGGCCAACACAACGAGGATAATGCGCACAATGATGATGATGAGTGCCGTTACGGCAACGATGCAGCTCACGGCATACACCAGTACGAAGACAGAGACCATGCTGCCTTTCAAGGCTCCAAAGTCCTTGATGTTGAGTGCGAAAGTGCGGATGATGCCTATGAGGATGATAAGCAGGAATATGAGTATGCCCACTTGCTCCGCCGTATCGCCTTTCCAGTGGAAGCCCAGTTGGGTGACAAGAAAATAGACCAGCAGCGTAGGGAAGCTGACGATGATGCCTATTACCGCTGGCTTGACGTGAATTTCTGCCTCCTCGCAACTGTCCCAGCACAGCAGCTGCTCAAACCACTTGATGGAGAATAGCTGCACGGCTACCACCGCGAGGAAAGGAATGACGCGCAGCAGGGTGCCGAAGAACCCGTAGCGGTCGTAGTCGCACCACCAGAAAGCACCGTTGCCCATTAGTCTGTACCAGTAGATTTCGGTGAGGGCCACGGCGAGCAGGCAGAGCGGAACAACCACCAGACCGGCCTCGCGCACCGGGCTTACACCAAACCTCATGCCTGTTATGCTGACGGCGAAGGCAACGAAAAGCAGTCCGATGATGCCCCAGCATGGCCCCATGGAAGCAAAGAACGCAGACACTTTGCTGTTGTGGTTCAGTTCATGTTTAGTGAGTACGTGAGATGTCGTGGGACTATTTGTCTGGCTCCATACGAGATAGCTTCGGCTGATGCGGTAGTATTTGCCGTGGCTCATAAAGACGAAATTGAGCTTGTCGTAGGATTGCGGTACGGAGTCGATCAGCTCACCGCGCGCAAGATAGAAGCCGCTGCCGTTGCCTTTTGGTTTCCATCCGCTCGCTTCCTTTTTGTCCTTTACGACACGGGTGCAGAATACGCTGTCCTTGGTGTTTGGACTGATGACGTATTGCGACAGTGCCGCTGTGCCGAGCGTGGCGTGGTGACGGGGACCGCCCAGACTGTCGGCTCCCTCCTTGTGTAGGTCTATGGCAGCGGTTGACGAGCCGCTAAAGACGAGTCCTGAGAGACAATGACCTTGTGCACCCACGAAGAGCCGGTAGCGGGTTGCGAGGCTGTCGGCTTGTGCGTTTCCTCTGGCCGTCAGCGTGCTGTCGCTCTCCGTCAGGAAAAGATAATGCCCCTCCCTTGCCGAGGAGACGCGGCCGGCAACAGCCGATTGGCGCAGTGTCGCTGTCTTCACGAAGAGTCTTCCCTGCACGGTGTCGTTCCTAACCGAGTCAATGATGAGTGTCGTCGGATAGCCTTTCATTTCTCCGTGCCAGCTGCCGCCGAGCATCCGCTGTCCGTCTGCCAATGCGTTGTCGGTGTAGGCTTGGAACAGAACGAAACATCCCGTCACTATCAGGGCAATCAGTCCTGCCCCTGTGGCTATGCTGATGGCGTGCCGTCGGAGCCATGGTCCTGCCTTCCCTATCCATCGGCTGAGGAGTGACTGCGGCTTGTCGATGCCGTTGAGGACTTCAGGAGTCGGACTCCCGGGGAAAGGTATTGAATGACGTTGTGGTTGCTGACGTCGCGGTTTCGGCTCCGGCTGCCGGGTCTGAGGCCGTTGGGTCAGTGGCTTCCGTTGGGTGCTTTGTGCCGCAGGCTGTTGCCGTTGCCGCTCATCGCGCCGCTGTTGCTGCTGCGGTGTGCGTCGCGGCCCGCCCATGGTCTGCTGCATGGCATTGCGGAATTGCTCGAGCGTCTCAGCGTCAGTGGTGTACATCTCCTTGGCCACGCCACGAAAATCCTTGCTGGCCTGAATGATGTCGCGGTTGTTGCCGTGCAGCTTGTCGGCATCGCTCAACACCTTGACCAGCCGCTCCACGCGCTGCGTACACGACGGCCCGAACGTCACCGTGCGCCACATGTTTCTGAGCGCGCCGATGGCCTCCAGTTCGTCTGAATGGAGGCTCTCGGTGTCGGTCTCAAGAATGGCGATGGCCTCGTCCCATTTCTTCAGCCGCATCTTGAATATTGTTTCCAGCATAGCTGATGCGTATTAAGGTTTATTCGACGATGGCCTTGCTGATGGAGTCAATAGACTGTGACAGTTCCTCGCCCGACTTCACGCCCTGAATGCGCAGGGTAAAGTCGAGGGCCTCTTCGCCGACGTTGGCATGAACGCTGAGTATGCCCTCGCCATCAACATTGAACGCGACCGTGATGGCAGTACCTTTAGGCCAGTTGCGTTTAATTTCCAATGAGCGGTCCTCAAGCATCGTGCAGAAGCGTTCCTCAACAGCGCGGTCGGTCTCGGGGTTGGTGAAGTCGCTTTCGAAGACTTTCATCGGCACGGTGTGCTGGTTGTCGTACACTGTCTCAAATGTCTGCTCCACACGGGCTGGCAGCGAGGTGTTGGCAAAAATGAGATTGCCCACCATAGCCCGGCCGTCGGAAGTGGTGAAGTCGGTGCCGTAGGTTTTGCTCGTCACGTTGACCACCCGTGCCTTTGGACCTCGGAGCGTCTTTGGCAACGGAGCGTCTGTCTCGCCGCTCTCCACAGCCTCAACGGCCTTGCGATAGGCCTCGTTCATGGCATAGATGGCCGCGCCCTTGGCTACGCATTGGTCCGGGTCACTGAGTTTGGCGTCGCAGCCGAACTCTTGGTCGAGACGCTGCTTGACCTGAGGCATGCGGCTGGAGCCGCCGACGAGCAGAAACTCGAACTCCGTGTTGTAACCCTTCTCACGGGCGATGTCGATGACCTTACGTGTAGCGTCGATGGTCTCATCGAGATGAGCCTTGGTCAGCGCGTCAAAGATTTCCCTTGTGACCTCAAATCGGGCCGACTGTCCGTCGTACTGCACGTTGCACTTCACGACATCCTTGCCGGTGAGTTGTTTCTTCTTCATCTCAGCCTCAAGCAGGAGCGTATATTTCAGTTCCTCGTTGTCCATGGTATAGCTGCCGCCCGTCTGCTCATTAAACTGGTCGAGCATATAGTTGGCCAGCTCGGTGTCCCAGTCTACACCGCCAAGATGGTGGTCGCCGCCGGTGGCAATGACCTTGATGGCTCCGCCGTTGACATTGATGATGGTCACGTCGAAGGTGCCGCCGCCAAGGTCATACACCAGCACCGTCTTGCGCTCGGTGGTCTTCATGCCGTAGGCAATGGCCGCCGCCGTAGGCTCGTTGATGATTGCCAGTACGTTGAGGCCGGCTATCTCTCCCGCCTGTTTGGTCTGCATACGCTCCTTTGTGCCAAAGTAGGCGGGGCAGGTGATGACCACATCCCTCACCGGCTCCGGGTTGTCGCCCAGGTCATTGGCGTCCTGTACGAGCTTCTTCAGGATAAGTGCCGATATTTCCGACGGGTCATAGTGGTAGGGAAACTTGTTCGTAGCCTTGTCGAAATCGACATCCACGCCCATCGACCGCTTCACGAAACTCACGGTGTTCTGCGGCTCGGTGGCAAGCATGCCCTTGGCCTCTTGGCCGACGATGATTTTGTCGGGACTCTCGAAATAAACCACTGACGGTGTGGTGTTGGTACCCTCGAAGTTGGTCAGCACGATGGCCTGGTCGTATTGGTCGACCTGTGAGATGCAGCTGTAAGTGGTTCCTAAGTCAATGCCATATACGGCACGGGTTTTATCGTTTGTTGCCATAACTGTTGTTGATTGTTGTTTTAAGAATTATGGGAATATAGTGATATGATAAAGACATAGCTCAGCAGTTCTTCCTATAGACGGTGATGCGGGCCTGTTTTAGCACGCGTCCAGTCTCGCTGTTGCGGAATCCGCCCATCAGGCATTCCGCCACTTTCCCTGCCTTGTCGTCCACGTCGGTCTCGATGATGCGTATGGCGCGGTGTGCCTTAGGCTCGTAGGCATCACCGGGGGCAGGCTCGAAGTATTCCACCGAGTATTGGTCTGACAGATGGTCGCGTATATATAAATAGGTGTTGCTGACCAGCTGTTTTGCTTTTTTCGCGTCGTAGTCGGCACTGTCGGGCTGAATGTGACGGTCGGTGTCCCCCATGCGCTCGCAGATGTTGAGGATGTCGGTGAGATAATCTTTCTTCAAGTCCTCTACAAGTCCTTTCTTCAGTTGCATGAGTTCCTGGTGCATGTCGCGGATGAGTTTCTCCTGGTAGGCTGCCGTGTCGATTTTCTCGCTGAGTACGGTCATCTTATCGGCTATCGCTTTCAGTTCTTCTGTAATATTGCCCGTAGTCGGAGAGTCAGAGGGCTTGGGACTTTCAGAGCTTGCCGTCGCGGCCGGTTGCTTGTCAGTTTCATCAGGCTGTGGCGAGACACTGGTCGGTGGAATACTTTGTCCGATGTGTTTGAGCGCGCCGTGCAGTTCGGTCACTTGCTGTCTTAGTGCCCTTACCTCTTCGCGCAGCCTGTCAATCTCTTCGTTGTTGAAAATGCTCATAAGGGTTTCCTTGTTTTGGTTACATTGCAAAATTAGGCACTCGGAAGTCATTACGGGTGTCAATACGTTGAATTTACCCGTTGACACCATATGTTTTTACCTGTTGACTATAAGTTTACGTTTTGACGGCTAGACAGTGTCAGAAAAAATGCTAACTTTGCAGTGCAAAATTTCAACATCTCTTAAACAACATCAGCAGTCTCATATATGGAAATGGCGACCCTTCACCGGCTTATGGATTTTTCCTGCGGTTTATTCTTTATGTTCCAGCTTTTTGGTACCTTACTGCTCTATCTGAAGGGTCGCGCGCATCGCCTCCAGCGTGTCGTGTTTTGGCTGATGCTCTGCCTGCTTTCTGTCAGCACTTTCGAGTTTTACGTCTTCTTCATCGACAATTTTCTCGGTAACGAATTGCGTCCTTTCACCAACATGCTTCAGCTCTCGGCCGTGCCGCTTTGCCTGATGCTTATCTACGCTGTCACCCACGATTGCCCCATGCCTTGGCGGTGGGTTGTGGCCAACAGTCTTCCCTATGTGGTAGCCTTTGTGTCTTATCTGCTTGTGTTCAAGCATGCTGTCTATTATGGGCTCATGCTTTTTGCGGCCATTCATGCGCTGTTCATCATCGCCTACGGTTTTATGTCAATTAGAGAGTACAACAAGAAACTTCGCACCTATTTTTCCTCCGACAGCCGCTATTCCGTCAACTGGCTGCGTTACATTCTATACCTACATATAGCCCTTGGCGTCGTTTGGGCCATCGCCACGCTACAAGAGTCGCGCGTGGCAATTATTGCCTACAATCTTCTTTGTGTCGTTATCTTCGCCATGCTCAGTTATTTTGTCTACCGTCAGGAGAGCATGCTTGAGGCCATTGGCGTTTCACCGGATGGTGGTTCCAATGAACCACAAGCCGTTTTCCCACCAAACGATGCGGCTGGTGTTGCCGATGACGGTTCGGTGCAGACTGCCTACCTTTTTGCCGACAGATTTGAGAGCGTGTTCAGCAAGGGAAAGATTTATCTTAATGCTACGCTGACGCTCAACGACCTGGCGCGTGAGCTCGGTACCAACCGTACGTATCTTTCCAACTATCTGAACCAACAGCTGCACACCACGTTTTATGAGTACGTCAACAAGTGGCGTGTTCGCCGGGCCAAGGAGCTGTTACGGAAGAGCAATATGATATTGGATGATGTGGCCTTACAGTCGGGTTTCAATTCGATGAGTAGTTTCCGCCGCTATTTCTCTGCTCATACGGGTATGTCGCCACTCGAATATAGAAAGAGGAAGATGGACGGGGCGTGACTAAGGATATCGCAGGATAAATCTTGACAAGTGCCTAATCCCAATGCCTTGAAGTCTGAATTGGCCGAGGTTGAGGCTTTCGAGCAGTACGACAACATGGTAACGGCTTATAAGCACGTCTCCTTGAGGGGATGGAACGCTGATGTCATTGCAGAGGCCAAACCGACAGCCGCGCATTGGCGGAATTTTGGTTTGAGCAGGCTGCCGTCTGGTTGGCGTTAAATTAAAAAGAAAAGAGGTTGGTGCAGGACGCTACCAACCTCATGCGACGATTTCGAAAAGTCCGAAATCAAAATTTATATCATTTGCAAATATAGACAAAACCTATGACATATCCAAATGATTTCGCGCTTTTAACATTATAATAATGTGGTAATGTTAAAATCATAGCTTTTTGTCATTTTTCCTGCTGAATTGTTTGCGGATTAAAATAATATGGGTAACTTTGCTGACGATTAAACAAACAACAAGATGACAAATAAGGTTTCTGCATATTGGTGGTGGCGTAGCTCAAGATTGATAAAGTCGTGAGTCGCTGAGCCGTGTAGTTACTTCAAGAAGATAAGTTAACCCGATGGGCCTGCCGTTTTCACGACAGGCCCATTGTTTTTAAGTCAGTTTGCATATAACAATATTAAAACACCATACGATTATGAACATCACAAGTATTTTCAATCGTTTGCTCAACCATGAGGAGTTGAAGCGTGAAGAAACCAAAGGCCTGCTCATTGCCATTACGCGTGGAGAGCTGTCCGACCCGGAGATTACGGCCCTGCTTACTGCCATTCAGATGCGCGGCATCACGGTGGAGGAGCTGTTGGGCTTCCGCGACGGCATCCTGGAGACCGGCGTGCCGGTGCCATTGGACTGCGACCGCTACATAGACGTTGTGGGCACGGGCGGCGACAGGAAAAACACGTTCAACATCTCCACTACAGCGTGCTTCGTCATCGCCGGTGCCGGCTACAAGGTGGCCAAGCACGGCAACTACGCCGCAACGAGCGTCAGCGGGGCCTCCAACGTCATCAAGAACCATGGCGTAGTGTTCACCGACGACATCGACAAGCTCAACCGCTCCATCAATGAGTGTGGCATCGTCTATCTCCACGCCCAGCTCTTTGCCAAGGCCATGAAGTTTGTCGGCGCCATCCGCAAGGCCCTGCCTTTCCCCACTTTCTTCAACCTTCTCGGCCCCATCATCAATCCCTCGCGTCCGCAGTGCCAGCTTCTGGGTACGGCCACGCTCGACCAGATGCGTCTCTACCAGCAGGTGTATCAGAAGATTGGCATCGACTACGGCATCGTCAACAGCATCGACGGCTACGACGAGATCTCGCTCACGGGCGACTTCAAGGTCATCACCAACAACTATGAGCGCGTGTTCAAGCCCTCCGACCTCGGGTTTGACATAGCCAAGGCGGAGGAACTTGTGGGTGGCGCTACAGAGGAAGAGGCTAAGGAAATCTTCGACAATGTGCTGGCCAATACGGCTTTGCCTGCGCAGAAGAACATTGTGCTGGCCAACGCCGCCTTTGGTATCCAGGTGCTGGAACGTGGCAAGAAGACCATAGAGGAGTGCATTGGCATTGCCCGCGAGAGCATCGACAGCGGCGCAGCCCTGCGTAGTTTCAAGAAGTTTGTCGAACTCAACAAATAACCGTTCATCAGTCAGCCTATGGATATCTTAGAAGAAATCGTTGCCCACAAGCGCGTGGAGATTGCCGAGCGACAACGCTATGTGCCCTTGCAGCAGTTTATCGGTGAGGTGCAGCGCATGGTCGATGACGGCCGTCCCGCCTCCATGCGGGAGGCACTGATGAAGTCACCGACCGGCATCATAGCCGAGTTCAAGCGCAAGAGTCCCTCGAAAGGCTGGATACACCGAGACGCCCGTGTCGAGGACGTGACGCCCGAATATCAGGCTAATGGCGCAGCAGCCCTGAGCATTCTCACCGACACGGCCTACTTTGGCGGCTACGACGAGTTTGTCCAGCGCGCCCGCGCAGCCGGCGTGACGATACCTATATTATATAAGAACTTCGTCATCACCGACTACCAGCTTTTCCAGGCCCGCTATTGCGGCGCCTCGGCCGTGCTGCTCATCGCCGCCACGCTCTCAAAGGACGAATGCCGTCATCTCCAGCAGATGGCTCATGCGCTTGGGCTGGAGACGCTGCTCGAGATGCACAATGAGCGCGACTTCGACTACGCAGCGCTTGAGCCGGATATGTATGGCATCAACAACCGTAACCTCGGCACTTTTGTCACCGATGTCGAAAACAGCTTCCGCCTTGCCGGTCGCCTGCCCGACGGCGTGTGCAAGGTGAGCGAAAGTGGCATCAGTAAGCCTGAGACGGTGAGGCAATTGCGTGAGGCTGGCTTCAGAGGATTTTTGATGGGTGAGCACTTTATGAGGGCTGAGCACCCCGGCGAGGCCTTGAAACAATTTATTGAAGCACTATGAAGATAAAGGTTTGCGGCATGCGCGAGGCCCAAAACATTCGCGACGTAGCGGCATTGGACATCGACTTGATGGGCTTTATCTTCTATCCCAAGAGTCCGCGCTTTGTCAGTCTCATCTCTTCCCGCGCAGGTATATTACCCGACTATAGTCCCGAGCGGCTCAGCATGGCCGTAAACGCCGACGGCACGCCGGGCTACATCTTCCCAAAACGGATTAAGCGGGTGGGCGTGTTTGTCGACGAGATGCCTCAGACAATCATTACTTATGTTTATAATTACTCGCTCGACTACATCCAGCTGCACGGTCACGAGACACCGACGCTCATCGACAATCTGCGGCGCACGCTCGTGCCTGACCTTGTGCCGGACATCAAGGTAATCAAGGCCTTTGGCATCACTTCTTCTGAAGACTTCAGACAGTGTGAGCCCTATGAGGGGCATGCCGACCTTTTTCTTTTTGACACGCGCACACCACTCGTAGGCGGCAGCGGACGGCAGTTTGACTGGAGTGTGCTGGAGACTTACCACGGCCGCACGCCTTTCCTGCTCAGCGGAGGTATAGGCCCCGATGATGCTGAGAGGGTAAAGGCCTTTCATCATCCAAAATGTGTGGGCATTGACGTGAACAGCAGGTTTGAGACCGCTCCGGCCATGAAGGATGTAGAGCTATTGGAAAAGTTTATTAAACAGATTAAAGATGAATAAAATCAATCAGGTTTTCGCAACCCGTGGCGACCGAAAGTTGCTCAGCCTGTATTTCTGTGCAGGCTGCCCCACGCTCGAGGGTACGGGCGATGTCATTAAGGCTATGGAACGCCACGGCATCGACTTCGTGGAGGTGGGCATTCCATTCAGCGACCCTTTGGCCGACGGTCCCGTTATCCAGTCGGCCGGTACGGTGGCCCTGAGAAACGGTATGACCGTGCGCAGGCTCTTTGCGCAGCTCAAAGCCATAAAGGATGAAATCAATATTCCGCTTATCCTCATGGGGTATCTCAATCCCATCATGCACTACGGCATCGAGGCTTTCTTCAAGAGCTGCGTGGAGTGCGGGGTCGCCGGAACCATCATTCCCGACCTGCCCTTTGACGATTATCAGCAGGTGGTGAAACCCATTGCCGACAAATACGACATACGCGTCATCATGATGATTACCCCAGAGACCAGCGACGACCGCATCCGCTTCATCGACGACAACACCGACGGCTTCATCTATATGGTGAGCTCGGCCAGTGTAACCGGTGCGCAGCAGCGTTTCAACGACAGGAAGATAGCTTATTTCAACCATATCAACGCCATGAACCTGCGCAATCCGCGCATGATTGGTTTCGGCATAAGCAACAGACAGACGCTGGAAAGCGCGCAGCAAAACGCCGCCGGTGCCATCATTGGCAGCAAGTTTGTAACCCTGCTCAACGAGACACGTGATGCCGACAAGGCTCTTGACGCATTAACGGACGCATTAAAGCATTAAACACTATGGAAGCAGACAAGAAAGGATTTTTCGGACCTTATGGCGGTGCTTACGTGCCGGAGATATTATATAAATGTGTGCACGACCTGCAGGACCGTTATAAGGAAGTGCTTGACTCAAAGGAGTTTCAGGATGAGTACTATGCACTGTTAAAGGACTACGTAGGCCGTCCGTCACCGCTCTATTATGCCCGTCGCATGAGCGAGCGCTACGGCTGCAGGCTTTATCTCAAACGTGAGGACCTCAACCACACCGGCGCCCACAAGATCAACAACACGGTCGGCCAGATTCTTTTGGCCCGAAAGATGGGCAAGACGCGCATCATCGCCGAGACCGGTGCCGGCCAGCACGGTGTGGCCACAGCCACGGTGTGTGCGCTGTTCGGTATGGAATGTGAGATTTTTATGGGCAAGACCGATGTGGAGCGTCAGCACACCAATGTGGAGCGGATGCGCATGCTCGGGGCTAAGGTGCATCCCGTGACTACGGGCAACATGACGCTCAGCGATGCCTGTTCGGCTGCCATCCGCGACTGGTGCTGCCATCCCGAAGATACTTATTATCTCGTAGGCTCGACAATGGGACCGCATCCCTATCCCGACATCGTAGCCCGTCTGCAGGCCATCATCTCAAAAGAAATAAAATGGCAGCTTCAGGAAAAGGAGGGACGCGACTGGCCAGACTACCTTATTGCCTGCGTGGGCGGTGGAAGCAATGCGGCAGGTACCATCTATCATTATGTCGATGATCCGCGGGTGAGCATCGTCTTGGCTGAGGCCGGCGGTCACGGAATCAACACTGATTACACGGCAGCCACCATACATTGTGGCACAGAGGGCATCATCCATGGAGCCCGCACTTTGGTGATGCAGGACGACGACGGGCAGATAAAGGAAGCTTTCACCATCTCCGCAGGCCTTGATTATCCCGGCATCGGCCCGATGCACGCTTATCTGGCCAAGACGGGCCGTGAGAAAGTACTCGCCATCAACGACGACGAGGCTATCCGTGCCGGCTACGAGCTGACCCGCACGGAGGGCATTATACCGGCTGTCGAGAGCGCACACGCTGTGGCAGCTCTGCGGAAGTTGTCGTTCAAGCCCGACGATGTTGTGGTGCTTACGGTCAGCGGCCGCGGAGACAAGGATATTGAGACTTATCTTAAAAACAAGGAAATGGCAGGAGAATATGGCAAGTTTTAATTATACCACCAAGTGTCGTCGTGTCCTTGGCGACCTTGTCACGCCCGTGGCACTGTATATGCGGTTGCGTGACCTCTATCCGCAGTCTATGCTCATGGAGAGTTCCGACTACCACGGAAACGACAATGCTAAGAGTTTCATCGGCATCCATCCCATGGCATCCGTCCAGGTGAGCCATGGCCGCATTACCATGCTCTTCCCTGATGGTACGAGGGAGGAGCGCGCTGTTCCCGTGGAAAACAGCAGCCGGCCCAAGGAGGCTGTCGCCAAGGCTTTCAATGACTTCATGCAGGCTTTCCACATTGTGGGAGACGGCAGTAAGTACTATGGTATCTTTGGCTATACGGCCGCCAACGCCGTACGCTATTTTGAGAATATTCCCGTTAAGGACACGACGATGGAGCGTAATGACGCCCCGGACATGCTCTACCTCCTGTTCAAGGATATCATCGTGTTTGACCATTTCAACAACATGATGGATTATCTTACGCTCGGCAGCGATGACGACCTGCAGCAGTTGCAGTCAGCAGCAGCCCGGACGGGCGTGAAGGCTTACGGATTCCATGCCATCGGTGAGACCACATCGACACTCACCGACGAAGAGCATAAGGCCAACGTGCGCCGCTGCGTGCGCCACTGCCTGCGAGGCGACGTGTTCCAGATAGTCATCAGCCGACGTTTTGTGCAGAAATATGAGGGCGACGACTTCAAGCTCTACCGCGCCCTAAGGTCGATTAACCCGAGTCCGTATCTGTTCTATTTCGACTTTGGCGGTTTCCGCATCTTCGGTTCCTCGCCCGAGACGCACAACCGCATCGTGGGCAACAGCGCCTTTATTGACCCCATCGCCGGGACGACAAGGCGCACGGGCAACGTGGAGCAGGATCGCAAGGCTGCAGAGTTTCTGCGCAATGACCCTAAAGAGAACGCAGAACACGTGATGCTGGTCGATTTGGCCCGAAACGACCTGAGCCGCAACTGCCATGATGTTAAGGTGGAGTTCTACAAGGATATGCAGTTCTACAGCCACGTCATCCATCTCGTGAGCCGTGTTCGGGGAGAACTGGACCCCGGAGCCGACCATTTCATGGAGTTCATCGACACGTTCCCTGCCGGTACGCTCAGCGGTGCCCCAAAGGTGAGGGCACTGCAGCTTATCAACGAAATGGAGCCGCACAACAGGGGAGCTTACGGCGGATGTATCGGCAGCTTCAACTTCAACGGTGACCTCAATCAGGCAATCGTCATCCGCACGTTCATCAGCCGCAATGGTGAGCTGTGGTTCCAGGCAGGAAGCGGTGTGACCGCAAAAAGCAATGATGAATATGAGCTGCAAGAAAGCAACAACAAACTTGGCGCTTTGGTCAAGGCTATAAAAGAAGCGGAAAAGCTATGAAGATTATCATTATAGACAACTACGACTCGTTCACCTACAACCTTTCCCATCTCGTGAAGCAGCTGGGAGCCGAAGTGGATGTGGTGCGCAACGACCAGTTTGAGTTACCCCAATTGAATCAGTACGACAAGATTATCCTCAGTCCCGGCCCCGGCATTCCATCAGAGGCCGGATTGCTGATCGATGTTATAAAGACCTATGCCGGCAAGAAACCCATGTTGGGTGTCTGTCTCGGCCATCAGGCCATCGGTGATGTGTTTGGCGCAAAGCTTGTCAATCTCTCGCAGGTCTATCACGGCGTGGCCACCGACTGCGAGCATTTTGGCAACGATTACATCTTCGATGGTCTGCCGAGCCATTTCGAGGTGGGACGCTACCACAGTTGGGTGGTCAGCCGTGACCGGTTCCCCGACTGCCTTGAGATTACGGCCCTCAGTCCAGACGGTGAGATAATGGGACTGAAACATCGCCAGTATGACATTCATGGCATCCAGTTCCACCCGGAAAGTGTGCTTACTCCGATGGGGAAGCGCATCATGGAGAACTGGTTGTCGCACAAGGAAGAATAGCCGGTTGACAGTGTTTCAATTATAACTAAATAATGCGCATCAGACGATTTGTACTGATGCGCATTATAAGTATAAGGATTACGTGATGCCTGTTATCTAAAATTCCGAGGTGAAGTGGAACTTGATGTGCTTGAAGTCCTGCTCGGCCATGGTCAGCACATAACTGCTGTCGGCGAGGAACACGTCACGGCCCTCGATGTCCTTGGCCATGTACTGATACTTGCGCTTCTTGAAGTTGTCCAGTTCGTCGGCATCGTCACTCTCAATCCAGCAGGCCTTGTAAAGGTGTACCGGCTCCCACCGGCATTTGGCGTTGTATTCATGCTCCAGACGGTACTGGATGACCTCGAACTGCAGCTGGCCGACCGTACCGATGATGCGGCGGTTGTTGAACTGGTTGACAAACATCTGCGCCACGCCCTCGTTCATCAGCTGCTCTATGCCTTTCTGGAACTGCTTGCTCTTCATCGGGTCGTCGTTCTCGATGTATTTGAACTGCTCCGGCGAGAACGACGGCAGACCGCGGAAGTGCAGCTGCTCGCCCTCGGTGAGCGTGTCGCCAATCTTGAAGATGCCGTTGTCGGGCAGGCCGACGATGTCGCCGGGCCAGGCCTCGTCGACGGTACTCTTGCGCTGCGCCATGAACTGCGTGGGCGAGGAGAAGCGCACGGTCTTGCCGAGGCGCACGTGATAGTAGGGCTGGTTGCGCAGGAACCGGCCTGAGCAGACCTTGCAGAATGCGATGCACGACCGGTGATTGGGGTCGATGTTGGCTGTAATCTTAAATATAAAGCCGGTGAACTTAGGCTCGTCCGGCTTTACGATGCGCTCCTCGGCTTTCGTGGGCTGGGGGCTTGGCGCAATCTGTACGAAGCAGTCGAGCAACTCCTGTACACCGAAGTTGTTGAGCGCGGAGCCGAAGAACACGGGAGCCACCTCAGCCTTGCGATAGTCATCGACGCTGAATGTGGGGTAGACACCGTCGATGAGGTCGAGGTCGTCACGCAGGCGGTGGGCAAAGTCTTCGCCGACATGCTGCTCCAGGTCGGCCGATGTGATGTCGACCTCAACTTTCTGCGTCTTTCGCTGCTTGTCGGGCGTGAAGAGATTGAGGTTGTTCTCGTAGATGTTGTACACACCCTTGAACTTCATGCCCTGTCCGATGGGCCAAGAGAGGGGGCGCACGTGGATGTGGAGCTCCTGTTCAAGCTCGTCGAGCAGGTCAAAGGGGTCGCGTCCCTCACGGTCCATCTTGTTGATGAAGATGATGACCGGTGTGTTGCGCATGCGGCACACTTCCATGAGTTTGCGGGTCTGTGCCTCAACACCCTTGGCCGAGTCGACAACGATGATGGCCGAGTCGACGGCCGTGAGCGTGCGGTAGGTGTCCTCTGCGAAGTCCTGGTGTCCCGGGGTGTCGAGGATGTTCACCTTATAGGGGTCGCCCTCCTGTCCCTCGGGCAGGTAGTCGAATTCCATTACGGATGTGGAGACCGATATGCCGCGCTGCTTCTCGATGTCCATCCAGTCGGATGTGGCGGTCTTGCGTATCTTGTTGTTTTTCACTGCGCCGGCTACCTGAATCTGTCCGCCGAAGAGCAGGAACTTCTCGGTGAGCGTGGTCTTACCGGCATCAGGGTGAGAGATGATGGCAAAGGTGCGGCGTCTTTCTATTTGCTTGTTCATAGTGTGGTGTCTGTGTGTGGTGCGGTGTCTTATTCGTTGTCGCCGAAGTCGAGGCCCTCGTCGCGGTTCTTGATGTAATAGTCGCTGAGCATGCCCACAAAGGTGGTAATCTCGTTGACGGCATGCTCCGTCTCCGGCGATATCTCCTTGTTCTCCATGCGCAGCAGCATGATGCCGTAGAGCGCGTTGAGGCAGGTCTCAATCTCACTGACCTCGCGGTTGCCCTTGTTGCGCAGCTCCACGATATAGGGAAGTACCTTGTAGTATTCCGCGTTGTAGAATGGGAAGTGGTTTGACTCCAGCAGCTGGTTGTGCAGGTCGTTGAGGTCCTGCAGCACCACCGCGTTGATGTTCAGGTGCCCTTTCTCCCGTTTGCCCTCCTCGTTCATCATACGGATGAGATTGCCGAACCAGTCGGCCTCCTCGTCCTTCTGGTCGTCGTCATAGTCGAACTTGCTGATGTATTCCTGTCGGATGCGCGCCAGCGAGCAGCCGTAGGCGCGGATGAGGTCTTCTATCTGCCACATGTAGAGCAGATACTCGGCAATGGATTTCTTGCGGATTTGTTGGGCGATATACATCTTGATAATGAGATATGAGAATGCCTAATGAAAGGAATATAAGTTGAATACTGTGCCAATGAGCACTACGACAGAGCACACGATTACGATGGAGCCTATAATCTTGTTGATGAGTACGAGGCTCGAATCATCAAACTTTCCACGTATCTTGTCAATAAGCCATGTGAGGCCAAACCACCACAGCAGGGCTCCGCCAAAGATGGAGGTGAACGCAAGACACATCTCAAGCGGCCGGTGAGGAATGACAAATGCCAACTGGGCGAAAGCTGCCATGAAAAGGAAGATGATAAGAGGATTGGAGAAAGTGATGAGAAAAGCCGTCAGCCCATTGTGCCAATAAGTACCTTTTCCCTTGTTGCTTGTACGCAGGTGATGCTTGGGCTTGGAGCGGAAGCAATAGACACCAAACAACGAAAGGATGACGCTGCCGACGATCTGCAGCCAGAACTTGTTGGTCGGATTGGTGATGAGGTTCATGGCAAAACTCATTCCGAGACCTGTGATGAGAGCATAGATAATATCACTGCAGGCGGCTCCGACACCGGTTATCAAACCATACCAGCGCCCCTTGTTGATGGTGCGCTGAATGCATAGAATGCCCACCGGCCCCATTGGAGCGGAGGCAATAATGCCTATAAGCATGCCTTTGAGGATTAGCCCAAGCAGGTCTATATGGATAGGAAACGGCATAATTCGAACTGCAAAGGTACGTCTTTTATTTCATTTCTTGCCATGCTATAGCGTAAATCTTTGCCGTACAGCCAACTTTTTTGCTGTTTCCCTGTCCGTAACGGCTTTCGGGAAGTGCGTACTTCACGTGAAGTACTGGAGTAATTCGGCCTTGATTACCCGAGTACTTCGCTGAAGTACTGGAGTAATTCGGCCGAAGTACTCGTGTCAGCCTTATTCGGCCGAATAGTCGGCGACCATCTTGCGGTAGACGCTGTACATGCGCAGCCGGGAGATGTAGCCGACGAGATGACTGTTGATGTCAATCACCGGCAGGGCGTTGGCGTTGCTCTTCTCAAACTTCCTCATCACTTCCTCCATGGGTTCGTTGTTGTAGAGGAAAGTGGTCACCGGCGTCATCAGCTGTGAGGCGTTGTAGCGCTGATAAAGTTCGGTGCGGAACACGATGTGGCGTATCTTTGTGATGTCAATCTCACCTAAAAGCCGGCCTGAGTCATCTACTACAGGGAGAAAGTCGTAATCACTGTTTGACAGCACGTTGACGAGCTTACCCAGTGGCAGGTCGGGTTTGACGCTGGTCACATGTTTTTCAATGACGGAGTCCATGCTCATCAGTGTCAGCACACTTCTATCGGTGTGGTGTGTGAGGAGCTTGCCCTCGCGCGCCAGTCGCATGGCGTAGATGCTGTGGGGCTCAAAGATGCTGATGACCATTACGCTGACGACAGCCACGATGAGCAGTGGTACGAACAGCTGGTAGCCGCCCGTAATCTCTGCGATAAGGAAAATGCCGGTCAGCGGAGCGTGCATCACGCCTGCCATCACGCCTGCCATGCCGAGCAGCACGAAATTCTTCTCGGGCAGATAGACACCAATCTGCTCGATGTTCCATAGGCGTGAGAAGAAAAATCCTGCGAAGCCGCCGACAAAAAGCGACGGGGCGAATGTACCGCCGCAGCCTCCGGCGCCGTTGGTGGAGGAGGTAGCAACGACCTTGGTAAGAATGACCAGGCCGATATAGGCAACAAGAAGTTCGGAATGGCCATAGAAGAGCGAGCCGTTCATAATCTGGTTCCAGTCGGCCTGGGTCTTGCCGCTGAGCAGGATGGTCAGACTGTTCCAGCCCTCGCCGTAGAGCGAGGGGAAAAAGAAGATGAGGATGCTCAGCAGCAGACCGCCGGTGACAAGCTTGATATAAGGGTGCTGGCGCATCTTTGCGTATTTGCTTTCGCACCAGTTCATGCCACGCATGAAGTAAAGACTGACGAAACCGCAGAATATGCCCAGCAGTACGGTGCCTGGGACACGCTCCACGCTCCATGCGGCATCCATCTGGAAGTTGAACATCGTGGTCGTGCCGGCGAGCATGTAGCTCACCACGTCTGCCGTGATGGTGGAAATCAGAATGGGCACGATGGAAGCCATGTTCATGTCAATCATCAGCACTTCGAGCGTGAACACCAGTCCCGCAATCGGAGCCTTGTAGATGCCGGCAATGGCAGCGGCGGCTCCGCAGCCGACAAGCACCATGAGCTGCCGGTTGCTCATCTTGAACAGCTGGCCGAGGTTGGATCCGATGGCCGAGCCCGTCAGCACAATAGGGGCCTCGGCACCTACCGATCCGCCGAAGCCGATGGTGATGGCTGAGGCTACGATGGATGTCCAGCAGTTGTGCGCCTTCAGCCTCGACTGTTTCGTGGAGATGGCGTAAAGCACGCGTGTGATGCCGTGCGAGATGTTGTCGCGCACGACATATTTGATAAATAAGGTGGTGAGAAAGATGCCGATAACCGGGAAAAGCAGGAAGAGCCAGTTGGCCGAGTTGGCTGCGAAGCCGTCGGTCAGCAGGTGCTGGATGAGGCCGATGAGCGAGTGCAGGGCATAGGCGGCCAGTGAGGCGAAGATGCCGATGAAGAAGGCCAGCACGCTCGTCGCCTGCCGGTCGGTCATGTTGTGTTGCCGCCACACAAGCACTTTTTGAAATACACTGTCGCTCATCGCTAAGCTCTGATAATCTTTACTTCGCCGTCGGGTTTCAGCTTGATGATTGAACTTGGTGTGTGTGGCTTATGCTCCTGGCGACGTGTCCAACAGACGTAGTCGACACTGTCGAGCAGCTCTGGATTGATGTCACGGTAGTTTTGTGCGGCTGGCTCCCCGCTGATGTTGGCACTTGTAGATACGAGCGCTTTCTGAAAGCGGTAGCACAGCTCCTTGGAGAATGGCTCCTTAGTGATGCGCAGGGCGATGCTGCCGTCCTCGGCAATCAGATTGGGCGCCAGGTTGACGGCGTTGTCCAGAATGACGGTCGTCGGCTTGACGGCGGCGTCGAGCAGGTCCCAGGCCACTGCCGGCACGTTGCGCACGTATCGTTGCAGGCGCGCGTCAGAATCGACAAGGCAGATGAGAGCCTTGGAGTCGTCTCGGTGCTTGAGTTTGTAGACCTTGGCCACGGCCTCGGCATTCGTGGCATCGCAGCCTATGCCCCACACCGTATCGGTAGGGTAGAGAATGACGCCGCCGGCATTGAGTACCCTGACGGCATTGCGGATATCTTCTTCTTGTGTCATGGTTTTAATACATTCTTTGGGGCAAAGTTACGAAAATTAAATAACAGAAGCACTAATCTATGTGAAAAATTCTTTTTTACGCTTGTTTTATCATTTGTTTTATTAACTTTGCATAGTGCTTTTGCAATTTCAAACTAAAAACAAATAATTATGGAAGAAGCAGTTTTGAAGCCTTACGTTATAGGTCTCGACCTTGGCGGTACAAATTCGGTGTTTGGCATTGTGGACAGTCGTGGTGACATCAAGGCCACAACAGCCATCAAGACACAGGCTTACGAAAAGGTTGAGGACTATGTCAACGCCTCCGTTGAGGCCTTGCAGGTGGTTATCGAACAGGTGGGCGGCATCAGCAAAATCAAGTCGATGGGTATCGGCGCTCCTAATGCCAACTACTACACGGGTACCATTGAGTTTGCTCCCAACCTGATCTGGGGTCACACGGGCATTGTGCCTTTGGCCGACATGTTCTCGGAGAAGCTTGGCATCCCTGTGAAGATGACTAACGACGCCAACGCCGCAGCCATTGGTGAGATGACCTATGGTGCCGCACGTGGCATGAAGAACTTCATTGAGATTACCCTTGGTACGGGTGTCGGCTCGGGTATCGTCATCAACGGGCAGGTGGTTTATGGCTGCGACGGTTTTGCCGGTGAGCTTGGTCACGTGGTCATGGTGCGTGGTGAGAACGCACGTCCTTGCGGCTGTGGCCGCAAGGGCTGTCTTGAGGCCTATTGCTCGGCTACGGGTGTGGCACGTACCGCCCGGGAGATGCTGCAGAAGACCGACCGTCCGTCGCTGCTGCGCGATATGAATCCCGCGGACATCACCTCGCTCGATGTCAGTCTGGCAGCCGGAAAGGGTGACGAGCTGGCCAAGGAAATTTATCAGTTCACGGGCGAGATGCTCGGTGAGGCTTGTGCCGACTTTGCAGCTTTCTCGTCCCCGGAGGCCTTTATCTTTTTCGGTGGCCTGACCAAGGCCGGTGACCTGCTGATGGACCCCATCAAGAAGAGCTACGACGAGCATATCCTGAAGATTTTCAAGGGGCATGCCAAGTTCCTCGTGAGCAGCCTCGACGGCAGTTCGGCAGCTGTGCTTGGCGCATCGGCTGTGGGCTGGGATTTGTAAACATCTTACTTCGGCCCGCCGGGTAAATGATTGACGTGCCGAAGTGAATGGCAATAAAGAAAGAGGGTGTGGCACAACTGTTTGTGTCTCACCCTCTTTTCTATTGTCGTTCAACTTCATTCTTGTGGGCGTAGCGGCATGAATGTAGCTGATAGCATACATGTTCTTTGTAAGTTCCTGCGCACTATGCATGGTTATTAAAACAGGTTGGATAACACAAGCAATTCCTTGAAACTTTTTGGATCGGTTATCTCTTATTTGCTGCTGTCCATTCCTTCCTTGAACTTTGCTAAAAGCATCTGGGCCAACGCGTTCTTTGGGCTGAGCTTCAGTGCCTCGTCGAAGCTGTCGAGGGCCTGACGGTAGTAGCGCGGTCCGTTTTGCTGTGGGTTGGTCACGATGATGGCTGTGTAGTAGAAGCCGTGGAGCGTGGCGAGGTCAGAGCGGTCGGTGTCTTTGGTGGGCTGCAGCGCTTCGATGCGTTGAATCACGCGCTGGGCCTCATCGATATACTGCTGTACCTTACTGCTTTGAGGCTGCGAACAGACCGTACCGAGCAGGAGCACAGCCTGCTGGTATTTCGGTTGGATGCTGTCGGGCTGCATGGCCTCTAAGCGTTGCAGTGCGGCGAGTTGCTGCTCCATCGTGGGCTGACTCTGCTGAGCGTGGAGACTGAGGAGAGACACAACGAGGAGGACGAGGATTGTCATGCGGCGGCAGGCGACGGAGGCCAGTGCCTTAGAAATTTGCGATGTCATAAGCTTTATTACTTTTTAGTGAAACAAATATTCCGATATAAAAGAAGCGGTCGGAGCCATTGGTGATGGGCTTGCCGCCACGGTAGCCATAGATGTTCTTGCGTCCGAGCAGATTGCT
>CABVDL010000034.1 GCA_902497035.1 uncultured Prevotella sp.
AGCCTTGGCTGCATATTGCTTTTTCCCAAAGAAGCCCTCCATTGCCGTTGAACGTTCCATTGACCGTCAACTTACTCTGTTCTAAATTCATCGAACTCACGTTATTTAGTTATATAGAAGCCTATTGTGTTTAATTCTTGATATTCGCTGCGAAATGAACGGCCTCTGCAAGAGAATTGACCCGCTTTCTTGGCACTCGAGAGAAAAAATCTGATGCGAGGTTGGATTTGAGAGGCCATCATTGTTATATGATTGAACAGAAGATTATCAAAACCCTTAAATATCCCAAAATGTATTCCATGCCCAATCTCATACCGGCCTGCCTCAAAGGTCATCGTCAGCCGTTTTCCCGATGCGTCGCACTGTCAATGCTGCTTGTCGGCGGACTTCGCCTCATGGCCGGTCCCGCGAGCCTGCTCACCGACTATCTGCACAATCCGTTGGGCATCGATGACTCCCGTCCGCGCCTGTCGTGGACCGACGACTCCCGCGGCTACGGCGTCGCGCAGCGGTCCTACCGTATTGTGGTGGGAACTGACTCGGCCAACGTCGCGGCTGGCCGTGGCGATATGTGGGACACGGGAAATGTGGCCTCAGCCAGTCAGCGTGCCGACTATGCAGGCAAATCCCTGCAACCCTTTACGCGTTACTACTGGCGTGTGGAGACCGTCACCGGCGGACGCGGCCCCAAAAGCTCGCCGGTGGCCAGTTTTGAGATGGGACTCATGCAGCCCGGCCAGCTTCAAGGCTGTTGGATTAGCGACCGCCATTTCACGGCTTTCCGTCCGGCCCCTTACTTTCGCAAGGAGTTTCGCGTGGCCCGCCGCATTGTCCGCGCCCGTGCCTATATCACCAGTGCCGGCCCTTACGAGCTGTCGCTCAACGGGTCGCGCGTGGGCGACCACTTCCTTGACCCGGCCTACACCACTTACAACAAGCGGTTGCTCTACACCACTTACGACGTGACCTCCTGCCTGCGGACGGGTGACAATGCCATCGGCGTGGTGCTGGGCAACAGCTGGTACAACCATCAGGCCCATGCCGTGTGGGGGTTTGAGAATGCCGAATGGCGCAGGCGACCCGGCTTCTGCATGGACCTGCGCATCTGCTACGACGATGGCGCCGTGGAGACCGTCAGCACCGACGGCACGTGGACAACATCGACGGGACCATTGGTCTATAACAATATCTATACGGGCGAGCACTACGACTTCACCCTCGGCCATGCGGGATGGAACCTGCCTGGCGGCGGTGCCGGATGGGAGCCGGCCGTGGCGCGCGACTTCCCCACACGCAACATCGTGGCGCAGGCCATGCCTCCAATCAGAGCCACGCGCGACCTCGCTCCCGTGAAGGTGACCCGTCTGTCAGACGCCGACTGCCTGTTTGACTTTGGGCAAAACATGTCGGGAACGGCCACTATACGGCTGCAGGGGCCGCGCGGCACGAAGGTGGTGGTGCGCTATGGAGAAAAGCTCCTGCCCAATGGACATCTCGACCAGGCCAACATCGACTATTTCTATCGGGGCGACAGCATCAACGATCCCTTTCAAGGCGACGTATTCATACTCAGCGGGTCGCAGGACGAGTTTACAAACATGTTCAGTTACAAGGGCTTCCGCTATGCGGAGGTGCGCTCGTCCCAACCGTTGTCGCTGACCAGTGACGCGCTGACGGCACACTTTGTCCACAGCGACGTACAGCGCGTGGGAACGGTATCTCCGGCCAGTGAGATGGTTACGGGGCTGGCTCATGCCACCGACTACTCCTATCTCTCCAACCTTATGGGCTATCCTACTGACTGCCCCCAGCGCGAGAAAAACGGATGGACGGGTGACGCGCACCTCGCATGCCAGACCGGCCTCTACTCCTTCGACGGCATCGCCGTCTATGAGAAATGGATGGCCGACCACCGCGACACCCAGCGGGGAGGCCTCTTGCCCGACATCATTCCCACCGACGGCTGGGGCTTTGGAGAACGCAACTTCATCGACTGGAGCAGCACCATCGTGCTCATTCCCTGGAACCTCTATCTGTTTTATGGCGATACACGATGCCTGGCCGACTGCTACCAGAATATGAAAGACTACGTTGACTTCATCGACGAGTGCAATCCCTCGCACGTCACCTCGTGGGGACGTGGAGACTGGGTGCCCGTCAAGACGCAGTCGAACGTGGAGCTCACCTCGTCAATCTACTATTACACCGATGTCCGCCTGCTCTCGCGAGTGGCTGCTGTCCTGGGTCATGCCGACGACGCGGCGCGCTACGCCGCGCTGGCCGCCGCCATACGCGAGGCCGTCAACGCCAAGTTCCTGCATCGTGACACCGGCCTTTATGCCGACGGCACCATGACGGAGCTGAGCATGCCCCTCTACTGGGGGCTCGTGCCTGACACCATGCGGCAGCGCGTGGCCGACGCCTTGGCCAGGAACGTCAGGGCGCACGACGGCCATATAGACTGCGGCATCCTCGGCACCAAGGCGGTGCTGAACGCGCTGAGCGAGAACGGCTACGCCGACCTGGCTTACGCCATGGCCACCAAAGACACCTATCCCTCGTGGGGCTATTGGCTGAGGCGCGGCCAGACGACGCTCACTGAGAACTGGAATATCGACCAGGGGCGCGACGCCTCCTACAACCATATTATGTATGGTGAGATAGGAGCCTGGTTTTACAAGGGGCTGGCAGGCATCTTCCCCGACGACCGGCAGCCCGGGTTCGCCCATGTCAGGCTCAGGCCGCACTTCGTGAGGCAAGAGCCACACTTCGGGGCACGCCACACTTCTCCTTATGGCGAGATAGTGTCGGAATGGAGATGGAAAGACGCTAAGACCGTGGAATATACGGCCGTGGTGCCTGCCAACAGCACGGCCACGCTCACCCTTGACCGTTCCGACATCGCCTCGGTGGCCGTGACGGCCGGACGCCGCCACGTCTCCTCTCCCCGGCTCTCAAACGATGGCTATTCGTGTGAGCTGCCCTCAGGCCGCTACGTGTTTAGCGTGCGGCTGAGATAAGGCGTTGAGATAAGGCGCGCGGAAAAATGAAAAAGCATGTGTGAGAATAAAAGACTCTGAGGTTGGATTTGGCTCCGCCAGATTGTTTTATCATTAAAGAGACAACTATATGAATGCCGACAGACAGACAAGCGAGTATAAACGGTTAGCTTTCTCCTATTTTGGAGGAACGATCAGCCAGGCAGACGGCGAGCGGCTGTTCCAATACGTCAACGGAGCCGCCGGCCGGTCAGCGCTGCTCGCCCAATGGGAGCAAGAGTGGATGGCGACCCACGACGAGACTCCGGAAGTACAGGCCGGATGGGACAGCCTTGAGAAGCTCATACCCTTTGACCATGAGGAAAAGAATGACCGTGGGCGTTTCAGCTGGCGGACGCTGTGGAGCGTGGCGGCCTCGGTGATAGCCGTTGCGTGTATCGCGGCCACGGCGTGGCTCATGCGCCAGGAGAGCTATGTGGTCTGCCGCACGCCCAATGGCGGACGCACTGATGTCGTGCTGCCTGACGGCTCCCGCGTCACGCTCAATGCCAACTCGGAGGTGAGATACGCCACCCATTTCCTGCTGACCGACCGCCATGTGTGGCTGCGGGGTGAGGCCTTCTTCGATGTGACCAAGCGGTCGGGGAAAACGTTTGTCGTCACCACCCCGGCGTTCGACATTGTGGTGAGGGGAACCCAGTTTAACATCTCCGCCTACGATGACGAGGCCACGTCCACCGTCCGGCTCTACAGGGGCAAGGTGGAATTGCAGTTCCCCGACACGACGCTGGTCATGCGGCCGGGCGACCAGATAAGCTATGACAAGGCGCGCCGCCGCTTGTCATCCGGCCAGTTCCCCACTGACAACCTTGGATGGGTGGAGGGATGTCTTGAGGCCGACGACATGCCTCTCGGCACTTTGATACGCATGCTTTCCCGGCAGTACGGGGTGCGCATACATGTTGCCGACCGCTCGCTCCTCGGCATTGGCATCACCATGCATCTCCATCAGGAGAGCAATATCGACGATGTGATGTCGGCCCTGCAGCGCGTCATGGACATCAAGGTGGTGCGACGCGCCCGCGACATCTACATTACGCCGGCGCGGGCGGGCAGTAGCCGATGAGGGACTTGCCCTTTTTCACGCCGGAGGCCTATTGGCGGGAGCCAATGGGCGAGGACGCTTGCTGACCTAAGAGCAAGATTGACAATTATCAACCAAAATAAATTAACTCAAAAACCAACAGTATGAAAAGCAACATCCAACAGCTATTGGGCCGGTTTCTACTTGTCTCAGCCATGTTGGCGGGTGGAGTCGGCCTAAGGGCTCAGACTGTGACCAAGACGTTTAGGAATGTTCCGCTAAAGACTGTGCTTAAGGAAGTGGAGCGGCAGACGAAATTGTCGTTTGTGTATCGCAGTTCAGACCTTAACGTGAAGCGCAGGGTAACGGCCAATTTCAAGGAAACACCCCTTACAAAGGTTCTTGCCACGGTTCTCGGCAATGAGGCTGACTATGAAGTGAAAGGAGGCATCGTTACCATCCGCAAGACGGCCGGGCCGCGCAAGCCGCAACAGAAAAGCTCTACGGTCGGTGACAAGAAACACCTTGTGACGGGACATGTTTCCGACAGTTCCGGCGAGCCGCTCATTGGCGTCGCTGTCAGGTCGGCCGGCACGTCGGCCGGCACGGTTACCGACATCGACGGCAATTTTACGATTATGGTGCCTGCCAATGATATGCTCCGCGTGTCCTATATAGGCTACAACGACCAAGAAGTGAGTTTGGGCAGCCGCCAGAGGGTGAGCATCACCATGCAGGAGAGCCAGCAGGCCCTTGACGAGGTGGTGGTGGTCGGCTACGGCACGGCTACGCGCAGAAGCATCACTGGCGCCGTGGATCAGGTGCGCTCCGACATGCTTGAGGACCGGCCGGTGGCCAATGTCACGCAGGCCCTGCAGGGTGCCGCGCCCAACCTTATCATCCAGCGCAAAAGCTACAATCCCAACGGCGAAAACAATAATCTCAATATCAGAGGCATCAGCACCACCAACAGCAACTCGCCCCTGATTGTCATCGACGGACTGGTGTCGAGCGACGGGGCGCTCAACGAGCTCAACCCAAACGACATCGACAATATCTCGATACTCAAGGACGCAGGTGCCGCCGCCATATACGGCTCCCGCTCGTCAAATGGCGTGATACTTGTCACCACCAAGAAGGGACGCGTCAACACCGATGCCCACATCAGGCTGACCACTGCCGTCGGATGGGAGGACCCGGACATACTCTTCACGCCGGTGGCCGGCTATCAGAACGCCACGCTGAAGAACGTGGCACTGATGAATTCGGGCATGTCGCCGGAGTTCACGCCAGAGCAGATCCGCGACCTCTACAACCACCGCTCAGAGGAGTCCTGGTTTCTGCCCCAGATATTCCGCACCGCCCTGCAGCAGAACCACAACGTCAGCGTTACCGGCGGCAGTGCCAAAACCACATATATGGTGTCGGTGGGCTATTATAATCAGGAGAGCAACTATGTGGGCAACAAGAATTTCGGCATTCAGCGCTACAATGTCCGCTCCAACCTCACCACGGAGCTCGGCCCCGTCAAGCTGCAGGCCTTGATGGCCTTTACCAGGAACAACAGTCTCAGCACGACGGGCTCCAGTCTCGAGATCGACGCCGAGCGCGTGCCGCCTTACTACTATTACCGCATGGAGCAGGACGGGAAATATCTGCTCAACAATGTCCTGTCTGAGTTCAATCCCCTCGGAAGCCTTCGCGAGGGAGGTACCAACAAGTACCGCAACAATGACTTTGTGGCCAACTTCAATGCCGAGGTGCGGCTCTTTGACGGTCTGAAGCTGCGCGGCGTGTTCGGAGTGGATGTCGGCGGGCAGCACCGTTACACCCGCACCCATCGCGTGCCATACTATAACAGTGCCGACCAGGAAAAGCCGTCGCGCTATGCCAACGAGAAATATTATACCGACGACTGGAACTATGACTCCTATCTGCTCAATTCCCAGTTGCTGCTTGACTACAAGAAATCGTTTGGCCGTCACAATGTCAGTGGGCTGCTTGGCGCGACAAACGAATCGTTCACCTCAACGGCCAATGAGATACGTGTCGATTATCCCAATGAGGACCTGGGTACGTCGAGCGGCGACAACTCCCAGATAACCATTGGAGGCGGCAGCTCGGTGACACCCGAGAACACTACGCGCACCAGCATCACCTCGGTGCTTGGCCGTGCCGGCTACAATTATGATGAGAAGTATTATGCGGAGTTCAGCTTCCGCTATGACGGCTCATCAAAGTTCGCCTCGAAAAACCGCTGGGGCTTCTTCCCCTCACTCTCGTTGGGATGGCGCATCTCTGCCGAGCCGTGGATGAAGAGCTATCAGGAGCGGGTGGGCGACCTCAAGCTGCGTGGCTCCTATGGCGTGCTGGGCAACCAGACCATTGGCACCTATGACCGGTACACCACCTATAATATGTATTCCAACATTTATGCCTTCGACAACCAGCCGGTCACCGGCGCGGGATTTACGTTGGGCTCGGAGGACCTGAAGTGGGAAAAGACCCGCACGCTGAACCTGGGCCTCGACGCCACGCTCCTCCACAACGCGCTGGTCTTCTCGTTTGATTACTATTACAAGCGTACGGTCGATATCCTGATGAAACCAGTCGTGCCGTCAGTGTTTGGCACAAGTCAGAGCATGGCCAACCTTGGCGAGGTGAGCAACCGTGGATGGGAGTTCTCGTTCACCTATCACCTCAACCACGGGGCCTGGCATCATACCTTCTCCGGAAATATCGCCGACACGTTCAACAAGCTTGAGAAGTTTCCCGAGGGAGAGCAAATCACAGGGGCCGACGAGATTTACTTCATCAAGCGTGTAGGTGTGCCGTTGGGTTCCTACTATGGCTACAAGACCGACGGCATGTTCAAGAACTATGAGGAGATAGAGGCCTCGGCATTGCCCGTAGGTGTCACGGTGCAGCCCGGTGACCTGAAGTTCGTCGACCGCAACGGTGACGGCATCATCGACTCTAAAGACCGGTATATCCTTGGCAACGCCTTCCCCCGCTACACCTTCGGCTTTACCTATTCCGTAGAGTGGAAAGGCATCGACTTCAGCCTCTTCGCACAGGGCGTGGGCAAGCGTGACATGATGGTGAGAGGCGAGCTCATGGAGCCGTTCCATTCCAATTATTCTTATGTCATCTTCAAGCATCAGCTGGACTTTTGGACGCCCACCAACACCGATGCCAGATACCCGAGGCTGTCGGCACCCGGCTCAACATCGAGCGCAAACAACTTCCGGCAGGCCTCCGACTTCTACTTGCTCAATGGAGCCTATCTGCGCCTGAAGAACATCACCTTGGGATACACCTTGCCGAAGTCGTGGTCAAAGGCCGTCGGACTGGATAAGGTCAGAGCTTATGTCACCGGACAAAACCTGCTCACTTTCAGCCACAACTCCTTTGTTGACCCAGAGTCGTCGGAGTTTGGCAACAACATGGCCAACAACTGGTCCAACAGCGCGCGCAACTATCCTACGCTGCGATATTACGGCTTCGGCCTCGACATTGAATTCTAACTCGTAAACGCTTAAAGACATGATAAAACTATTCAGATACGGCATGGCCTTTGCCATAGGGCTGTTGACATTGGCTGCCTGCAACGGCATGGACAACGAGCCGACCAACAGCTACACCGACCGTAACTTTTGGACATCGATAGAGAAATCACAGTATATGCTCAACATGGCCTACAATCAGCTTTACAGTGCAGGAAAGATGTGGGACGACGAGCGGCTGAGCGACAATCTCTTCCAGGGACGCGCCTTCACCGACCAGCGCGTCATACGCAACGGCATTGCCGATGCCTCAACCGGCATCTTTGCCAGCGAGTGGGCCAACCTGTACGGAGGCATCAAAACCTGCAATGTCTTCCTCGAGCATATTGATGACCTGCCGGCCACTGACGAGCTTAGGAATGGCATGAAGGCGCAGGCCCGCTTCATCAGGGCCTCGCTCTTTTTCAGGCTCACCAATTTCTATGGCGACGTGCCTTTCTTCACCACAGACATCACCTTGGCTCAGAGCCGCACCATTGCCCGTACGCCAAGGGCGGAAATCATCGAATGGATACATAAAGAGCTCGACGACGTGCTGCCCTATCTGCCGACCAGCGACGAGCTCGACAAGAGCCAACGCGGCCAGATCACCCAGGGCGCGGCCCTCATGCAGCAGGCCCGCGTCTATCTTTACGACAGTGACTGGAGCCAGGTGGAGAGCTGCTGCCAGAAGCTCATGAGCGGAAAATATGGCAACTATGCCTTGTTCCCCAGTTACAGCGGACTGTTTGAGCAGGCCAATGAGTACAATTCTGAGGTCATTCTCGATGTGGCCTACGTGCCTCAGGTGCGCACCTGGCAAGACATGCTCGACATGTGCCCGCTGTCACAGAGAGGACGCGTAAGCAGCACGGCCCCCACACAGAGCCTTGTTGACAATTATCTGGCCATCGACGGCAATACGATAGAGGAGTCGCCGCTTTACAGTGAGGACAATCCCTATCGCAATCGTGACCCACGGCTTACGGCCACCGTCATCTACGATGGCTACGACTGGAGCGCCAATGTGGACGATGGCTCCACGGGAGTGGTCATTCACACCAGCCCCAATTCCACCGACAAGACCGATGCCTACCAGGGCCCTACGGCCAACCAGTCGTGCACGGGCTATTACGTGCGCAAGTATTTCGACTCCAAGCACGAGCCCGGTATCGTGTCGGCCATCAACATCATCACCATGCGCTATGCTGACGTGCTGCTCATGTATGCCGAGGCAATGAACGAGCAGGGAAAGATGACGGCCGACGTTTGGAACGCGACGGTAGGGCCCATTCGCCAGCGCGCCGGATTTACCGCGGCAAAGGCATTGGACTATCCTGCCGTGTCGCAGGACAGCATGAGGCAGGTGCTGAGGCGCGAGCGCCGGTCGGAGCTGGCTCTTGAGGGACTGCGGTGGTTTGACATCAAGCGGTGGAAAGCCGGAACAACGTATCTCAACGGATACGTGCGGGGCGCACGCTTCGCGGCCAACAACAGCTATATCAAGCTCGACAACTATAAGTTCCAGGAGTCAAAAGACTATCTGTGGTCGGTTCCCCAGTCACAGATGGACATCAATCCAAATCTCAAGCCCAACAATCCGGGCTATTCCAACTAATTTCCTATTCAATCAATTACAATAAAAGAATTCTTCTTTTCTCAATAAAACAATAAAGCAATGAAAAGACTAAGCTATACAATGTTTCTTGCGCTCTGCGTCCTGCTTCTTGGCGCATCGTGCACTTCAGACATGGAATACAAGGATGTCGATGTGACAGCTGTCAAGCAACTATACTCACCTGTGGACAAAGCCTCGGTGACGTTGCTCTCCTCGGCCACGGCCTCAGTGTTCTTTGAGTGGTCCGACGCCCTTGCCGCCGACGGAAACGCGCCTCAGTATGAGGTGTTGTTCGACAAGGTTGGCGGCGACTTCTCCTCGCCTATTTATTCCGTGACGTCTGACGAGGTGGGTGCGCGCTCCTATGCGACGATAACCCACAAGACGCTTGACAAGGTTGCCCAGCTGGCCGGTCTGGGCAGCGGCGAGACGGGATCGGTGATATGGACCGTACGCTCGTCGCGGGGCATCGTGCAGAAGACGTCGGATGTGGTACGCACGCTGACCATCACCAGACTGCTGGGCTTCTCCGAGATACCCTCGCAGTTGTTTATTACGGGCGAGGGCAGCGAAGGCGGCACCGACAGGTCAAAGGCCCTTGCTTTCTCGTCGCCGGCCAGTGGCGAATATGAGATCTTTACCCGTCTGGAAGCCGGAAAGAACTATCAGTTCATCAGTTCCAAGGCTGATGACGCCCGCTTGTTCTATACCGACGGCACGCTGCTCAAGGAAAGCACTTCCGGCACCGCAACGGCTACCGTACCCGAGACGGCTGTCTATCGCATCAATATCGACTTCAACATTGCTACGGTCACCATGGCGAAGGTGGAGAGCATGGGATGGTTCTTCAGTCCCTCCAACCGGGTGGAGATACCTTTGGAGTATCAGGGCAATGGCATTTGGAAAGGAACGGGCAAGACCACTTTCAAGCAGGAAAGCTGGGGCCGTGACCAGCGCTACAAGTTTGAGATGGTCACCGACAAGGACGGCACCAAGACCACTATGCACTGGGGACCCACCAATCCCTCGCTCGACAGCAACCCGGGCAGCAGCGCCGACCCCTCATACTACTACATGCAGCAATGGCCCGTGTCGCAGTGGGACAATAAGTGGAAGCTCAACGACGAGTTTGACGGTGCCAATACCACCTTCACCGTCTATCTCAATGCTGACGGCCCCTATACGCATACCGTGGAATTGGCTAAGTAGAATGATTAAAGGCTAAGGAAATGAAGCATATTCTTTGGACGGTTGCCGTGCTGACAATCGGCATGGTAATCATGCAGGCGTGCTCCATCGAGGATGAGTACACCTATGACGATGGGCAAAGCCGCATTGACTGGCAAGCGGCGGCCGACAGCTCGACAGACGCGCTGATCGCCCGTTTCTGGAATACCAGTTCCCATTACTTCGTCTATAATGCCGATGAGTTTGACAATGGCACCGACCCGGGCTACTGGCCGCAGGCGCATGCCATGGACGTGGTCGTGGATGCTTATCTGCGCACTGGCGACAAGAAATACTCGGCTTTGTTTGACCAGTGGCTGGAGGGCATCAAGGCCGTGAACTTCTCCGACCGCAATCATGGATATCGCAACAGTTACTATGACGACAGCGAGTGGATAGGCCTCACGATGATGAGGCTCTATGGCGCTACCAATGACACCCGTTACCTGGATGTGGCCAAGGACTTGTTTGAGTGGGTGAAGACTGGCTGGAACGACCAGGGTGGCGGCGGTATCGCGTGGGAGGCGACCGGCCATCTCTGGAGCAAGAACGCCTGCTCAAACGGCCCCGCGGCCCTGTTGGCTGCCAAGCTCTATGAGGTCACCAAGCAGGCCGACTATCTGGATTGGGCCAAGCGCATCTATGACTGGGAGAAAGCCAATCTGTACAATCCGGCCACAGGAGCCGTCTATGACAACCTCAATGCCAACACCGGGGAGCTGGCGACACTGACGCTGAGCTATAATCAGGGTACGTTCTTGGGGGCTGCCCACGAACTTTACCTGATTACCGGCGAGCCGGGCTACCTCAACGACGCGCGCAAGACTGCTTACTATGCCATCACCAACAGCTCGATGATTGACACGGGCAACAACGTGCTGCGCAATGAGGGCGACGGCGACGGGGCGTTGTTCAAAGGCATCTTCATGAGATATTTCGTGCAGCTGGTCCTGGACGACAATCTGGAAAAGAGTTACCGCAACAAGTTTGTCACCTTCCTCAACAACAATGCTGAGGTGCTGTGGCGACGTGGGGTGAACAAGACCGACCTGCTGTTCGGCCCCAGCTGGACTACGCCGGTCTTGGGCACCACGCAGCTGACGGCAATGACCAGCGGCTGCACGCTCATGGAGGCCAAAGCCTATTATGAGGCCCATCGGCAGAATTAAAATAGAAGGGAGCCGCTACCATTTGCCTTAAAAAGTGTAATTTTGCAGTCAGAAAGGATAGCATGTCAAGCGATTATAATTCTGACAAGGAACTGATGAAAGGTATTCGTACGGGCGACAGCCGCGCCTACGAATACCTTTATAGGCGTTATGCGCCCAGGCTGCTGAGCTATGCCTCGACGTTCGTAGGCAGTGACGATGTGGCCGGCGACATCATTCAGGATTGCTTTGTCAATATATGGATGCGCCGCGCCCATCTGCGTGACGTCAACCTTTCCGGCCTGCTCTTCACCATGGTTCGCAACAGATGCCTGAACCATCTCAAGCATTCGTCTCTCATACCCTTTGACCGGCTCGACACGGTGTCAAGGGGATGGGAGAGCCTGTATGTGATTGACTTGTATGGCGATGCCGACCATGCCATGCTCGTGGACGACTTGCGCCACGACATTGACACGGCTTTGGCCGGACTGCCAGAGCGCACTCGGCAGATATTCCGTCTGTCGAGGATAGAGGGACTTGAGACCAGAGAGATTGCCGCACGCCTCGCCATCTCAATGACATCGGTCGAGAACCATATTAATAAGGCGCTGGCGCGGCTGTCTGAGCGCTTCCAGAAAAATTAGGAGAATTATAAATGATAAGGATGAAATATCGAGATAGCTTATTGCAGTTCTTGTTGTGGGTCGTTCTGCCTGCCAGTGCGGGCAGTCTGACGCGCTACGTCAATCCGTTTCTGGGTACGGCCACGCTGTGGAGTGAGCAGGACCTGCACTATGTGCGCCACCGCCAAAGCCGCACCTGGGGAGGCGAGACCTTTCCGGGCGCGGCCTTGCCTTGCGCCATGGTGCAGGCCAGTCCGGTGACGATGTTCCACAGTGGCTCCGGCTATCAGTATGAGGACAACAGTATCTATGGCTTTGCCCATACCAACAAGGGCCACTGGAACCTCCTGCACGTTCCGTTGCTGCCCACTAATGCCGCCAAGGTTGATGCCGACGACTATGCCTCGCCGTTCAGCCATCGGAATGAGGAGGCTCATCCGGGCTATTATCGGGTGTTTCTGCAGAGATACGGCATCATGGCGGAGCTGACGACCACCTTGAGATGCGCCTTCCACCGCTACACTTTCAGTCCGGGTGACCGTCACCGGCTCATAGCCGACATGACGCGCAACAACGGACATGTAGGCCAATGGGACTTGCAAAAGGCTGGCGCGTATGCCTTCTCGGGATGCCAGGATGGTGAGGGGAAGATCTATTTCTATGCCGTCAGCAACCAGCCCGTTGATGCCATCTCACAGGTGCATGGGAAAAAACATTCCGTGAGTGTGGTCGATTTCGGCGGCCGGGGCCGTGTGCTTGAGTTGCGCATTGGCTTCTCTTTTGTCAGTGTAGAGGGCGCGCGGCGTAATCTCGAGGCTGAGATTGGCAGCAAGGGCTTTGGCCAGGTTAGGCGTGAGGCCGATGCCACGTGGGAAGGTCTGCTCGGCATGATGCGCGTCAAGGGCGGCACGGAGCGGCAGCGGCGCCTGTTCTATTCGTGCCTCTACCGCTCCATGCTCTGGCCGGCCTTGCGGAGTGATGTCAACGGCGATTACACGGATGTCAATGGAAAGGTGTGCAATGGCCACTTCGACTATTACACCAATCCCTCGTTCTGGGACGACTACCGCAATAAGCTTATCCAGTTGGGCCTGCTTATGCCTGAGGTGGCGCAGAATGTAATACGGTCGATTATTGACAAGGGAGAGAAACAGGGCGGATACATGCCCACCTTCTTCCACGGCGACCATGCCTCTACCTTTGTGGCGGGCAGCTGGCTGCGCGGCCTGCGTGGCTTCGACCTGGGGCGCGCCTACCGGCTGCTGCTGAAAAACGCCACCGTGCCGGGCCACGGCGGCCGACCTTACCTTGATGAGTATATCAGGCAGGGATGGATTGCGGAGAAGGATACTGACAACGTGCCTTATTATGATGAGTATAAGGCAGCCGTGACCAAGACGCTCGAATATGCCTATGACGACTACGCCACCGCCCTCGTGGCAAGGGAGGTGGGCGACACGGCCAACTGCACGATGCTGATGCGACGCGCGCGGAACTACCGCAATGTGTTTGACCCTTCCACGGGCTTTTACCGCGGGCGCACGGCCAATGGCAAGTGGGTGCGGCAGTTTGACCCTTACTATCCCTATTTCGCTTATCAGTTCCGTGAGGCCAACGCGTGGCAGCAACTGTTCTATGCCCCGCATGACCCGATGGGAGTGGTGTCACTCTATCCCAGCCCCAAGGCCGTGGAGATGAAGCTGGACTCTCTGTTCACGGAGCCTTGGAGAGGCTATGAGGTGGAGAACCTTACAGGTTTTATCGGCAATTACTGCCACGGCAACCAGCCAGGCCACTCGCAGCCCTACATGTATTATTTCGTAGGATGCCAGCCGAAGGCCCAATTAGTACTCGACTCCATTATGAACTATTATTATGGCATGGGCAGCGACCATTTGGCCTTGGCCGGCATGGACGATGCCGGCGAGATGTCCTCCTGGTTTGTGCTGAACGCCATAGGCCTCTACACTTATTCGCCCGCTGACCCCGAGTATATTGTCACAGTTCCGCTGTTCCGCAGCATCAGGCTCCGCCTGCCGTCAGCCCGCGTCGTCATCAGGCGCCGCGGAGAGGGACGGCGCATCGTGTCGGTGACCTGCGACGGCACCCGGCTGAAAGGATGGTTCCTGCCCGACTCGTTGCTGAAGCATTCACGGCGGATAGATATTGCCACCTCACCCGCCGCGGACGAGGCCCTGCCGCGCTGAGCATGGCCTCGGGCTATTTCAATGTACTCTGATACCAGTCGTAGAGTCTCCTCACGCTATTGCAACTTTGTCTCGTCACATCGCGACATCCAGCTCCCCTACCTTACCGGCCTCGCTGGTAAACACGATGCGGTGGCTGATGGGGACGACCGTGTTGATGACCGTGTTTCCCGTCTTGTGTTTCCACAGCAGGCGCCCGGTCTTTCCGTCGAGGGCCATGACGAGGCCATCCTTGTTGGTAGCCAACACTACGCCGTCTTTCTCGACGAGCATCACGCGGGCATGCTCATAGCCGAAGCCGCAGTCGGTAGCCCACAGTTCGCGCGGAGCCTTGCTGTCGGCGGCATAGCAGACGATGCTGTCCTGCATGGTCTTGGCATAGATGCGGCGGCCGTCCTTCGACAGGCCAATACTCTCGCGCACCTTGCTCTGGTAGGTGCGCCACAACTGTCGCCCGCTGTTCAGGTCTATGGCTGTCATGGCCCGCTCGGGGTCACAGATGAACACGCAGCCGTTAGCCGCCACGGGCCAGCATCCGGCTGGGGAGTAGTGCATGTCAGTCTTTCGAGGAGGCTGCCACGTCCATAAGAGCTTTCCACGCTTACGATCGAGACAATAGAGTGTGTTGGCCCAGTCGCCGAACACCACCTTGCCAGCGGTAACGAGCGGCCGTGTCTCAACATAGCCCTTGATGCCGTCGGCCTGCCACAGGACGGTGCCGTCGCTCACACGGATGGCGCGGAACCGATGGTCACCGCCACCGATGTAGGCAGTGCCGTCATCAATGGTAACAGCACTCACGCAGGGAGCATCGGTCTTGACGCGCCACTGAAGCGTACCGTTTTTGGCATTGATGCCATAAATGAAACCGTCGGCAGAACCTGCCACAAGCACACCCTTGCCGATGGCTGGCGTGCCGATGATGCGAGCTCCTGTGGCATAAGTCCACCGCCTTGTGCCAAATGAGTCATAGCAAACCACACACCCGGCATTGTCGGCGGCATAGATACATTTCCCCACAACCACAGGCGAAGAGAAGATAGCCGCACCTTGGTCTGTTATCCAACGCTCAGTGACCTGAGGATATTGTGTGTTTACGGCATACGAAGGACGCGGTGCCCAGTGAGCAGGATTGTCATCGTGTTTGGATGTGAAAGGCAGTGCGAGCCATTGCTTACGACCGTCGCCCACATTTTGAGTATAGACGCGAATAGAGTCTGCCGCGAGGCTGATGATGTTGTATTGTCCAGCCGTATGCCCATTCTTTCGAAGATTCGTCACATTGACGATGCCCGGCATGCCGTCGTAGGTGAAATGTAGGTTGCGGTGGTAATGACCGTTGATGAATGCCACGATGGGGTAGGGGCGGATAGCATCGGTCAACTCATACCAGTTGTCAACGTCGGCTGGTTGCATGGGCATGTGTGTCACCATAAACACGGGATCACTATTCTTGCTGAGAATATCCTTGACGTAAGCAATGTCCTCCGGCGCTACATGCCCCATCGCCATTCTCATCATTGGACCAGTAGGTATGCCGATGAAGCGTACACCCTTATGCACAAAGGTGAAATGCTCATAACCAAAGATTTTGATGAAGTCCATGCATCCGCTCTCGCTCCAGTTCTGGTCGTGGTTTCCCTCGATGATGTACCAGGGCTTATGGAGTGCGCTCAGCAGTTTGTGCGCCAAACGCAATGATGCACCGTCACCGGCATCAGCGATGTCACCTGTCACAAGGACGAAGTCAATGCTGTCGTTGCCGTTGATGGCCGCCACGGTTTGACGCAGGTCGTCTGAGGACTGTTGCGCGTTCACGTTGATGTGAATGTCGGTGACGACGGCAAAGCGGAAAGGCTCAAAGGCCAGAGCACCGGGCGTGGTGAAGAGGCAGAGCAGGAGAAGGAGACAGCTGCTGATTTTCATTTCGTGGGGGTTTATGGGGTTTATGGGGTGGATGGGGTTTATGGGTTGGATGGGGAGGAACTGCTTCTGAGATATCCTAATATTTTTCCCATCAGCTCGTCTCGCTTGGTCTGGCTCTTGATGGCCTCGAAGGGAAAAGCGAGGACGCAGGTGCGCCATCGGTCGGTGGCGTTGCCGCCAAACACGATGCCGGCCGACATGCCGTTCTCGGGATAGCGGAAAGCGGTGTAGGCGCAGTCGTCGGCCGGGTCGATGGCGTCGGGCGACTCAACGACGTACGACTCGCTGTTGGGCTTGTTGTAATAACTGAGCGAGGTGGTGTCGGCTGCCAATGGCGAGACGACGTAGGCCACCTGGCCCAGCGAGCAGGCGCGGTCCTCACGCCACTGGTATTTGAGTATGTCGCGTGCGAACTGCATGTCGGCCTCGTTGGCCTTTGCCAACGGGTTCTGCCAGAGGTCGGTGCCCACGTAGCTGCCGCTCACCATCACCGCTCCGCCGGCCTTGCAGTAGGCGCGCAGCAGGTGCTGCATGGGGAGGTCAAAGGTCTTGAAAGCAAGCGGATGCAGTCCCGGGCGGCCGAATTTTGACTGCTTCTCCTTGCCGAGTATGAGGTCGATGGCACTGTATTGCGCGGTGAGGCGGTGGCCGTCGAAGGTGGTGTCGGCCAAGGCCGCGTCGCTGCATGCGGCCGCCCGGCTCATGGAGACGAAGCTGTAGCCGGCCTTCATGATGCTGGCGCCGTGGAGGGCGGGATAGTCGAAGGTGTTGCCGGCCACGGTGATGCGCTCGTAGGTGCCATAGCTGTCGCCGAAGCCCGAGGCATCGTCGTGGGTCCAGGGAATGGCGCGGCGGAATTCCTTCATCGGGCCTACATAGGAGATGAGTTTCTTATATGGTACGCCGTTGTCGTACTCTGCGAGGAACCCGGCCAGCTGGTCGTCGCTGCTCTTGAAGTCGTCGGGTGCGCTGAGGCGGTCGAAGCCATTGATGACCAGCACGGGCTTGTCCGTGGCCTGACTGTTGAGGCCCACCGAGAGAATTTCGGAAGGGAAGCTCTCTCCGCCATCGTTGAGGGCGGTCACCTTGAAGCTCACCACCTGGTCGGCGGGAATGTCGGTGGTGTAGGTGGCTTTCCTGACCACGGTGCCGTTGTCGAAGTCGCCGTTGCCGATGCGCTTATACACGACGAAGCATCGGGCGTCGGCCGTCGGCTCGAGCGAGTCGCGCTCTGCCTGCCACGTCAGCACGGCCTGCCGCTTGTTGTTGAATGTGGCGGCGAAGTGCGACACCGGCAGCGGCTGCACGATGTAGGGGTATGCGTATTCGTAGGAGATGAAGCGCAGGATGCCCTTGTACACGGCGCGTCCCACCATGAAGCCGAAGCGTGGGTCGAGGCCGTAGCGCATATCGGCGAAGTTCTCGTGCGACATGAGCTCAAGCAGCATGGCCGGCACGCGCGGCACCCAGGCCTCAAAGTAGCGCTGGTTCCACATGCCGCGACGCGTCCATTTCGGGTCGGCCTGACGGCGCAGGTCGTTGGTGATTTGCGTCTGCACGAGGTCGCAGAGGTCGCGGTTGAGGTCGCGCGAGGTGCCGTCGGCGAATTTCCCGCCGTATTGTGAGGTCTGGTAGATGCCGAGGTTGCCTATGATGGAGTCGCCGCTCACCGTTCCGGCGTCGCTGTGAAAGGCGAGGGAGAGGTCGATGGGGATGTTGAGGCCTCTCACGTCGGGGCAGGCCTTGGTTCCGCCGGCGAGATAGTTCACCCACAAGCCGCGGTCGCGGTAGTCGTCGGTATAGTCGTTGGCGCCGTGGGTGGGCGAGTAGATGCTGTCGGGAATGCCGGCCCACTGCATGTAGTAGCGTGCGCCCTCGAGGTAGCGTGGGTATCCGCTGGTCATCGGCACGAAGTCGAGGCGTGGCTGGTATGCGTTGCGGTCGGCTACGGCTCCGTCGCGGTGTCCCTTGCAATATTGCTTGATGTGGTCGCCGTCGCCCATTCGGGCGATGTTGCCCATGCCGCCTCCGAAGCGCACTGCGTCGGCGGTGACGATGCGGCCGCTCTCCTTCGACACGTTGCTCAGCGTCACGCAGCCTTGCTCTCCCTTGGCAAAGGCGAAGGTGCCAAGGTAAATCCATGTGCCGCCGCCCATGGTCTGGTTGACTGAGAATGTCGTCTCGCCACCCTTGTGATGGACCGTGTAGCGGGCGTCGTCGGTGCTGCCGGGCAGCGTCTTGTAGCTTACATATACCGCATATTCGCCGTCTTGGGGAATGTTGGGAGTCCAGGTGACGGTACTGGCCTGGGAGGCCTTCCTCACGGTCGCGGCCTCACGGTAGGTGCCGTCGGTGAATGGGTTCTGGAAGTCGGTGTATTGCTTCTGGCGATAGGCGAAGCCTGTGCCGTCGCCGTTGTGCCAGGCACTGGCGCCGTTGTGCTCTTCGTAGGGTGATGCGGCCAAGGCACCGTCGTTGTCCACCACCACCTCGTTGGGATTGGTGTCGCGCTCGCGTGGCATCATCACGTAGGCCCCGGCGTTCTCAAGCATCGGCACGAGATAGGGCAGGACGAAGCTCTGGGTGAATTTGTCCTCAACGCTCTCGAAGAGACGGGCGCGCTGCCACTCCCAGCGGTTCAGGCCCTGCTCAAAGTACTTGCCGTGGCTCTGCCAGAGAGCGATGTGCCGGTTTTGCAGTCCGTTTTTCACGGTGTAGGGGCGGTCGGTGTTGCGCACGATGGGCACGATGGCAAACCGGCTTTTGCCCAGTCCCTCGGCCGGCAGGTTGCGGAAGGCGGAAAATCTCACCACGTCGCCGTGCTTGGGACGGTAGCACTCGGGGATGAGTCGCTCGAGCCTGCAGTCGTTGACAAATACGTCAAGCTTCCTGCCCTTAAGCCCTGAGGGCAGTCCGTCGGCAATAGCCTTTTTGATGGCAGCCACGTTGTCGGGGCGCATCGGCACGTTCTGCAACGCATCGTTAAGGAAAATCCTCACGCTGTCGGCAGTGACGGCAGTGGAGTCGACAGCTATTTTCCCGATGTTGATGCCTTGCGAGAAACGTTGCAGGGCTTTGGTGTCAAGGTTGATGGCTCCGGTTGCGCTGTCGGCGCGCTGCGCGCCTGCCGGGAGCAGGCTAAGGGCACTCAGGCCGAAAGCCGTAATCAGTCTTATGTATAGGTGCATTATCGTTTTATGATTATGTTGCATGATTACCCCGCAAAGTTAGGCAAAACTTCGATAGAATGCAAGACTTTGACGTTTAAACTTCGATAGCAGGCAGGTTTTGCCCAAGGTGTGGGCGCGGGTGCCGCAGAAGCAGAAAATCCCTTGGCCCGAAGTGGGTCAAGGGATTAAGTGTTGTTGGTAAGGCCTTATGCCTTATGGATTAGTCCTTGTCCGTGAGGCTGATTATTTCCATCCTGGGTTCTGTCCCAGCTTGTCGTTGAGAATGGTCTGACTGGTCGGGATGGGATAGAAGTAATACTTCTTGTCGTAGGTGCGCACCTTGGTCAGTCCAATCATGTAGCCGTTGGCATCGCGTGAGATCTTGTCCTCGCTTGTAAGAGGCAGGTTGGACAGGTTTGCTCCGCGGTTGATGTTGACGTTCTTGTTGCCGTCGAGCTTGTCAAGCTGGTGCCAGCGCACGAGGTCCCAGTAGCGGTACCAGTTGTCCATCATCAGCTCGCATCGGCGGCATCGGCGTATCTCCCAGATGAGGTTGCTCACGCCCATGTTGTTGGCGGGGTCGGCCTCGGGGGTGAGCGTCATGTTGGGCAGTCCGGCGCGCGCCTGCAGCAGGTTGACGGTCTTGTCGAGGTCGCCCTGCGTGATGGTGCCGAGCTCAGCCTTGGCCTCAGCCTCGTTGAGCAGGATGACGGCATACCAGTAGATGGGAGCGTCGGTGTAGCCCGTGTTGGTGTTCGTGCGGTAGTAGGTGTCGAGCGTGGTGTTGTCGTACTTTCTCACGCCGTAGCCCGTCGAGGATGTCATCTCGACCTTGTAGCCCGCGTCGTTGGGGCGGCACCAGCCATATCCGCTGACATAGACGATGCTGTCGGTGATGACGCTCAGCCGCTTGTCGCGCACGGCGAGCTGCTTGCTGATTGACAGGTTGCCGTTGGCATTGAGCGTGCCCTTGTCGTCGGTGTCGAGCGTTGTGGTGGCCCTTGGCTTGCCGTCGCGGAAGAGGAAGGCGTCGAAGGCGTCCTTGGTGATGCCGCGTATCTCGGTGGAGCCGCAGGTGTAGTCCACCAGTCCGTGCATGACGATGTCCTTCTCGTAGTTGCGGAAGAAGATGATCTCGGGGCTGCCCGTGAGGTCGAGCGAATTGTACACCTCGCCGTAGCTGGCCGTGAGGGCGTACTTGCCGCTGTTGATAAGCTCCTCGCTTGCCTTAGTCGACTCCTGCAGGTATTTCTGTGCGCGGCCGAGGTCGGGGGCCTTGCCGTTGTCGGCCTGGGTGCGGTATTTGCAGTAGGTACCCTCGTAGAGGCAGATGTCGCTCTTCATGGCGCGTGCCATGTTGCTGCTCCATGCCGTCTTGTCGCTTGAGGCACCGATGTTGGCGATGGCGTAGTCGAGGTCGGTGAGCACCGAGTCCATGACGATGTCGCGGTCGGTGCGCCCGCCGTAGATGACGGTGTCGTCGTCGGGGTCTTCGATGACCTGGTTGATCCACTGCACGTCGCCGTACTCACGCACGAGCTGGTAGTAGCTCCATGCGCGGTTGAGGCGCGCGATGCCTATGAAGCGGTTTCTCGTGGCGCTGGGCATGGTTGACTTGGCGAGGTTCTGTATGACGTAGTTGGCGCGCCTCACCTCGGTGAAGCCGTCGCTCCAGTACGACGAGTTGTTGGGTATGGTGGTGTAGGTCCAGTCGTCGAAGCCGCCGTAGAGCTGGTCGTCGCTGAGGCTCTCGAAGTAGAACCATCCGAAGCCTCCGTTCTGGCTGTAGCCCACGTAGTCGGTATAGAAGCGGTTGGTATAGCTGGTCACGTCGTTGGTGTTGCTCCAGAACGATGGGTTGTTGCTGAAGGTGTCCCTTGGGTCCTTGTCCAGAAAGTCGTCGCAGGCCGTCACCAGGAGCAGTGACGCCAGGCCGTATATGATTGATTTTCTCATAATGGAATCTGTTTTAATGGTTCTGCACTAAAATGTAATCTGCACGCCTATTGACCAGGAGCGGGTGATAGGATAGGTGCGTCCCCATCCGCCGTATGCCAGTCCCTGGCCTGTGTTCATCTCCGGGTCAACGGGCACGTCGCCGGGGCCGTTGTGCAGCAGGCAGACATTGTCGATGGACCCATAGATGCGTGCGTTCTGCACGTAGATTTTCCTTGTGAGGCTCTTGGGGAAGGTGTAGCCAAGGGTGATGTTCTTCAGGCGCAGGTAGCTCATGTGCACGAGGTACTTGGTCTGGGGATAGTAGTTGTTGCTGCCGCCGATGGGAGCCAGAGCGGTGACGTTGCCCTTCGCGTCATTGCCCGCGTAGAGGCATGGGAAGTCGTTGCTCTCGCTGATGTTCACGACGCCGTTGTCGGGGTCGTAAACGTTGTACTTGGTCTGGTTGGCGTAGATGGCGAGGTCGGCCTCGCGCATCTCCGGGAAGACGAGTGAGGATGTGGTCCACATGTCGCGCTTGCCGACGCCCTGGAAGAAGAGGTCAAGGTCGATGCCCTTCCAGTTGCCGCCGATATGGAAGCTGTACTCGTAGCGTGGCAGCGTGTTGCCGATGACTTTCAGGTCGCCGTGATCGTCGGCCGTACCCTTGCCGCCGTCAATTTTGCCGTCGCCGTTGAGGTCCTTGTACTTGATGTCGCCCGGGCCATAGCGGAATGTTTCAGACTGTATGGCGGACTGGTCGGCCACGCCTTGCTTGTATTTCCAGGAGCCGTCGGCGTTCTTGCCGTCGAAGTCGTTCTCGGTGAAGTATCTGTCGGTCTCGAAGCCCCAGATGTCGCCCCAAGTCTCTCCGGCGTAGGCGTTGGCCTTGGCATTTGCGTCGCCGACGATGCCGCCGGTGTAGCCGATGATCTTGGAGGTGTTGTTCCACTTGGTCACGACGCTCTTGCTGTCGCCGATGGAGAAGTTGGCGTAGATGCCGAGGTCCTTGGTGAGCTGCTTGCGGTAGGCGATGGAGAGTTCCCATCCGCGTGTGCGCAGGCTGCCGGCGTTGGTGTAGGGAGCCGCTGCGCCAACGCTGGCGGGCAGGGCGGTGCCCGGCGCGAGCATGTCGTTGGTGGTGCGCTGGTACCAGTCAAACGTGAGGTTGAGGTCGTCCTTGAGGAAGCTCAGGTCGGCACCCACGTCGAAGGTCTTGATGCGCTCCCATGTCAGGCTTGGCGACACCCATGTGGGCATGCCCATCTCGGTGACTCTGGCGCCGCTGCCGTTGAGCCAGTACACGGAGCTCTGGTCGATGGTGGAGATGGTGCTGAGGAACATGTTGTCGCCCACGGCCTCGTTGCCGATCTCGCCGTACGACATGCGCAGCTTACCGTTGTTGATGTACTGGTGCAGGTTCTTCCAGTAGGACTCCTCGGTGAAGCGGTAGCCGACGGAGCCGGAGGGGAAGAAGGCCCACTTGCTGCCTTCGGGGAAGCGGCTCGAGCCGTCGTAGCGGCCGTTGAGCTCGAGCAGGTAGATGCCTTTGTAGTCGTAGTTGACGCGGCCGAACCAGCCGGCCGTAGAGCGGTCGCCCGTCGAGGAGTTGATGATGGCCTGCTTCATGTCGCCGTAGGCCAGGTTGAGCTGCGGATAGTTCTCGTCGTAGAGCTGCGTGCGGCGCGCGTAGAAATAGTCGCTCTTGAACTGCTCGCCGTTGACGCCGACCATGGCCGAGAAGTTGTGGGCGTCGGCCCACTTGTGGGTGTATTGCAGATAGGCGTTGCCCACCCAGCGGTGGCTGTAGGAGTTGTCGCGCGTGGCATTGGTGGTGGAGGTCTGCACGATGTACGTGGGTGTCGTGCCGAGCCAGTTCATGCCATAGACGCTGTGGTTGGACGACTCGAAGTTGTTGTGGTTAGTGGTGTAGGTGAAGTCGGCGTTGAGCAGCAGGTCTTTTGTGATGTGTGCCTGCAGGTATCCGTTCATGCGTATGCGGTCGTTGCGGAAAATCATCGGCGTGGCCTGCTTCTGCATGGCGATGACGCGGAAGTCGAACTGCTCGCCGTTGTCGTCGACGATGTAGCCCGACGGAATGAAGAACGAGCCCCATCGCCAGATGTACTGGTAGATGTTGTTGTAGGCGTTCTGGCGGCTGAAGCGCCGGTGGGTGTAGTTGACGCGCATGCCCACGGTGAGCCAGTCGGTGATGTCGGTCTGCAGGTTGAGGGTGAAGTTGGTGCGGCGGCGCGTGCTGGGCGAGAACTTCATGAGGTCGTCCTTGGTGTCGTAGCCGAGGGAGGAATAGAACGTGGTGCGGCCGCTTGAGCCGTTGATTGACACGTCGTGCGTCTGCGAGGGTGCGGCGTTGTCGTACCAGATGTCCTGGATGTCGTAGTCGGCGTAGTAGAAGCGCTCGCCGCCATTAATATAGTAGTCGCCCACGTTGTCCATGCTCTGGTAGGGCTGCATCTCGCTGTAGCCTTTTTTGCCGCTGTGCTGCTCCTTCCAGGCCTTGGCATAGGGCAGCAGCTTGTCGAAGTACATGCCGAAGAGTTCTATCGAGGCGCTGCCGCTTTTGCGCTTCTTGGCGCTCATGGCAGCCTCGAGCTGTGTGGGCACGTCGGGGAAGTCGGGCAGCACGGTGGCCTGGTCCCAGGCCCAGTGGCCGTTGTATCTCACGCTGATGCGGTCGCCCTTCTTGGCTTGCTTGGTGGTGATGAGGATGACGCCGAAGGCGGCGCGGCTGCCGTAGATTGACGATGAGGCGGCGTCCTTTAGCACGGAGATGGAGGCAATGTCGTTGCCGCTGATCATGCTCAGGTCGTCGGTAGGCACGCCATCGACCACGATGAGCGGTGAGCTGGTCTGGCCGTTGGACAGGGTACCCAGGCCGCGGATCTGAATGGTCGGATTGGAGTTGATGTCGCCGCTGGCGTTGAGTACCGTCAGGCCGGGCACCGAGCCCTGCAGGGCCTTGGCCACGTCCTGCTCAGGACGGCTGTTGAGGGCCTTGTCAACGTCCACGTTGGCCACGGCGCCGGTGAGGTTGGCCTTCTTCTGCTGGCCGTAGCCCACCACCACCACCTCGTCAAGGTTGGCCTGGTCTTGCTCCAGCTGTATCTTGCTGGCAGCGCTTGCCTTGGTAGTTACGGTCTTGTAGCCAAGGTAGGTCACTTGCAGTTGTGCGCCGGGCTTTACCGATAAGGAGAACTTGCCGTTGATGTCGGTCACGGCGCCGCGGTTGGTGCCGACTTCCTGGATGCTGGCGCCCACGACGGGCTCGCCTTTCTCATCCACGACGGTTCCTGATACAGTGTTGTTCTTTTGGTTGATGGACTGAGGCTCAGGACTGGCCTGAACATATACGCCTCCCCCACCAAGCAACAACATGGCTCCCAATAGGACAAAAGGTCTTTTCATAAGCATGTCATTAATCGTTAGGTTGAACTATTCTTTACATACGACGAGGCAAATTTAAGTTTTTTATTTGAATGTTCCAAGAATTTTAATCAATTTTTTTAATCCGGCTGAAGTTTATATATGAAGTTTATATATCCTTAATTCCGCAACACTTTGATTTAACTTTATTTATAAGTACCTGAGCAACAAAAAGTTGCTCAGGATTTTGCCATGTCAGATTTTTCAC
>CABVDL010000035.1 GCA_902497035.1 uncultured Prevotella sp.
GAAGCGCTGACGGCATAGTCGGCCTTGAGCGTGGGCAGGAAAGAGGCCGGCACCATGACCAGGCCACGGGCGGGGAGGTCGCGGTCGAACTGTCGCACGCGGTCGTTGAGATAGAAATCGACACCGAAGAAGCGGAGTGCGTTTCCTCCGCGCGGGGTGTGGCCCGTGTAGGCGTAGAGAGGCTCGCTCTTGGCAATGGCGGCAATGCGGCAGGCAAACGGCCTGAGGCTCTTTGTCTGCATGATGGTAGGCTTGTAGTAGCCGTCGATGCCCATGAAGAGCAGCAGTGTCACGATGAGCGACGACAGCACGGGACGCTCGGTGACGGCCCCGATGCGGCGGCGCATGAGCGTCAGCAGTCCGATAACGGATGCGGCGACGGGCAGCATGATGTAGAAGATGGCTGACACTGAGAGCGGGTCGTAGGCCAGGGCATGGAGCACGGCGATGTTGTCGGCGGCGTGTCGGCCGTGGAAGATGGTGTCGGGTACGGCACCCGTGCGCAGTGTGATGAGCAGTGCCGTCACGAGAAAGCCGGCGGCGGTGAGCAGGCCGATATATACGCGTACGGGAGCGTAGGACCGTTTAGCCAGCCAAACGAGATACTCGGCGATGAGCGTTGCCATGAACGGATAGCAAGGCAGCAGATAGACGCCGCGCTTACTCTTGGGAATGCAGTAGAAGAAGAGGATGAGCAGAAAGGCCAGCCACGTGAATACCTGCAGGGCATCGGCCTTGCGCGCGCTCTCGACGAAGGCACTGCGTGCGAAACGGCGCCAGGGCAGCACGAAGAGAGACGCCAGCAGCAGGAACGTCCAGGGCAGCCAGCCAGAGACAAGCATGAGGATGTTGTAGGGCCAAGGGTTGTCGTGGGTGACGGCCTCCATCTTGCCGAGAAAGCGCCCTACGTTCTCATCCATGACCAGCCAGAGGAAGCCGTCGCCGCCCTGCCGGTAGGCTGCGGCATACCACAGCGCGGGCAGCACGCAGGCCAAGAGGGCCGCAGGCAGCAGCTTGCCGAAGAGCCGCAGGCAGACAGTAGTCTTGGAGGTGTGGTCGCGCCAGCCCATGACGATGATGAACACTCCCATGACGAAACAGGGCAGCGCTATGCCCACTGGACCCTTGGTGAGCGTGGCCCCGCTCATGGCGAGTATGGCCAGCCACGGCAGCCGTCGGCAGCCGCGCTCCCACCAGCGGTAGAGCAGGCAGAGGGCGCCAACGATGAACAGCGCCAGCACCATATCGACGCGGCAGTTGGTGCCGGCCCTGTGCACCTCGAAGGCCGTCAGCGTAAGGCCTGCGGCAACGATGGCCACGGCACTGTCCTTGCGCCTGGCAACGAACGCGGCCATGGCACTGGCCATGATAATGAGGGCAATGGCTGAGGGCAGGCGCGAGGTGAGCGGTGTCACCTGACCGGTGGGCAGCGACAGCGTGGCGATGCACCACTGGAAAAATGGCGGCTTGTAGGGAATATCGACGCCGTTGTTGACGGGAAGTATCCAGTTGTGCTGCTGGAGCATGCTCACGGCCACCACGGCCTCGCGCGGCTCACCCTTTGTGGTGAAGTCGCTGTTGCCGCAAAAAGGCAACAGGGTGATGGCTGCCACGATGAAGACCAGCCAGAAACTGAAACGACTCTTCTTGTCTATCATGTTTTGAGTGATTGCGAATGTTGTTGCAAATTTACGTAATTTTTCCCATACAGCGCGGAAAAAGTGCGCCGAATAGTGCCGGAGGCCCAAAAACAGCAGATGCCACGACCTGGTAATGGCGTAAAAAAGCAAATCCCCATCTTCCACGCTTGAAAGATGGGGATTTGTGCTAACCTAAAAACTAACTCTTAAACCTAAAAACTAAAAACCTATATGAAACAATCTACTAACCTAATCTGAATTAAATTAGGATTTGAATTAGACTCTCACGAGCCGTTGTTTTCAAATCACGATGCAAAGGTAGTCGGTTTTCTTGAATGCCACAAGTATTTTAAGGCTGTTTATGTAAAGTTTCCAAGTTTTATTGATTTAAGTCAACTGTTTGTGTGCGAACACAAGACATATTAAAACTATGAAATGTTTTTTAGGAAATGACCGGGCAAAAATGAAAGGGAGAGGCGGCGCGTCAGGCCTTGGGATAGGCGGCACCCCGCGCCTTGGAAAGGCGCGGCACTTAACGAAGAGAAATACCGGGGGCTGGCTGAGATGATGGGGACGAATGGACTACGGGTTGGCTGCGATGATGGGGACGAATGGACTGCGGGCTGGCTGAGATGATGGGGACGGGTGAGACCGGGTGGGCTATCACCGATTTTTTGGGTAAACAGTGGGCATATTGGCAAAAGATAGCTACCTTTGCAGGTGTAACTGTGTTTATGTCCATGGTCAACAAGATTATCTATTCCTTATTCTATGCGCTCAGCCTGTTGCCGCTTGGCGTGCTTTATGCGCTGTCGGATATGTTCTATTTTCTGGTCTATCGTGTGTTGCGCTACCGCCGTGGCGTGGTGCGGCACAACCTGACGAGCTCGTTCCCGGAGAAGCCGGTGACGGAGATAAAAAAGATAGAGCGGCAGTTTTACCACTGGTTCTGCGACTATTTCATGGAATCCATCAAGCTGTTGAGCATCAGCAGGGATGAGCTGGACCGCCGGCTGGTAGTGAAAAATCCCGAGGTGCATGAGCAGTGGTTTCTGAAAGGACGTGACACGGCTGGCATCCTCGGCCATTATTGCAACTGGGAGTGGCTGTCGCGCGTTGGCAAGGACATGAACCCGGAGCGCCGCGTGTGCCTGATTTACGACCCTCTTCACAGCAAGGCCTTTGACTACTTGTTTCTCAGGCTGCGGTCGGCCCCGCCTGTCGGCGTGCCCACGCCGAAGAAAGACATCCTGCGGCAGCTTTTCAGTTGGAAGCGGGAGGGTGTGCACAGTCTCGGCGGCTACATCGCCGACCAGGCGCCAAGATGGACCAACATCCATCTGTGGCTGCCCTTCCTTAACCATCCCCAGACGCCGGTGTTCACCGGTACAGAGCGCATTGTGAGGAAGATGAACGACGTGGTGTATTATGTGAGGATGACGCGTCCGCGCCGCGGCTACTACTCGGTGGAGTACATTCCCATCACCGACGACCCAAAGTCGCTGCCCGAGGGTGAGATTACGCGCCGGTTCTTTGAGCTGCTTGAGCAGTCGGTGCGCGAGGCTCCGCAGTATTATCTTTGGACCCACAACCGCTGGAAGCGTACGAAAGAGGAGTTTGACCGCCGGTTTGTGGTGGTCAACGGCAAGGTGCAGGAGCGGGATAGGGCTGCGCGGTGACGGAGGATGATGGGGATGATGGGGTTTATGGGCTGAATGGGGTTTATGGGGTGAATGGGGGTGATGGGGTGAATGGGGGACCAAACACCCCATTGAAAGCTATTTCCTGGACTTCCGGCTCCGAGGCTTTCGGGCTTCGGCTTTTTGTTTTTCCGTTTTCTGGGCTTCGGCTCTCTGTTTTTCCGTTTTCTGGGCTTCGACTCTCTTCTCTTTCGCGAGGCTGAAGTCGAGCTGGCGGCGCTCAAGGTTGGCCTTGGCTACGGTGATGCGGATGGGGTCGCCGAGCTGGTACTTGTGGTGATGGCGGCGGCCGCGCAGCAGGAAGTTCTTCTCGTCGAACTCGTAGTAGTCGTCGTCGAGGTCGCGCATGGGCACCATGCCCTCGCAGTGGTTCTCGTCAATCTCCGCATAGATGCCGTAGCTCGTCACGCCGCTGATGTGGGCGTCGTAGGTCTCGCCAATCTTGTCGCCCATGAACTCCACCATCTTGTACTTGATGGAGTCGCGCTCGGCGTTCTGCGCCACCTGCTCCATGTCGGAGCAATGCTCGCACAGCTCCTCGTAGTGCTTCTCGTTGGCAGACCGTCCGCCATGCTGGTAGCGCGTGAGGAGGCGGTGGACCATGGTGTCGGGATAGCGACGGATAGGTGAGGTGAAGTGGGTGTAATAGTCGAAGCCGAGGCCGAAGTGGCCGATGTTGTGTGTGGTGTACTTGGCCTTCATCATCGCGCGCAGGGCCACGCTCTGTACGAGTTTCTGCTCACGCTTGCCCTCAACGTCGTCCATGAGGTGGTTGATGCTCTTTATCATGGCCTTGCGTGTGCCGTCGGTCTTCACTTTCAGGCCGAAGTTGACGACAAACTTCCGCAGCGTTTCCATCTTCTCGGGGTCTGGGTTGTCGTGTACGCGGTAGGGAAGCACCTTTGCTTTCTTGCCTTTCGGCACGCGCCCGACGCTCTCTGCGACGGTGCGGTTGGCCAGCAGCATGAACTCCTCAATGAGTTTGTTGGCGTCCTTTGAGCGCTTGAAGTAGCAGCGTGTGGGGTGCCCTTTCTCATCGATGTCGAAGTGCAGCTCCTCGGTGTCGAACTTCACCGAGCCGTCCTTGAACCGTCGCTCTCGCAGTTTCTTGGCGAGGCGGTCGAGGGTGCAGAGCTCCCAGCCGTACTCATCCTTGTAGCCGGCCTTTCCCGGGTCGGGTGCGGGCTGTCCGGTACCGTCGACGACGCCGTTGTCCTCCAGCACCTGCTGCGCCTCCTCGTAGGCGAAGCGGCGGTTGGAGCGGATGATGGTGTGTACGATGCGGAACGCCTTGATCTCGGCCTCGTCGTTGAGGTTGAAGACGACGCTGAACGTGAGCTTGTCCTCATTGGGCCGCAGCGAGCATACGAAGTTGCACAGCCGCTCGGGCAGCATCGGTATGGTGCGGTCGACGAGATAGACCGACGTGGCGCGCCGCTCGGCCTCCTTGTCGATGACGGAGCCCTCGGTGACGTAGTGGCTTACGTCGGCAATGTGCACGCCGACCTCATACAGGCCGTTGTCGAGACGCTTGATGGACAGTGCGTCGTCGAAGTCCTTGGCGTCCCTCGGGTCGATGGTGCAGGTCCAGGTGTTGCGGAAGTCCTCTCGCTCAGCCACGTCCTGCGGAGTGATTTCGCCCGTTATTTTCTCGGCTGCGGCCTCCACGCGCTTGGGATATTTGTAGGGCAGTCCGTACTGTGCGAGGATGGTGTTCATTTCCACGTCGTTGTCGCCGCTCTGTCCCAGCACGTCAACCACCTCGCCTACGATGCTCTTGTGCTCGTCGTCGGGCCACCTTGTGATTTTCACCACCGCCTTGTCGTCGGTCTTTCCGCCCTTGAGTTTGTTTTTCGGGATGAGGATGTTCTGCGCGAATGTGTTCTCAGGGGTGACGAGAAACGCGATGTCCTTGTCGACGCGCAGGCGTCCGACAAACTGGTCTTTGGCGCGATGGAGGATCTCGATGACCTGAGCCTCCTTGATGTGGTTGCGTCGCCGTGCCATGAACGAGACGCGTACGCGGTCGCCGGAGAGCGCCGACATGGAGTTGCGCTCGGCCACGAAGATGGGCTCTCCGCCGTCGTCGGGCATGAAGGAGTTCTTTCCGTTCGACTTGCGTATGAACGTTCCCTCCTGCACCTGCCCCTTGGTGTTGAGCTGGTAGCTGGTGTCGCTCACCTTGGTTACGAAGTCGTCCCAGGCCATCTCCTCCATAATGTCCATGGCGAGCATCTTCAGCGGGTGCGTGTTGAGGTGCAGCGTGCGGAATATTTCTTTTAGTGTCAGTGCTTTGTCGGGCTGCGATGAGAACAGCTGCTCAAGCTCTGCGGCGAGCTGTTTCTTTGTCATTCGCTTGCCGGCCTTGGCGGCCTTGCCCTGCTTGGTATTCTTATGGTCTTTCTTTCCCATAGTAGTAGAGATTTAAATGTCGTTTCCCGGCAACCATTCTTATCATTGGTATTGCTGTCTTGAATGGTTGCTTTTATACTGTGCAAATATAGTGGAAAGTTTTATTTTCGGCAATCAAAAGACTGTAAATTATCTTTAAAAGGAAGAAGAAATCGTTGCGTGCCGCTTCTTTTTCCAGCCGCAATTGCGCGCGCAAAACAAAAAAATGACGGGACAAGGGGATAAAGTCCGATTAATGTAGTAACTTTGTAACCTGATTGATTATGAAGATATTGATAACCGGTGCCAGTGGCTTCATTGGCAGTTTTATCGTTGAGGAGGCCCTCAGGCGCGGCTTCGAGACATGGGCAGGCGTGCGGGCCAGCAGCTCGCGTGCGTACCTGCGGGATGCGCGCATCCATTTCATCAACCTTGACTTCTCGTCGGAAGACAGGCTCGTGGAGGCCCTGCGGGACCGCGACTTCGACTATATTGTCCATGCGGCAGGCATCACCAAGGCCCTGCACAAGGACGACTTCATGCGCGTCAACTATGAGGGGACGCGCAACCTTGTGCACGCCATTCTCAAGACGGGCATGCCCCTCAGACGCTTCATCTACATGAGCAGCCTGAGCGTCTTCGGCGCCATCAGGGAGCGGCAGCCCTATCTGGAGATAGAGGAGAGCGACCTGCCGAAGCCCAACACCGCCTACGGCCGCAGTAAGCTCAGGGCAGAGCAGTTTCTCGACAGCATCGGCAACGATTTCAACTACATCGTCCTCCGGCCCACCGGCGTGTATGGGCCGCGTGAGAAGGACTACTACGTGATGATGAAAAGCATCAGGGACCATGTGGATTTCAGCGTGGGCTTCCGGCGGCAGGACATCACGTTCGTCTATGTGAAGGATGTGGTGCAGGCCGTCTTCCTGGCCCTGGACCACGGCATGTCGGGCCGGAAATACTTCCTCTCCGACGGCGAGGTGTATCAGAGCGCCACGTTCAGCGCCTATATTCACGACGAGCTGGGCAAGCCCTGGTGGCTGCGCCTCAAGGCGCCGATATGGGTGCTGCGGCTCGTCACGATGTGCGGCGAGTATGTGGGCAGGCTGACCGGGAAGATGATAGTGCTCAACAACGACAAGTTCAACATCCTCAGACAGCGCAACTGGCGGTGCGACATCGAGCCGGCCTGCGACGAGCTGGGCTACCATCCCCGCTACAAGCTGCGCGAGGGCGTCAGGGAGACGGTGGCCTGGTATAAGAAAGAGGGATGGCTGTAATGAAAATCAGGCAATATCTTGCCATCGAGAAGAGTCCGCGCAAGGGACTCTTTGCGCTGGAGTGGGCGGTGTTAGTCTATATGGCGCTGACGCTGCTCATGGTGCTGTTCTGTATGACCAAGGTGGATAATCCCGACGCGATGGTCTGGGGCCGTGTGCGCATTGCCGCCATCACCGTGGCCATGTGGATGGTCTATAGGCTCGTGCCGTGCCGGCTGACGCGGTTCATCCGCATCCTCGTCCAGATGTTGCTCCTGGGCTGGTGGTATGAGGATACCTACAACCTCAATATTCTTTTCGCCAATCAGGACCACGTGGTTGCCATGTGGGACCAGGCCATCTTCGGCTTCCAGCCCGCCCTCAGCTTTGCCGTGGCCTGGCCGCAGCCGTGGGTCAGCGAGATACTTGAGACAGCCTACGCCTGCTATTTTCCCATCATCGTCATGGTGTGCGTGTTCTATTTCTTCGCCCGCTACGAGGAGTTCGAGCGCTGCTGCTTCGTCGTCATGGCGTCTTTTTTCACGTATTATATCATCTTTGACCTCTTCCCCGTCACAGGCCCGATGTATTATTTCCATGCCATCGGTCTGGACAAGGCAGCCCATGGCGTTTTTCCCTGTCTGGGCGACTATTTCCGCACCCATACAGAGATGATGGTGCCACCGGGTTACCACGACGGCATCGGCTACGCCCTGCTGCAGGCCGTGCATGCCGGAGAGCATCCCACGGCAGCCTTTCCCAGCTCGCATGTCGGCATCACGGTGGTGTGCCTGATGCTCGCCCTCCACTCACGCAACAAGACGCTCTCGCTCATCGTGCTGCCCTTCGTCGTCCTGATTTGCCTTGCCACGGTATATACGCGCGCCCACTATGCCATCGACTCCATCATGGGGCTAGTGACCGGACTGCTGTTCTATTTCTTTTGGATGGGGGTCTCACGTAAATTCAAGCTATAACACAGACAATGAAGAAACTATTCATAGAAACCTACGGCTGCCAGATGAACGTAGCCGACTCCGAGGTGGTGGCCTCCGTGATGAGGATGGCAGGCTACGAGCCCACCGACAACGAGGCCGAGGCCGACGCCGTGTTCCTCAACACCTGCTCGGTACGCGAGAACGCGGAGAACAAGATTTACCACCGGCTCGACCAGCTCTATGCCCTGCAGCGCCGCAACAGCGCCGCAGGCACGCGCAAGCCTATCCTCGGCGTGCTGGGCTGCATGGCCGAGCGCGTGAAGAGCGACCTCATCGAGAACCACCACGTCAACCTCGTGTGCGGCCCCGACGCCTATCTCAACCTTCCCGAGATGATGGCGTCGGCAGAGCTCGGCCAGCAGGCCGTCGATGTGCAGCTCTCAACCACCGAGACCTACCGCGACATCATTCCCACGCGCATCGGCGGCAACCACGTGAGCGGCTTTGTGAGCATCATGCGCGGCTGCAACAACTTCTGCCACTACTGCATCGTGCCTTACACCCGAGGCCGCGAGCGGTCGCGCGACGTGGAGAGCATACTCGCGGAGGTGCGCGACCTGCGCGACCGCGGCTTCAAGGAAGTGACGCTGCTTGGGCAGAACGTCAACTCCTACGGCCTGCTGCCCAACGGCAAGCGGCCCGACAACGGCATCATCGTAGGCGAGCAGGGCGGACAGGAGCTGCACGTCTGCTCGTTTGCCGAACTGCTGCGCCGGGTGGCCGAGGCCGTGCCCGACATGCGCGTGCGCTTCACCACGTCGAACCCCGAGGATATGTCGGAGGACATTCTCCACGCCATAGCCGAAGAGCCCAACCTCTGCCATCACATACACTTCCCCTTCCAGAGCGGCAGCGACAAGGTGCTGCGCGACATGAACCGTAAATACACGCGGGAGGACTACCTGCGCAAGGTGGACGCCATACGCCGCATCATACCTGACTGCGGGCTGACCACTGACGTCTTCGTGGGCTATCACGACGAGACCGAGGACGACTTCAGGCAGACCCTCTCGCTGATGAGGGAGGTGGGCTTCGACGCCGCCTTCATGTTCAAATACTCAGAGCGCCCGGGCACCTATGCCGCCAAGCACCTGCCCGACAACGTGCCCGAGGAGGAGAAGATACGCCGGCTGAACGAGCTCATCGCCCTGCAGACGGAAATCTCCGCACGCCGCAACAAGGAGGACGAGGGCAAGGAGTTTGAGATACTCATCGAGCGCTTCTCCAAGCGAAGCCACGACCAGCTCATGGGACGTACGCCTCAGAACAAGGCCGTAGTCATAGCGCGCGGAAAACACCACATCGGCGACCGCGTGAGAGTGACCATCACCGGCAGCTCCTCGGCCACACTGCTCGGGGAGGAAACCGGCGAGACGTTGAAGTAAAAACTATTTGAGACAAGAAGACTATGAAAGAGTTCATGCAAGTGCTGTTGCGCTTTGTGCCGCCCTATAAGAAGTACCTCTTCCTTTCGGTGCTTTTCAACATTCTCTCGGCGCTGCTCAACATCTTTTCCTTTGCCGCCCTTGTCCCCATTCTGCAAATTCTCTTTCAGGTGGACGGCGGACTGCGGGCCAACGAACTCATGGACTGGGACTGGAACAATATAAAAGAGGTGGTCACCAACAACGGGGCCTACTACGTGCAGCAGCTGGTGATAGAGACCAGCGCCACGACGACGCTGCTCCTCATCGGCCTTTTCCTGGCGTTTATGACCCTGCTCAAGACCACGGCCTACTTTCTCTCCTCGGCTACGGTCATGCCCATCCGCACCGGCGTGGTGCGCGACATCCGCAACCAGCTCTACAAGAAAATCACCTCGCTGTCGCTGAGCTTCTTCAGCGAGGAGCGCAAGGGCGACATCATCGCCCGCATGAGCGGCGACGTGCAGGAGATAGAAAACAGCATCATGTCGTCGCTCGACATGCTGTTCAAGAACCCCATCCTCATCTTCTTCTACTTTGTCACGCTGCTCGTCATCTCGTGGCAGCTCACCATCTTCACCATCATCTTCGTGCCGTTTTTCGGCTGGTTCATGGGCCTTGTCGGCCGCAGGCTGAAGGCGAAGAGCATCCAGGCCCAGCAGCTCTGGAGCGACACGATGAGCCAAGTGGAGGAGACGCTCGGAGGCCTGCGCATCATCAAGGCCTTCAACGCCGAGCAAAAGATGGACGAGCGCTTCAACAAGACCAACTCGGCTTACCGCAACCAGCTGCTGCGCGTCACCATCCGCCAGCAGCTGGCCCACCCCATGAGCGAGTTTCTCGGCACGGTGATGATTATCGTCGTGCTGTGGTTCGGCGGCATTCTGGTGCTGAACAAGGCACTGCTCGACGGGCCTACGTTCATCTATTACCTCGTCATCCTCTACAGCATCATCAATCCGCTGAAAGATTTCTCCAAGGCCAGCTACAACATTCCGAAAGGGCTCGCCTCGATGGAGCGCATCGACAAGATACTGAAAGCCGAAATTGAGATCAAGGAGAAGCCCAACCCCATACGCATCAGGAGCTTTGAGCATGAGATAGAGTTCCGCCACGTCTCATTTGCTTACACCGACACCAAGACCGACGAGCTGCGCTATGTGCTGAAAGACATCAACCTCGTGGTGCCGAAAGGCGAGACCGTGGCTCTCGTCGGCCAGAGTGGCAGCGGCAAGTCGACGCTGGTCGACCTCATCCCGCGCTATTATGACGTGCAGGAGGGGGAGGTACTCATCGACGGCATCAATGTCAAGGACCTCGGCATACACGACCTGCGCTCGCTCATCGGAAACGTCAACCAGGAGGCCATTCTCTTCAACGACACCATCAAGAACAACATCAGGTTCGGAAAGGACGACGCCACCGACGAGGAAATCGTCAGCGCCGCCAAGATAGCCAACGCCTACGACTTCATCATGGAGACCGAGCACGGCTTCGACACGAATATCGGTGACCGCGGCGGCAGGCTGTCGGGAGGCCAGCGGCAGCGCATCAGCATTGCCCGCGCCATACTCAAAAATCCGCCCATACTCATCCTCGACGAGGCCACGTCGGCCCTCGACACCGAGAGCGAGCGGCTGGTGCAGAACGCGCTCTTCAAGCTGATGAAGACCCGTACCACAGTGGCCGTGGCCCATCGCCTGAGTACCATCAAGAATGCCGATATCATCTGCGTGCTGCACGATGGCGAGATTGTCGAGCGCGGCACCCACGACGAGCTCATGGCTCGCAACGGCTACTACCACAAGCTCCACGATATGCAGCAGTAGGGAGGCCCGTCTCAGCGGCCGTAGCCGGCTTTCCCATTCATCGCCGGCCTACAGTCTGAACCCGTAGAACAGGCGCATGCGCCATTTCTCCCGGTCTATATAGAGACGGTCGTGACTGCCGGTCGGCGATGCGTTGTAAATCGCAAGAAAAAGCAAATCCCCATTTCTTCGCTAAGAAATGGGGATTTGTGCTAACCTAAAAACCAATCTTAATCGTTACCAAAACGAACTAAAACCTAATGAAAAACCTAAAAACTAACTCTTAAACCTAAAAACCTATATGAAACAATCTACTAACTAATCTTTTTTTTGTTCTTACTTGTCTTTGTCGCGGGAAGTTATTCAAGTCTTTGTTGAGCCATGCGGCCCTCCTTGTTTCCTTTTGACGATGCAAAGGTAGAATGAATTTCGAAATCCCGCAATACTTTTATTATCATTTCCTTTGATTTATGCCCCTTTATTGACTTAAATCAACATATTGTGTTCGTACACAGTGTGAAATGCCTCATGTTTTTCGCCCTCTGTCCGCTTTAAGGGGATTGTGGTTCTGACATTACCGTATTGTCGTTTGGGTCGAATCGCAACGAAGAATGGGTCGAATCACAATGAAGAATGGATCGAATCTCATGGGGTATCAGTGTAGTGGCCGGCCTGGTGCCGGCCACCAGCCACCGGTATGCTCCCGTCAAGCCATTCGTGGTAAACGCATCATTCCGCATCCTGCGGATAGTGTGATGGCGTTTCCGCATCCTGCGGTTAGTGTGATGGTGTTTGTGGCCGGGGTATAGCATTTGCGGCTGGTGGCCGGCACCAGGCCGGCCACTACACTGAAACCAATAAGCGGTGCTTATCTCACCACGAACTTGTGGCCGCCCCGCACGTAGATGCCGGGCTTGAGGCCAGACTGCGCATTGACACGCATGCCTTGCAGGGTGTATGTGGCGTTGTCGGTGGCTGCGGCATGGCCCGAGTCGGCGGTGCCGATGGTCTGGATGGCTGTTGTAGTCTTGGTAGCGGCAGCGTAAAGCGAGGGATAGATGGCACCTGACTGCTCAGAGCTGTACACACCAAACGACGTAAACTTCGTGCTGTATTGCACGAATTTGGTGCCATAGGTCAGCTTGTAAGTGCCGTCACCGTTGTAGGCAATGGCCCATACGCCGTTGGGCTGGCTGCCCTGTATGGTGAAGCTATTGTATTTGGACTGGTTGGAATAATACTTATCGTTGCTGTCCTTGACGTAATAGCCGTTGGTGGCGGCCTCAAGGAGGAAGGCGTTGCCGTTGTCGATTGTCGTGATGGTGTCGCCGTCGGATGCCTTTCCCACGGATACCACGTAGCCGTAGCCATAGCCTTTTGCATCAGTGACAGGCTTCATGGCTGACAGACTGCCGTTGTTGTTGACGACGATGAGATATTGCTTACCGGCTGCAGGCTGGCTATCCGTGCATTTCACCCAATAGAAGCCGCCCTCGGGAGTTGACGGGTCATCGGGAGTTGACGGGTCATCGGGCGTCGGTGTGTAGCTGCCGTAGCGGTTGTCGTCGGAGGCCGTGGTGATGGAGGTCTCGGGGTTGAACGCCACGTTGACGCTGTCGCCCCACACGTATTCGGCGAGGTAGGGATAATCGACAAACAGGTTGCGGTTGCCCTGTATGGCGGCCACGGCATTGTTGCGGTCACATTCCAGCTTATCCACCTTGTCGCCCTTGCTCCATTGTCTGTAGAGAGTCGATGCCCATGGCTTCAGGCCGGGATATGCCTCATTGTTCATGGTCTTGGCGCCTTCGCCGCTGAAAGTGAGGTTGCTGTAGGTCACGGCCATGTACATATAGCTGCGCGAGAAGTCGCCCTTGTAGGCGCGTCCTGGCTCCCAGCATTTTGAGCCCACGTGTACGCCGGTGCCCACAATGTCGTATTCACCCTCGCCGCTCACGTCGTCCATGGGGTAGTTGCTCTTTTGGCTGTTGGCCTTTGAGTCGCTGGGATAGAGGTTGTACAGGTCCTTGTAGGCGTTGTTCTCGGCCTTTCCCCACCAGCTCTTTGGGAAGGAGTGCTCGATGTTCATGCCGGCGATGGCTTTGTTATTATAAGGTATGTCGAAGTAGAACTTCGCCGAGCTGTAGCGGTTGTAGCACTCGTTGGTCTTGGGGTCGCGGTCGGTCTTGTAGAAGCCGGACCAGGTATTTCCACTTCCACTTCCGTAGTCGAGCACTTTCTTTGGCTGCATCAGCTTGTGGAGGGCTGATTTGAGGTTTGCGCCCTTGAGGCCTTTCAGCGAAGAGGCGTAGCTGACGAGGTTTTGGCGTGTGATGGCGCCTGACTGGCAGAGCGGCATGGCGGCAGCCGCCGCAACGATGAATAGCCGGTAAAGAGTCTTCATAGTGAGACAGATGATTTGAAATGTGAGTGATGAATGAGATGAATATTAGTTAAACGCAAAAGGCAGGGACTGTGCATGACAATCCCTGCCCTTAAATTTTATTTTACGGTGATGAGGTAATAGTTTTTCTTTCCTTTCTGCACGAGCAGGTACTTGCCGTCGATGAGGTCGTCGCTGGTGACGGGCTGGTCGAAGGCGGTGAGCTTTTCCTTATTGAGGCTCACTCCGTTGCCCTTTGCCATCTTTCTCATCTCGCCCTTTGACGGGAAGATGTCGAAGCCCTCACGGCAGAAGATGTCGATGGCCTTTCCTCCGAGCTCGTCCTTAGGCAGGTCGTAGTGTGGCACGTCCTTGAACACGTCGTTGAGAGTGGCCTCGTCGAGCTGTGCGAGCTGGTCTTTCGTGGCCTTTCCGAAGAGTATGTTGCTGGCGGCGATGGCCATGCCGAGGGCCTCCTTGGAGTGCACCATCGTGGTCACCTCGTCGGCGAGCCGGTGCTGCAGCACGCGTCGTCCGGGGTCTTGCCGGTGCTCGTCGATGAGAGCGTCGATGGTCTCTTTGTCGAGGTCGGTGAATATCTTGATGTAGCGCTCGGCGTCGGCGTCGGTCACGTTGAGCCAGAACTGATAGAAGGCGTATGGCGTTGTGCGGTTGGCGTCGAGCCACACGTTGCCGCTCTCCGTCTTTCCGAACTTCTTTCCGTCGGCCTTGGTGATGAGCGGGCATGTGAGGCAGAAGGCCTCTGCGTCGTTGCCCAAGGTGCGGCGTATGAGCTCGGTGCCGGTGGTCATGTTGCCCCACTGGTCGTTTCCGCCGAGCTGCAGGCGCACGCCGTGGTGCTGATAGAGGTAGAGAAAGTCGTAGCCCTGGAGCAGCTGGTAGGTGAACTCGGTGAACGAGAGGCCGTCGCGCGCGGTGCCGTTGAGGCGCTGCTGCACGCTTTCCTTGGCCATCATGTAGTTGACGGTGATGTGCTTGCCGATGTCGCGCACGAAGTCGAGGAACTTATAGTCCTTCATCCAGTCGTAGTTGTTGACCAGCTCGGCCTTGTTGGGCTCGTCTCCGTCGAAGTCGAGGAAGCGGGCCACCTGCTTCTTGATGGCCTCCTGGTTGTGGTAGAGGGTGTCGCTGTCGAGCAGGTTTCGCTCGAGGCTCTTGCCCGACGGGTCGCCAATCATGCCTGTGGCTCCGCCAACGAGCAGGAAAGGCTTGTGCCCGCAGCGCTGCAGGTGGCGCAGCATCATGATGCCGCAGAGGTGGCCGATATGGAGGGAGTCGGCGGTGGGGTCGGTGCCGAGGTAGGCAGAGACGAGGTGCTGCTGCAGATACTCCTCAGTGCCTGGCATGATTTGGGCGAGCATGCCGCGCCATTTCAGTTCTTCAACAAAGTTTTTTGTCATCGAATGCGTATTGATAAGGATAAAGTGAGTTAATCGAATGTCAGGGTACGGGGTCGTAGCCTGACCCTCCCCAGGGGTTGCATCGCAGTATGCGCCAGATGGCGAGGGCCAGTCCCTTGATGGGGCCGTGCTTGAGGATGGCCTGCCGCGCGTATTCCGAGCAGGTGGGCGTGAAGCGGCAGGAGGGCGGTGTGTAGGGCGTGATGAACTTTTGGTAGAACACGATGGGCAGCACCATTACTCGCGCGATGGCATGTGAGATGAGGTGAGGCCAGTGTCGGGTCATATTGTCTTTTCCTTGTTGTTAGTGTCGGCGTTGCCGTTCTGTCCGTTGCCGCCGGCCGCCATGCGCTCTTTGAGCCTTGTGAGCAGGGTCACCACGGCGCGGCTCACATCGGCGCTGTCGTGCAGCTTGCTGTCGAGCCAGATGAAGGCCAGCACCATCGGCTGAGTGCCCTCGGGCAGCTTGTTGTGCCGGTAGGCCTCCCTGACCTGCCTCTTTACGCGGTTGCGCTTGTTGGCGCGTCTGAAGCATCGCTTCGGCACGCTGATGAGCATCTGGCTGACCGGACCCTCGGGTGCGGGCATGTAGATGAGGCGCAGGGGGAAGACCGTCATCGACTTGCTGTTGCCCCCGTTGAACAGGTTGTTGATGAGTTTCTTGCTGTGCAGCCGCTCTGCCTTGGGCAGCGTGCAGCGCCGGCGTGCTGTGTTGACGCTTCCGTCAGTCATTGCCGGATGGTCTGTTTTCCTTTTGCAGATAGGCCTTTAGCGCGCTTATCATTGACGGATATTCCTTGGTGCCTGCCATGAGGTCAACGCTGAGGTTGGCATTCTCAATGGCCTTGGCCGTGGCGGGTCCGAATGCGCCCAGCCTAACCTGGCCCTTCTTCATGTCGGGGAAGGCCTGTGTGAGGTATCTCACGCCGGTCGGCGTGGAGAAGATGAGCATGTCGTAGTCGAAATGCCTGATTTCCTCCTCTGAGAATGGGTCGCTGAGCGTGCGGTACATCACGCACTCGGTGTGGTGCAGGCTCTTCGCGTCGAGCAGATGCTTGATGTCGTCGTTGTGGACGCTGCTCTGCGGCACGAGGTATTTCTCTCCCTTGTGCTTCACCATGACGGGGATGAGGTCGTCTATCTTGCCCGTCGTGCCGAAGAACACCTTGCGCTTGCGGTATTGTACGTATTTCTGAATATAGAGCGAGATGGTCTCGGTAACGCAGAAATACTTCATGTCCTCGGGAATGACGAGACGAAGCTCCTTGGCCAGCTGGAAAAAGAAATCGATGGCGTGGCGCGATGTGAATACAATGGCGGTGTGTGAGAGGATGCTCACTTTCTCTGCGCGGAATTCCTTGGCGGTAAGTCCCTCAACTTTGATGAACGGGCGGAAAACAAGCTCCACCCCATACTCCTTCGCAAGCTCGAAGTAAGGAGAGTTGTCGTTGGAGGGTTTCGGCTGGGAAATCAGTATCTTCCTAATCATCTTTTTGTCCTAAAAAATTTGCTTTAAATAATTGTCCGTCATGGCCAAGACACCCAGCAGGATACCTAAAGGCATGATTTCGAGTGCACAAAAGTACAAAAAACTTTGCACAATGGAAGCGGTTCTCCTAAAAAAGATGATGTAGGACTTGTAAAAGGATAGTAATTTGGCCAATACGATGACAAAAAAGGCATAAACGGCTGTCTCTGTGATGGGCAGGCTGAAATAGGAAAGCAGCAGTACGGCGGGGAAAAGCATGATGCCCTCGATGCTGACGAGGAACAGGTAGGCCTTCATCCATTGTTCATTTTTTTTCTTGTCAAAGAACACCCAGTTTACGATCTGGTAGAGCAGTGCCTTCAGTGCGAGGTAGGCCGCAATCTCGCCTGTGAAAAGGCCGATGATTTGGTAGTGGGCTATTTCAAACGACTCGCCGCCGTGGTGCTGCGAGAGGAAAAAGATGATGATGGCGGACAAGAGGCACGTCTGGGCCACGAGGAAGAACTGGAAGCGCAGCTCGGTGCTGGTCTCGGTGATGACCGTGGTGCCCTCGCGCTGTCCGCGGAAGAAGTTCTTGAACTGCCGCTGGAGGAAGTTGCCCGAAGCCGATATGGCTATGGTGGCAAAGATGAAGCAGGCCAGCAGGATGGACGTGATGAGGCTGTCGCCGGCGATGGTGTAGGGTACGGGGTCGCCGGCCACGCCGTGTCGGTAGGAGACAAGCTCGGGCCGGTAGATGGAGTCGGGCTGCACGAGCGAGTGGCTGTAGTACATGGGCTGGCTGATGAAGTTGCCTGTCTTCGGGTCGGCCTTTGTCGTCGGAGTGCGCAGCGGGTTGGCGCGCTTGCTCCAGTCTATTTTTTGGTATTTGTAGTTGGCGCGCAGGGCGGAGTCCTGCTGCCAGGGCGTGGCTGTCCCGGGCAGCGTGCGGAGTATCTGCTCCGGCGTGCTGAACGCGCCATGGCGCGCGTGGGCCACCGGGGTGGCGGCCGCGTCGGCCATGGCGTTGGTGAGTGTGTCTGCTTGTTGCGTCATGTGTGTGAGTGAACTATAGGTCGAAGGCCTCACGGATGCGGCCCACCTGGTCGAGCTTCTCCCAGGTGAAGAGCTCCACCTTTCTGACCTGGGTCTCGTGGTAGCGGCTGGTGAAGGTCTTGGTCACCACCTCGTTCTTGCGGCCCATGTGGCCGTAGGCGGCAGTCTCGGCGTACATGGGCTGGCGCAGGTTGAGGTAGCTGACAATCTTGTTGGGGCGCAGGTCGAAGAGCTTGCCTATCATGGCGGCAATCTCTCCGTCGCTCATCTCCACGTGTGAGCGGCCGTAGGTGTTGACGTAGATGCTCAGCGGCTCGGCCACGCCGATGGCATAGGCCAGCTGCACAAGCATCTCGTCGGCCACGCCGGCGGCCACCATGTTCTTGGCAATGTAGCGTGCGGCATAGGCTGCCGACCTGTCAACCTTGGAGGGGTCCTTGCCCGAGAAGGCGCCGCCGCCGTGGGCGCCGCGACCACCGTAGGTATCGACGATGATTTTCCGGCCCGTGAGGCCGGTGTCGCCGTGGGGGCCTCCGATGACAAACTTGCCCGTAGGATTGACGTAATACTGTATGTCGCCGTCGAAGAGGGCCAGCACCTTGTCGCTCAGCTGCGCCTTGACGCGCGGCATGAGGATGCCAAGCACGTCTTTTCTGATTTGCGCAAGCATCTGCTCATCGGCGCTCAGCCGTGCGGCCTCGCTGTCGTCGGCGGGCTTGATGAAGTCGTCGTGCTGGGTGGAGACGACGATGGTGTGCACGCGCAGGGGACGGTTGTCGTCGCTGTACTCGATGGTTACCTGGCTCTTGGCGTCGGGGCGGAGGTAGGTCATTACCTTGCCCTCCTTGCGAATGTCTGACAGCGTGCGCATGATGAGGTGGGCCAAGTCGAGCGTGGCCGGCATGTAGTTGTCGGTCTCGTTGACGGCATAACCGAACATCATGCCCTGGTCTCCGGCGCCCTGCTCGTCGTCATTCTCACGCGAGACGCCGCGGTTGATGTCGTCGCTCTGCTCGTGGATGGCGGTCAGGATGCCGCAGCTGTTGCCGTCGAACTGATAGTCTGACTTGGTGTAGCCGATGCGGTTGATGGTCTTGCGAGCGATGGTCTGCAGGTCGATGTACTCTGTCGAGCGCACCTCGCCCATGATGATCACCTGCCCGGTGGTGTCGAAAGTCTCGATGGCGCAATGCGCATTGGGGTCGTAGGCAAGAAACTGGTCAAGCAGCGCGTCGCTAATCTGGTCGGCCACTTTGTCGGGATGACCCTCGGAGACGGACTCGGAAGAAAATAAATAACTCATAGTGTTACTGTGTTTTAAGCGTGGAACAACGCAAGTAACCGTAAAACCTGAGGGGGAGGATTTTGCGATTTTAGCATTTTTTATTGTGGTTGCAAGCAGCCAAATTCTTCCACAAGTGAATAAAATGTTGTTAATGTTGGTGCAAAGTTACGCCTTTTCCATGAATGCACCAAGTGAAACGCGGAAAAGTTTTGCATGATTGCTGAGCTGCCTGTAAACGAAAAGTGGCCGGCGCGAGGCCGGCCACTATTATTATATGGAGAGAGGGGTGATGCTGCCCCACGGTGCCTATTCCTGCGTGGAGTCCCACCACACAGGCAGCGTGCGTATCTGGTCGGAGTTGTACCATGCGCCGTCTTTCTTGCCGGCGGGCAGGTCGAGGGCGCCGGGTACTTCGGCTCCAATGGCCAGCAGGTTCACGCTGTTGGTGGACATCTCGATGGAAGTCTGCGGCAGCCGGCGCGGCGACTTGCCCTCGGGGCAGTAGGTCTTGGCCGTGCCGGTGTTGTTGTAATACATCGGCTTGCCGTAGTTCATGAAGATGGCGGGGTCGTAGTCGAAGCGGCGCATGTCGTTCCACTGCTCGCCGCTCCATAGCATCGACATGAGTTTTTGGGTCATGATTTTTGACATTGAGATGTCGTTGGCAGTGCCGATGGCGTTGTTGAGGAAGTTACTGATGGCCGTCTGTGAGGCGGGTGCGAACGAGGGGCAGCTTGCCAGTGAGGCATCGCCTGCCACCCAGTCGGCGCATTTCTCCTCCACGGCCGCTATGTTGGCCTCAATGCCTTTCTTGTAGGCGGCGAAGGCTCCGGCCTTGTCACCCGTACGCATCAGCACCTCGGCGCGTATGAAGCAGGCCTCCCAGTAGCTGCCGAAGTAGGTGGGCGAGTCGGGCCTCACGCTGAACACGCCGCTGAAGGCGCTCTCGTCGTTGCCGGCGGTGTAGCGGAAGAGCAGGTCCTTGTTGTTGTTGTAGCCCTTTGAGCTCGACTTCCCGTGTACGTAGATGGTGTCGCCCTGGCGCTCCTCGTTTTTCGTGTTGCAGTACCATGAGCCTGCGGGGTAGGTCTTGCCATTGTTCACGGTCTCTTTGGCAGCGAACATCACGCTGTATGGCCCCGAACCGTTGGAATAGATGTCGTGGTTGACGATATCTACGCCAAGCGAGCGGCGCCACTTGCCGTCGGCCGACCATTTGATGGCGGCAGGCGAGGATGCCGACTTTCTTGAGCGCACCCAGGGGATGAACTTGTCGGCGCGCGGGTCTTCAATGCCCTTGCCGTCGAAGTTGGTGAGGTTGTCATAGAACGTCTTGGTCACATAGTAGCGGTTGTTGTTCATGCCGACGCAGGAGAAGATGGTGTTGTAGTCAACCGTCTCCTCCCATCCTTCCACGTCGTGGGTGTTGCCGTTGGTGTCGGTGTGGCGCAGCACGGTGTTGTCGGCGTTGCTCTGCTGTGCGCTGTCGAGGGCGGCGAGAATGGCTTTGGTGTCGTACTTGCCTTCGCGCCAGGAGCCCTGCTGCTTCTTGCTGAGGTGGTTGAGCCAACGGGCCTTGAGCAGGTAGCAGAACTTCAGCCACTTATCCACGTCGCCGTTGTTCCAATTGTCACCCACCGAGAGTGCCTTGGCAGTGGACGACTGTGTGCGCTTGAACAGGCTGATGGCTTCTTCGAGATCGTTCATGCAGCCCATGAAGATGGTTTTGCCGGTGTCGTATTTTGGCGTTACCGTTGATGAGAAGGCCTCGGTGTATGGACATTCGCCGAAGTGGTCGAGGAAGTTCATAAAGCCGAACGCTCTCATCAGCCTTGCGCATGCGGCGTAGTGGTAGGCTCCGGCCTCCATGGCGCTCTCGTAGAGGTAGGGCAGGTTGGAGGCGCACGGTACGAGGAACCACTGCGAGATGTTTGCGCCTCGGTTGATGGCACTGAGGTCCCATCTTGACGCGCCGCCCTCGCGGCCATACGGGGTGGTGAGCAGGCCTGAGAAGTAGCAGTCGGTGCCTGCGCCTATCTCGTAGCCCGCCTCCAGGTAGTGCAGGCACCAAGGCAGGCGATACTCGTATGAGGCGCTCGTGGCGCTGGGCGTGTTGGGATTGGTGTTGATGTCTAAGTAATCGTTGCAGGAGGTCAGCGCGAGCGCGCCGGCCACTGCCATGATAATCGACTTATATCGTTTCATAATCTGTTGACTTTAAATGATTAGAAGGTAAGGTTTACGCCAAAGGTGAAGGTTCTCACCGAGGGCACGCAGTAGTAGTCGATGCCTGATGACGATGAGCCAATGGAGCCAGAACCGGCAAAGGAGACGTCGGGGTCGCCGTCGTAGTTGGTGAACAGCAGCAGGTTGTTGGCGGCCACGTTGAGGGCGCAGGCCTTGATGAAGCCTGTCTTTGCCAGCCAGGGCTTGGGCAGGTTCCACGTGAGGTTGAGCGAGCGCAGGCGCAGGTAGTTGGTCTTGGTGATGAAGTTGCGGCTCTCGCGCGGGTAGTAGGTCTGGTAATAGTCGCGGATGATGGCGTCGCCGGAGGTCTCCTTGCCGTTGAACTGATAGGTCTTTCCTCGCTCGTAGGTGAAGGATACATCCTTGTAGGTGTCGTCAGCCTGTTTCTGCACGCCGTTGATCGTGATGCTCTCCCGGTTGGCGCTGAGCTTGCTCGTGCCGTAGATGGTCATGCCGTACTGGGTTCCGTTGAACACGTCGCCGCCAAAGCTGAAGTCCCATAGCATGCTGAGCGTCAGGTTCTTGTAGGTGAACGTGTTGTTCCATCCACCCTTGACGTTTGGCTCTCTGTCGCCAACGCAGTAGGTGGTCTTGGCGTCCCATGTGGGCATGCCGTTGTCGTCGAGCACCACCTTGCCGTCGTCGGTGCGGGTCCACTGGCTGCCTGATATGCCCATGAAGCAGCCGTCGTTGAACGAGGCGGCCTTGACGTTGCCCACCTGCACGTCGGTCACGTAGAGAATGTCGACGCCTTCCAGCAGGTGCTTCACCGTGCCGATGTTGCGGCTGAGGTTGAGGCTTGACTCCCAGGTGAAGTTGCGGGTGACGACAGGCGTGCCGCTCAGTGTGAGCTCCCATCCTTTATTATAGACGTCGCCGCCGTTGACGTCGCGCAGAATGTAGCCGGTGTAGTTGGACACGCGCGGGCTCATAATCTGGTTGTAGGAGTTGTTGGTGTAGTAGGCAAAGTCGAGGTGGATGCGGTTTTTGAGAAATCCGAGCTCGATGCCCAGCTCGGTCGATTCGGTGATCTCGGGCTTGAGATATTCGTTTCCGGCTTGCCAGTAGTTGCCCATGCCGGTCTTGTCGCCCACGAAGGTGCCGACGGGCCAGAGGTAGGTGTTGGTGGCGTAGGCCGAGGCGTCCTTACCCACTCGTGCCCAGCTGGCGCGTATCTTTCCGAAGGAGAGGATGTCGTTTTTCTTGATGAACTCGGTGAAGAGCAGCGAGCCGCTGAATGACTGGTAGAAATAAGAGCGGTTTTCCTTTGGCAGCGTTGACGACCAGTCGTTGCGTGCCGAGTAGGTGAAGAAGGCCGTAGAGCGCCAGTCGAAGCGTGCCTCGCCGTAGAGGCCCTGCAGACGGTGGTGGCCCTTTGTGTTCTGGAAGTTGCGGTTGGTGCTTTCAGAGTTGTCGAAGCTGTAGAAGCCCGGCACGATGAAGTTCCAGGCCATACGGTAGTCTGACACGGTCCTGGTGTCCTCGGAGGTGTAGCCCACGAGCAGGTTGCCGCTGAAGTCGCCGATGGAGTGGCTGAAGTTGCTCATGAGGTTGTGCTGCAGGAAGGTGTATCGGTAGTCGTTCTCGCTGTACATGCCGTTCTGCCAGTCTTTCTTGACCACGCCGTCCGGTGCGATGCGCTTGTCGTTGTTGGTCAGGTGGGTGTCGAGTCCGAGCCTGTAGCTCACCCACCACCACTTGGCGATGTCGGCCTTGATGCTGACGTTGCCCGTGAGTCGCTGTGTCTTGTCGTGCAATTTGTTGTTGTGCAATATCCAGTAGGGGTTGTCCTCCTCCTCCCAGTTTTCCAGTCCGTCGCTTGCTCCGGGCAGGCGGTAGCGCGAGCCGTCCTCGTTTTGGTAGATGCGCATGTCGTCGAAGGCCGAGTAATTATATACCCGGCTCATGGTGCCGGAGCCTGCCGAGCCGAAGAGGGCCGACGAGGTGAGCGTCTTGCTGGTGTTGGACTTGCTGTAGGCGGCGTTGATGCCAAAGGTGAGCATCTTCCATTTTTGCTCTCCGTTGAAGCGGAAGGTGAACTTCTCGTAGCCGGTGGTGGGGATGATGCCGCTCTGGTCGTAGTAAGAGGTGGACAGATACATGTTGCTGTTCTCGCCGCCGGTTGACACGCTCACGTTGTTGTCTGTGGCCCATCCGGTCTGGAAGAAGTCGCCAATGTTGTCGTAGGTCTGCTCTCCGGGCGCTGCGGTCTCGCCCCAGGAGCTGTAGGCTTTGTCGAGATAGTCGGTGCGCAGGTATTTGCCGCTGTCGTCATAGACGTCGGAGCAATAGCCGCGCTTGTACTTGGTTTGGACCTTCGGCAGTTGCCAGGCGCTGCTTGTGGTGAGCTTCGATGAGGCGTTGATGGTTACGGCTCCTTTCTGTCCTCTCTTGGTAGTGATGATGATGGCGCCTGACGAGGCGCGCGAGCCGTAGAGGGCTGCCGCCGCGGGGCCCTTCAGCACCGTGAGGTCGGCAATGTCCTCCGGGTTGATGTCCATGATACGGTTGGCATTGGTTGACGAGCCTGATGTGGTGCCGTCGAATGCCGAGTTGCCCGGTACGGTGGTGGAGTTGTCGTAGATGACGCCATCGACAACAAACAGCGGCTGGTTGTCGCGCTCAAGCGACGTGCCGCCTCGCAGCACAATCTCCGAGCCGCCTCCTGCCGCGCCTCCGCCTTGGGTGATGGTCACGCCGGCCACCTTGCCGGCCAACGAATTAAGGATGTTGTTTGACTTGTTCTTCATCAGCTCGTCGGCCTTGATGTCGGTCACGGCATATCCCAGGGCCTTTCGCTCGCGCTTGATGCCCATGGCCGTCACCACCACCTCGTCGGTGGTCTGGGCGTCTTCCGAGAGCTGGATATTGTAGGAGCCCGCTTTTGCAAGATTAATGGTGCGTGTGGCATAGCCAATGTACGACACCTCAAGCACGGCATTGGCCGGTACGTTGAGCTTGTAGCGTCCGTTTACATCGGTCACGGTGCCGTTCTTCGTGCCTTTCACAAAGACACTCGCGCCGATTACCGGCTCGCCGTTGGAGTCGGTCACCGTACCTGTAATCATCTTCTCCGACTGCTGCGTGGCGGGGGGGGTAGCGTGTTCTTGAGTTGCCAATGCCGGTGTGGCAATGCCTCCCGTGAGCGTTGAGGCTAACATGGCAGCGGCGAATAGATAACGGTGTGTTACCTTGGGTTCGTAATGCTTTCCATTCATAATAGTGTGATTTAATTGAAATTGTTATCTTGTAAAAGTGCCTTGTTATTTCCGCATTTCTTAGGAATTAGAATTGAATATTGCAAATATAGATTGAAACTTTCAAATAAACAATAAAAATGTATCTTTTTTTTGAAATTATTTTGCAACATGTAATAATCTGTTGCATAAAAGCGGCCAAGTTGTACTTTTTCCTCTATAAAACCTAATAGATTTCCGGGCAGGAGTAACTTAAACAAAGGAC
>CABVDL010000036.1 GCA_902497035.1 uncultured Prevotella sp.
TTATTCTCGATTCAAGGTGACGCATTGACGAAGGCAGGGGGCTATTTTTTCTCTTATTTATTCCCATGTCGTCTAAATATTTTGTAACTTTGCACTATAATAAAAACAACACGCATATTAAATAACGACATGGACTACAAATTCCAAGAGATTGAGAAGAAATGGCAGAAGCAATGGGCCGAAGACCAAACCTACAAGGTGACGGAAGACAAGACCCGACCGAAGTTCTATGTGCTTAACATGTTTCCCTATCCCTCAGGGGCCGGGCTGCACGTAGGCCATCCCTTAGGCTACATCGCCAGCGACATCTATGCCCGCTACAAGCGCCTCAAGGGCTTCAACGTGCTCAATCCCATGGGCTACGACGCCTACGGACTGCCGGCCGAGCAGTATGCCATCAAGACGGGACAGCATCCCGCCGTCACCACCGAGCAGAACATCGCCCACTACCGCGAGCAGCTCGACAAGATTGGCTTCTCGTTTGACTGGGACCGCGAGGTGCGCACCTGCGACCCCCGCTACTACCACTGGACGCAGTGGGCCTTTGAGAAGATGTTCAACTCCTACTACGACAACCGCCTAAGCAAGGCGCAGCCCATCTCAAGGCTCATCGCGCACCTCGAGCAGCACGGCACCGAGGGCCTCGACGTGGCGCAGACCGACGACACGCTGCGCTTTACGGCTGCCGAGTGGAAGGCCATGGACGACAAGCAGAAGAGCGACACGCTGATGAACTATCGCATCGCCTACAAGGGCGAGACCATGGTCAACTGGTGTGCCGGCCTGGGTACCGTGCTGGCCAACGACGAGGTGGTAGAGGGCGTTAGCGTGCGCGGCGGCTTCCCCGTGGTGCAGAAGAAGATGAGCCAGTGGTGCCTGCGCGTGTCGGCCTACGCCCAGCGGCTGCTCGACGGCCTCGACACCATCGAGTGGAGCGACTCCATCACCGAGACACAGAAAAACTGGATAGGACGCTCCGAGGGCACCGAGGTGGTGTTCACCAGTCTCACCCCCGACGGCGACAAGGAGCGTGAGGGCCATTTCACCATCTTCACCACACGCGCCGACACCATGTTCGGCGTGACGTTCATGGTGCTGGCCCCCGAGAGCGAGCTGGTGGCCACGCTGACAGCGCCCGGGCAGAAGGCTGAGGTCGATAAATACCTCGACTACGTGAAGAGCCGCACCGAGCTCGACCGCATGTCGGACCACCGCGTGACGGGCGTGTTCAGCGGCAGCTACGCCGTCAACCCATTCATCGGTGACCGCATCCCCATCTGGATATCCGAATACGTGCTGGCAGGCTACGGCACCGGAGCCATCATGGCCGTTCCGGCACACGACAGCCGCGACTACGCCTTTGCCAAGCATTTCAACCTGCCCATCATCCCCCTCATCGAGGGAGCCGACGTGTCGGAGCAGAGCTTCGACGCCAAGGAGGGCATCGTGATGAACTCGCCGCGCCAGGGACACACAAGCATCGACGGCTTCTCGCTCAACGGCCTCTCGGTGAAGGAGGCCATAGCAGCCACCAAGCAGTTTGTCACAAAGAAAGGCATCGGACGCGTGAAAGTCAACTACCGCCTGCGCGACGCCATCTTCTCGCGCCAGCGCTACTGGGGCGAGCCGTTCCCCGTGTACTACGACCACGGCATCCCAAAGATGATTCCCGAAGACTGCCTGCCCGTAGAGCTGCCCGAGATCACGGCCTACAAGCCCACCGAGGACGGTGAGCCGCCATTGGGCCGCGCCACGAGATGGGCCTGGGACACCGTAGCCCGGAAGGTGGTGGAGAACAGCCGCATCGACCAGAAGACCGTGTTCCCCATCGACCTCTACACCATGCCGGGCTTCGCCGGAAGCTCTGCCTACTACCTGCGCTACATGGACCCCCACAACGACCGCGAGCTGGTGTCAAAGGACGCCGATGAATACTGGCGCCACGTTGACCTCTATGTAGGCGGCACCGAGCACGCCACGGGCCACCTCATCTACAGCCGGTTCTGGAACAAGTTCCTCCACGACTACGGCGTGAGCTGCGAGGAGGAGCCGTTCCAGAAGCTCATCAACCAGGGCATGATACAGGGACGCTCCAACTTCGTCTATCGCGTCAACGAGCTGTCAACGGCCGACAAGCCCGTGTTCGTCAGCGCGGGCCTGCGCAAGCAGTACAAGGACGTCACGCCCATCCACGTGTGGATAAACCTCGTGAAGAACGACGTGCTGGACACCGAGGCCTTCAAGCAGTGGAGCCCCGAGTACAGCAACGCCGAGTTCATTCTTGAGAACGGCAAGTACGTCTGCGGATGGGCCATAGAGAAAATGTCGAAGTCGATGTACAACGTGGTCAACCCCGACGACATCGTGCGCGACTACGGCGCCGACACGCTGCGCCTCTACGAGATGTTCCTCGGCCCCGTCGAGGCCTCGAAGCCCTGGGACACCAACGGCATCGACGGCTGCTTCCGCTTCCTGAAGAAGCTCTGGGCACTGTTCTGGGACAACCGCTCCGGCCAGTTCCTCGTCACCGACGACGCACCGTCGGCCGAGAGCCTGAAGAGCATCAACAAGCTCATCAAGAAAGTGTCGGGCGACATAGAGTCGTTCTCCTACAACACGGCCATCTCCGCCTTCATGATTTGCGTCAATGAGCTCGGCCAGCAGAAATGCCACAGCCGCGCCGTCCTTACCGACCTCGTGGTGCTGACGGCTCCCTTCACGCCTCACATCGCAGAGGAGCTGTGGCACCAGCTGGGCCACACCACGACCGTCTGCGACGCCGAGTGGCCCGCATGGGACGAGAAATACCTGCAGGAGGACCAGATGCAGATGACCGTCAGCTTCAACGGCAAGGCCCGCTTCCAGAAAGCCTTCGCCGCCGACGCCGGAAAGGACGCCATACAGCAGCAGACGCTCGAGGATGAGCGGGCCGCAAAGTATATCGGCGGAAAACAAATCGTAAAGGTCATCGTCGTGCCGGGGCGCATCATCAATATCGTAGTGAAATAACCCGCCATGACCATCGACCATCGCATCGTATGGAATGAGGCCAAGGACTATATAGGCATCACCCTTGGCCTCGTCATCTATGCCGCCGCCTTCACCATCTTCCTCATGCCCTATGAGATTGTCACGGGAGGCGTGACGGGTATGTCGGCCATCATCTACTACGCCACGGGGTTCAGGCTTGAGAACACCTACATGATCATCAACATCGCCCTGCTGGCCGTCGCCCTGAAGATACTCGGACTGAAGTTCATGGTGAAGACCATCTACGCCATCTTCGTGCTGTATTTCCTGCTGAAGTTCGCCCAGATGCTCATGCCCGTCGATGCCGAGGGCAATTACATCAAGATTCTTGGGCAGAACCAGGACTTCATGTCGCTGCTCATCGGCTGCTGCTTCACCGGCACGGCCTTGGCCATAGTCTTCATGAACAACGGCTCTACGGGCGGCACCGACATCATAGCCGCCTGCGTCAACAAGTACCGCGACGTGTCGCTGGGACAGGTACTCATGGCCGTCGATTTCCTCATTATCGGCAGCTGCTTCTTCTTCCCGCAGTTCGGCGACATCATCAACCGCCTGCACAAGGTGGTGTTCGGACTGTGCACCATGGTGGTGGAGAACTTCATGCTCGACCACGTGATGAACATCCAGCGGCAGAGCGTACAGTTCATGATCTTCTCGAAGAAGTCGAAGGAGATAGCCTACGCCATCGGCACGCAGCTCGATCGGGGCATCACCATCCTCGACGGCCACGGCTGGTACACCGGCCAGGACATGAAGGTGCTGTGCATTCTCGCGCGGAAGCGCGAGAGCTCTACCATCTTCCGCATCATCAAAATCATCGACCCCAACGCCTTTGTCTCGCAGAGCAGCGTCATCGGCGTCTATGGAGAGGGCTTCGACCACGTGAAGATAAAGGTGAACAAGCACCATAAGGACCAAATGATGAGAAACATGCCGCAGCAACCCACTGAGGCTGCCCGGCCACAGGACAAACAACAGTAAGCCATGAGAATAGTATTTGCCACCAACAACGCGCACAAGCTGCAGGAAATAAGAGAGATACTCGGCCCCGACTTCGAGATTGTGTCGCTCAGCGACATCGGCTGCCACGAGGACATCCCGGAGACGGGCATGACGCTCGAGGCCAACGCCCACCAGAAGGCGGAATACATCTTCGACCACTACCACCTAGACTGCTTTGCCGACGACACCGGCCTCGAGGTGGACGCGCTCGGCGGGGAGCCGGGGGTGCACTCGGCACGCTATGCCGAAGGCACCGACCACGACAGCGAGGCCAACATGGCCAAGCTGCTCCGCAAGCTGGGCGACAACACCAACCGCAAGGCACGCTTCCGCACGGTCATCTCGCTCATACAGATGGAGGGCGGCAACCCGCGGTGCAGCCGGGAGTATCAGTTTGAGGGAGAGGTGAGCGGACACATCGACTATCAGCGCCACGGCAACGGGGGCTTCGGCTACGACCCCATCTTCATTCCCGACGGCTACGACAAGAGCTTCGCGGAACTGGGTGAGGAGGTGAAAAACAAGATAAGCCACCGCGCAAGGGCCGTGAAGAAACTCGCGGAGTGGCTGACAACCGAGGAATGATTCCGCTGAGGGTAATCTATCACGCGGAGCGGATGCGTGTGTTTTCCGCACGCGGATGTTTTTCCGCACGCGGATGTTTTTTTGCACGCGGATGTTTTTTTGCACGCGGATGTTTTCCGCACGCGGATGATTTTTTTGCACGCTGATTGCGCTGAGATCGCTGATGTTTTTGATTTACGCTGATGATTCGTAGGGGCGGGGTTCATCCCCGCCCTAACCCCTACAACAAATCCCTAACCCCCGCACGGCACCACTATATATCCGTTTTGGTTCCGCCCTACCCCCCGCACGGCACCACAATATATCCGTTTTGGTTCCACCGTCCTTACGCACTGCGGAAAATCCATTTTGGTTCCATCGTAGGGGCGGGGTTCATCCCCGCCCTAACCCCCGCACGGCACCGCGGATTATCCGTGTAGCATGTAATATTTTAGTGCATAGTCCGTTATTCAAACATATAAAATAAATATTATGCCTGAAATTATGACAAAGAATCATTTATATTGGCTGCTGTTGCTGTTTACCTTATCATTGTCCATGCCCGCGCGCGCGCAGTGGCGCAATTACCTCAGCTATAACTCACCGACGGAAATTGAGAAGACCGCTGACGGCAAACTCTATGTGCTGGCCTCTGGCGGACTCTACTCCTACGACCCCACCAGCCAGGAACTGCAGACCTACGACAAGACCAACGTGCTGTCAAGCTCCTACATCGACCACATCGCCTGGTGCCAGAGCGCAAAACGGCTCGTCATCATCTACAGCGACTACAACATCGACCTGCTCGGCGACAACGGCAACGTCACCAACATGCCGGCCTATAAGAACACATCGATGACTGAGGACAAAACCATCAACAGCATAGATGTCTCAGGCAAATACGCCTATCTCTCCACCGGCTTCGGCATTGTAAGCGTCAACGTGGCCAACGGAGAATTCCGCAACACCTACAAGCTCGGCTTCAGCGTCAACTACAGCTACGTAGAGGGCAACTACCTCTACGCGGCCAGCCAAAGCAAAGGACTTTACCGCGGACTGCTCACCGACAACCTTGTCGACCCGGCCAAGTGGACCAGGGTGGGCAACTACGTCAGCCGGACCAAGACCGTCGACCCCAGCCTGCTGGCACAAGTGAGCAACGCGCAGCCCGGCGGACCCGAATACAACTATTTCGGCTTCATGCGCATCCTCAACGGACAGCTCTATACCTGCAACGGACCGTATTTCGACGACACACCCTCAAGTATACAGATTTACAACTTCGACACTAAGGAATGGACCGTCTACCCAAACGACGGCATCACCGAAAAGACAGGCAGCCATTACCGTGACATCTTCAGCCTCGACATCGACCCGCGCAACAGCAACCACCTGATGGCAGGAGGACACAGCGGACTCTACGAGTTTCTCAACGGTGAGTTCGTCAACTACTACGCCATGCACAACTCTCCCATCGAGGCGTTCAACAACAAAAGCGTCGACTATCAGCTCGTCTATGGCGTGAAATACGACAGCGACGGCAACCTATGGGTGCTCAACAGCCAGGCGCCGACGCAGTCGCTGCTGGAATATACGGCCGACGGCAAGTGGGTATCCCACTCCAAACCGACACTGATGCGACTCACCGAAGGCAAATTCACCAACAAGAGCCTCGGCGAACTGATGGACATGAAGTTTGACAGCCGGGGCCTGCTGTGGTTTGTCAACAACAACTGGAGCACACCCTCGTTCTATGCCTACCAGATCAGCACCGACGCCATCAACACCTTCGACAATTTTGTCAACGAGGACGGCACGACCGTGATAAACACCGGCGTGCGCTGCATTGCCGAGGACCACGACAACAACATGTGGATTGGCACCACCGGCGGCCTGCTGATGCTGGACCCTGTCCAGATAACGGCTGAAAATCCTGTGCTGACACAGGTCAAGGTGCCGCGCAACGACGGCACCAACTATGCCGACTACCTGCTCTCGGGCGTTGACGTGATGGCCATTGCCGTCGACGCGGCCAACCGCAAATGGATAGGCACCGGCGGCAACGGCGTCTATCTCGTCAGTGCCGACAACATGCACCAGCTGAGGCATTTCACGGCTGCCAACAGTCCGCTGCTCTCCGACATCGTGCAGGCCATCGCCATCAACGAGAAAACCGGCGAGGTGTTCTTCGGCACCGACAAAGGCCTCTGCTCCTATACCACCTCCTCGGCCACCACCGGCGAGGGCATGACCAAGGACAATGTCTATGCCTATCCCAACCCCGTGAGACCCGGCTACAACGGCGCCATCACCATCACGGGACTCGACGAGAATGCCGACGTGAAAATCGTCACCTCAAGCGGCGCGCTGGTCCATGAAGGCAAGGCCATCAACGGCGAGTACCGTTGGTACGGACTCGACCGCGACGGCAAGCGCGTGGCCAGCGGCATATATATGGTTGAGGTGGCCACGGCGGACGGTGAGAAAGGCGTGGTGTGTAAAATAGCTATTGTAAAGTAATCCTGTGAGCGGTAGCCATCGCGGCAGTGGCATTGCTGGCGGCTACCCTGCTCTCAACGAGGGGAAAGTAGAGGTGATGCAGCGATAACCACCGCTTATTCTTATTCTTATATTAAGTTTTAAATAAGAGAATAAAATAAGAGGATGAAGATATGTCTGTGGATAAGTGGATAACTCACTTTGATGCGCGACAAGTGGCTGAATGCTAATATTTTAACGAAATGATAACACTATGGATAAAGCGGTGCATTAAAAAAAGCAACTGTTTTCTTATCCACATTTTTTGATTTGTCAACGGGAGGATGTGGAAAACTATGACTTATCCACAGGGTTATCAATGGGTTTTTAATGAGTTTTCCACAGAGTTATTAAATGGGAGGCTATAGATGCTATAGAAACTATAGAAACTATAGATGCTATAGAAGCTATAGAAAGCTATAGCCCCCTTAAAAGCTTTACAGGTTTTTCTCCACCTTATTAATAATAGCGTCAGGCTTGATAGCCGTGAGGCAGGCGTAGTCGCCGCGCAGGCAAGGCTTATTGCCGAAGATGGAGCAGGGACGGCAGGGTAGGGTGGTCTGCACGGCATTCTCCATCTTCTGGTTCCAGCCCATGAAGCCGGCGTAGGGATGGGTGGCCCCCCAGACGCTCACCACGGGTGTGCCCACGAGTGAGGCCAGGTGCATGTTGGCCGAGTCCATGCTCACCATCACGTCGAGATGGCTCATTAGGATGAGCTCATTGCGCAGGCCGTGCACCACGTCCGGCACCACGGTGCAGCTGCTGTTGCGCCTGGCTATCTCGTCGAGCTGCTGCCGCTCCCGCTGTCCGCCACCGAAAAGAAAGATGCGGCAGGAGGGATGGTGCTGCACGAGGCCGCTGATGACCTTTTCCATCAGATTGAGAGGATAAGCCTTGCCCTTATGGGCAGCAAACGGCGCAATGCCTATCCATTGCTGAAACGGCTTCTTCTCGCCGATGGCATCGGGCAGCAGGCGCAGACTTGCCTCCTCGGGTTTGAGCAGTGTGGTGAAGTTAATGGTGACGGGATAGCCCAGCTCGCCCAGCACCTCGCAATAGTTGTCGATGGAACTTTGTATGGGTTCCAACACCTTGTTGTTGCGCTGTGTGAGGCGCTTGCGCTCGGCGCGGTGCTTGTTGATATGCGCCACCTTGTACTGGTCGAGGTTGAACCTGAGACGCAGATAGTCCGACCGCAGCACATTGTGCAGGTCGGCGATGGCCGTGAAGTTCTTGGCCAGCAACCGCCGGTAGAGGGCGTTGAGCCCCTTGATGCCCTTATACTCCCCTTTGATGTCGGCCTCCATGAAGCCCACGTTGGGTGCCAGGTTTTCGAAGAGCGGACGCGCGAAGGGCCTCGACAGCACTGTGACGCGCAGCTCTGGATATTGTCTGGCCAGGGAATAGACCACCGGCACGGTCATGGCGACATCACCGATGGCTGAGAAGCGGATGATGAGGATATGCTCAGTTTTCACGCTTTCTTGTTATTGTATAAAACGGGGTTGGTGCTGGGGTCGTTGTACATCTTCATCTGCCTATAGACCTTCATGTATTTCTTTCCCTCCTTGATGTCCTCAAGCAGCTGGTCGATGGCCAGCGAGAGGTCTTTCTGCTGTTCCAGCAGCACATTGAGCTTGTCCTGGCAGCGCTGGCGGTGCTCCTCAGTGGCATCCTCGCGGCTCACCTGCTCACGCATGTGATAGATTTTCAGGGCGAGGATGGAGAGGCGGTCAACGGCCCAGGCGGGGCTCTCGGTGTTGAGACGTGCGTCAGGTCCCGGCACGACGTTGGAAAAATACTGGCGGAACCATGAGTCAATCTGCTCCACCAGGTCAGTGCGGTCCTGGTTGGACCGGTCAATGCGCCGCTTGATGGTAAGGGCCTCTAACGGGTCGATATGAGGGTCGCGGATAATATCCTCCAGATGCCATTGGACAGTGTCAATCCAGCATTTCAGATAAAGCCGGTTCTCAATTGTCTCGTGGGTGTAAGGATTATTGATAGGCGTATCAATATCGTCTTTGACGTGATAATCCTCAATAGCTTTATTGAAGATTTCGTTGCAGTGCTCGGTAAATGACATAATCTGATTGATTTATAGATTACTGCAAAGGTAAGAACTATTTTTGAAGTACGCAAGACAGAATGAGCGAAAAAATTGCACAATATCATATAGATTGTGCAGTTAACAGTCATTTTTTTTGCGTTTTATTTGCGTAATTGCCAAAAAGTTAGTTACTTTGCACCCGATTTTGTGCAAGCATTACAATTTTATAAATTAATATTAACTGTTACAATTATGTCAGAAATCGAATCAAAAGTTAAGGCTATTATCGTTGATAAGCTTGGTGTGGATGAAGCAGATGTAAAACCCGAAGCAAGTTTCACAAATGACCTTGGCGCCGACTCTCTCGACACCGTTGAGCTCATCATGGAGTTTGAGAAAGAGTTTGGCATCTCTATCCCTGACGATAAGGCTGAGACTATTCAGACTGTGCAGGACGCCATCAACTATATTCAGGAGAACGCTAAGTAAGTTGGTGACATACATTTAGCGTTTAATGAGTTAGCTCGTTAAACGCTAAATTTTTTAATATTAAATCAATCAATGGAATTAAATAGAGTAGTAGTAACGGGAATGGGAGCCCTGACCCCTATCGGCAACAACATTGACGATACCTGGGCCAACCTGCTTGCGGGCAAGAGCGGCGCCGCTCCCATTACATTGTTTGACGCGTCAAAGTTCAAGGCTCACTTTGCCTGTGAGGTGAAGAACTTCAATCCCGGCGACTTTATCGACAGGAAGGACGTGCGCAAGATGGACCGCTGCACGCAGTTGGGCATGGTCGCCGCCATGCAGGCTGTGGAAAACAGCAAGCTCGACCTCGATACGGTTGACAAGAACCGCGTGGGTGTCATCTACGGCATTGGCATTGGTGGCATCAAGACTTTCCAGGACGAGGTGATGTACTACGGACAGCATTTCGAGGAGGGGCCGAAGTTCAGTCCGTTCTTCATCCCCAAGATGATTTCCGACATCACGGCCGGACAAATCAGCATCCATTTTGGTTTCCATGGCCCCAACTATGTGACGACGAGTGCCTGCGCCTCTTCGTGCCACGCTCTGGCCGATGCTTTCAACCTGCTGCGCTTAGGCAAGGCCGACGTCATTCTGGCCGGAGGCGCCGAGGCAGCCATCACCGACTGCGGTCTTGGCGGCTTCACGGCCATGCACGCGCTCTCCACGCGCAACGACGACCCTGAGCACGCCAGCCGTCCGTTCAGCGCCAGCCGCGACGGATTTGTCATGGGCGAGGGTGCCGGCTGCGTCATTCTTGAGACGCTCGAGCACGCGCAGAAGCGCGGCGCCCACATCTATTGTGAGCTCGTGGGCGAGGGCATGAGCGCCGACGCCTACCACATCACCAAGTCGCATCCCGAGGGACTGGGCGCTAAGCTCGTCATGGAGGAGGCTCTCAAGGATGCTCATCTGACCACTGCCGACATCGACTATATCAACGTTCACGGCACATCAACCCACGTGGGCGACATCTCCGAGGCCAAGGCCATCAAGGATCTCTTCGGCGAGGATGCCTACCGTGTCAACATCTCATCGACCAAGAGCATGACGGGCCACATGCTGGGAGCCGCCGGCGTAGTGGAGGGCATCTTCTGCGCGCTGAGCGTCTACAACAACATCGTGCCGCCCACCATCAACCATGAGGAGGGCGATGACGACCCCGAGTTGGACTACAAGATGAACTTTACGTTCAACAAGCCCCAGAAGCGTGAGGTGCGCGCAGCCCTCTCCAACACTTTCGGCTTCGGTGGCCACAACGCATGTGTCATCTTCAAGAAGTATGCTGAATAACGCATTTCCCATAATCAATTTTATAGACAGGATTAAAGTTCCTTTCCGCAAGGATAAGGAACTTTATTCTTCGTTATACGCCATCATCGGCCTTTACCCCCACAACATCAGCTACTACAAGCTGGCATTGATGCACAAGAGCGTGATGCACCGCAACAAGAAAGGCAAGCCCGTCAACAACGAGCGCCTGGAGTTTCTTGGCGATGCCATCCTCGATGCCGCCGTGGGTGATATTGTCTATCGTCATTTCCCCGGCAAGCGCGAGGGCTTCCTCACCAATACGCGGTCGAAGCTCGTGCAGCGCGAGACGCTCAACAAGCTCGCCCAGGAAATGGGTATCAACAAGCTTGTTCTTTCCAACGGACGCTCGGCTACCCACAACAGCTACCTCGGCGGCAATGCCTTTGAGGCCCTCGTGGGCGCGCTCTATCTCGACCGCGGCTACGATGCCTGCATGCGCTTTCTCAAGTGCCGCATCCTGTCGCAGATGATTAACATCGACAAGGTGGCCTACAAGGAGGTCAACTTCAAGAGCAAGCTCATCGAGTGGAGCCAGAAAAACAAGGTGAAGCTCGAATATAAGTTTGTCAAGGGCGGCAAGGACAACGGCGGCAGTCCCACGTTCTGCTATCAGGTGATGCTTGAGGGTATTGCCGGCTGCACCGGTGACGGCTTCTCCAAGAAGGAGAGCCAGCAGAAGGCGTCGAAGGACACGCTGGAACTGCTCAAGACGAAGCCGCAGTTCATCGACGAGGTGTTTGCGGCCAAGGGCGAGCGTACGAAGATGGAGGAGGAGCCGGTCAACGCCATCCCCGACACCGACGATACGCAGGCATTCATGGTGTCGTCGGGCAACCACGGCGACGGGCCGAAGCACGCCACGGCTTTCCGCGAGAAGGTCTATACCGAGCAGGAGAGCGCCGTCGACGAGCGCCATGAGACGGTGCTGGAGCCGCCTGTCACCGAGGAGGCGGTGGTAGCCGACGAGTTCGACCTGAGCGATATCAGCGCCAAGGCCAAGTCGCGCGAGGAAATCATCGCCGAGGCCGAGAAAGAGGCGTTCAAGGAATAGAATAGCCCCATTCATGAACCCCTTCACTTCCCTTGTCCATTTCATCATCTATCTGGTTGGCATGCTGTTGCAGCCTTTTTTCCGTGCGGCCCGGCACGTCTATAAGATATACCTGTCACAGCGTGAGCGGTACCGGTTTAAGTCATGCGGTGAGAAGTTGTCGCTGGCCGGTCCCGTATATATGTCGGATGAGAAATATATGACGATAGGCCGTAACTTTAAGGCCAAGCCCGGCCTTCGTATGACATGCATCGGCAAGTACAACAAGGTGAGGTATACGCCAGAACTGATCATTGGCGACAACGTGTCGGTCAATTACTATTGCCATATCGGCTGTCTGAACAAAATAGTGATTGGCGACAATGTCATGATGGGCAGTTATGTGCTCATAGAGGACCACGCCCACGGCAAGGAGCCTTCAGAGACACCGGTCGCCCAGCGTGAGCTTTATTCCAAGGGACCGATAATCATTGAGGATAATGTGTGGATAGGAGACCACGCCTGCATCTTGGCTGGCGTGACCATAGGCCGGTGCAGCATTATTGGCGCCAATGCCGTTGTCACCCGTGATATTCCCCCTTATAGCGTAGCCGTCGGGGCACCGGCCAAAGTAGTAAAAAGACAATAACGCAGAAAACAAGCACTACAGTCCTTGGTCATACCGTAGGGGCGGGGTTTATCCCCGCCCTAACCCCGCAGGATAACACGTGATTATTTCCCATGTTGATGCCATCCGGGGGTCAGGGCGGGGATAACACGTGATTATTTCCCATGTTGTTGCCATCCGTGGGTCAGGGCGGGGATAAACCCCGCCCTAACATTAATACCGCAATCATTGCAGATGCATCGCAGGGCGGGACGGTGACACGGTAGGGACAGTCCAATATACTGCAACCCACGGTCCGGTCCAATATACTGCAACCCACGGTCCGGCCCAATAAACTGTAATCCACGTGCCGTCCACACTGCTTTCACCTTTATTCAAATAAAACCCTCCCCTGGGTGGGGGAGGGTACTCTGAAGCGCCTATAGGCGCTTCAGAGGGGGTGGGGCTATAATTCTCTCTTTCCCAAACTGGTCTTTGATGATGCTTACGTCGTTGTACCCCATTTCGTTGAGCATCGTGTTCATCTCATTGGCAAAGCGGGGATTAATCTCGAAGAAGAGACGGCCTCCGGGTCGCAGTGCCGTGACGGCGTAGGCCGCAATGGCGCGGTAGAAGCGCAATGGGTCGTTGTCGGGGACGAAGAGTGCCGTGGCCGGCTCGTGGCGCAGGACGTTGTCGTGCATCGTGGCACGCTCCGACAGCGTGACATAGGGCGGGTTGGAGACGATGATGTCCCACTGCGGCTCCATCTCAGCCTGCAGGCGGAGCGCGTCGCGCCGCTCAAAGGTCACCGGCGCCTGCAGCCGCCGGGCGTTGTCGCGCGCAATGGCGAGCGCGTCGTCGGAGATGTCCCATGCCGTGACCTGCGGCTGGTTCAGTCCGAGGGCCAGCGTGACGGCGATGCAACCGCTGCCCGTACCAATATCCAGCACGCGCGGCGCAGTCTGCTGTCCCATGGTGTCGATGACCGTCTGGCAGAGCGTCTCCGTTTCGGGCCGGGGAATGAGTACGCCCGGAGCCACATGAAACATCCGGCCGCAGAAGGAGGCCTCGCCCAACACATACTGCACGGGCTCACCCGTGGCCAGCCGCACTGATACAGCGTCAAGACGAGCCTGGTCTTCGGCCGACAGACTGTCGGCGCGGCCGCAGACTATGTCGGTGAGCGTCAGGCCAAACAGCGACTCCATCACCAGACGGGCGATGGCCACCGCCTCGTCGCGTCCGTAGAGCGGCGTGAGCTGTTGCCACAGACGGGTATAGTTATTTCCTGAGGTCATGCTGGTAGTAGGTTGGCACCATCACGGCGATGGTCTTCATTTTCACGTAGTTATAACTGAGATACATCATCCCGCCGAACGCGTTGTCCCTGCCCCACGAGTTCTTGGCGAGGAAGAAGCGGCGGCCGCTGGCATCGCGGGCCAGTCCGCAGAGCTCCATGCAGTGGTCGTCGGTGGTGAGGAAATGCTCGTAGGCGCGCTGCCGCGACTGTTGCGTCACGGGCTGGTCGTCGGGCTGCAGCATGGCCACGCCGCGGCGGAAGTTGAACCCTGACTCACTGATGTCGCCCTCCCAACATACGGGATGGCCGTGGCGCAGGGCCGTGACGATGACCTGCATCAGCCGGTCGATGGGGATGTTGTAGAACGTGTCGCGCATGCGGTTGTCGGGCGACTCCAGGACAAACCGTTCATGGAACGGATGATGGGTGAAGCTCGTCAGGGCCTGGTAGTCGCCGGGCAGGCATACGCTTTCTGCGAACTGCCGCGGGGTGTAGCGCATGCCGAGCATGTAGAGCGTAGGCGGCAAGTAGCCTATCTGCCGGTCCATCACGCGGTCGGTGCGCTCGTTGAGCTGGCGCAGTGAACCGGCGGCCCGCGCCTGCATCATCATCGTGCGTGCGATGGCGTTGTAGTTGACCGGCTCATAGGTGTGATAGGCGTCGAGCGTCTGTATGCCGTAGGTCTGCATCAGCTGCGGCACCATTGTCATCATGCCGCGTGTGGTGACGCGCCGGGCGCCGCGGGTGAGGTAACAGGCCACGGCATCCTGCCTGAGCACCATGCGTGCGAGGTAGTCGGGCGACAGTTCTACGGAGTCGCCGCGCTCGAGCCGCACACTCTCGATGGTGGCGAGCATGGCGTAGATCCAGCAGAGGCTGCTCCGCCCCTGGTCTTTGACCGGCGTGGTCTTGATGGTCACCTCGGGAGTGAATGTGCGCGCCGGCTGCTGGCTGGATGGCTTCGGACGGCCGCAGCCCACCAGCAGAATGCCGGCCGCTAACAGCAGTGAAGAGTTATTAATACGCATGATGCAAAGATAGTGCTTTATTTCAGCAGTAAAAATAAAAACATCATTTTTCTTTTCCATTATTTCCTTGCTTTCATTCGGTGCGGGTCGAATCGCGCCGCGGTATCGCATAGTTGTGGTGCATCCGTAGGGGCTAAAATTGGCGCATCCGACTGACCCTGTGGTTTTATTTTTTGTGCCAGTGTCCGTGGAGTTGTCCGTCATTTGTGCCAATGTAGTGGCTGGTGACAGTGTAATGGCCGGTGACAGTGTAGTGGCCGGTGCCAGTGTAGTGGCCTGTGCCAGTGTAGTGGCCGGCCTGGTGCCGGCCACCAGCCCTTGGTAAGGCATATTCCCCTCACATCAGTGTGGTTATCGTAAGCGCAGTATAGTTGTTCACACAGATTTCGCGGCTGGTGGCCGGCACCAGGCCGGCCACTACACCAGTGATGAAAAGCGCGCTTTTTCTTGGCTATTCCCCTCGTTTGCACTATCTTTAGATAAGATAGGCGGCACTCGGGAATCCCAAGAAAAAGCGAGCTTTTTCTTGGCTATTCCCCTCGTTTGCACTATCTTTGCATTTATGAACGGAATAACTGACCAATACGAGATAATGGCACCCGTGGGTAGCCGGGAGTCGCTCGCCGCCGCCATACAGGCTGGGGCGGACTCTATCTACTTTGGCGTGGGACAGCTCAACATGCGGTCGCACAGCGCCAACCATTTTGACCTCAACGACCTCCACGACATCGTAGCCACCTGCCAGGCACACGGCATCAAAACCTACCTGACGGTGAACACCATCATCTACGACGAGGACCTCGACGCGATGCGACGCATCATCGATGCCGCAGTGGCCGCCGGAGTGACGGCTGTCATCGCCTCCGACGTGGCCGTGATGGCCTACTGCCGCGAGGTGGGCATGGAGGTGCACCTCTCCACACAGCTCAACATCAGCAATGTAGAGGCACTGAAGTTCTACGCCCAATTCGCCGACGTGAGCGTGCTGGCCCGTGAGCTGAACATGACGCAGGTGGCTCATATCCACGAAGAGATTGAGCGGCAGCACATCTGCGGACCGTCTGGTCGGCCCGTCCGCATCGAGATGTTCTGCCACGGCGCCCTCTGCATGGCGGTCTCGGGCAAGTGCTATATGAGCCTGCATGCCGCCAACCGCTCGGCCAACCGCGGACAGTGCGTGCAGATATGCCGACGCAGCTACACCGTGACCGACAACGAGACGGGCAACGCCATGGAGATAGACAACAAGTACATCATGAGTCCAAAGGACCTGAAGACCATACGCTTCATCGACAAGATGATGCGGGCCGGCGTGAGGGTGTTCAAGATTGAGGGCCGCGCCCGCGGTCCCGAATACGTCTATACCGTGGTGACCTGCTACAAGGAGGCCATCAGGGCGGTGCTCGACGGCACGTTTACCGAGGCCCGCAAGGACGAGTGGGACAAGCGTCTCGCCACCGTGTTCAACCGTGGCTTCTGGGACGGCTACTACCAGGGACAGACGATTGGAGAGTGGAACAACCAGTACGGCTCGCTGGCCACCGAGCGCAAGGTGCTGGTGGGCAAGGTGACGAAATACTACTCACGTCTCGGCGTGGCCGAGATTGCGGTGCAGGCCAGCACGTTTAAGCTCGGCGACAAACTGCTCATCACGGGCAATGCCACGGGCGCCATGTATCTCACCGCCGACGAGATACGCTACGACCTCAAGCCCGTCACGCAGGCAGAGCAGGGATGGCTCGTCAGCATCCCCGTGCCGGGAAAGGTGAGGGAAAACGATAAATTCTTCAGAATAGAAACCACAGCAAATCAACAGCAATGAAAACTATAAATGAATTACAGGACGAGGTCGTAGCGGAGTTCAGCGACTTCGACGACTGGATGGACAAATACCAGATGCTCATAGACCTGGGCAACGACCTCGACACACTCGACGACAAATACAAGACTGAGCAGAACCTCATCGACGGCTGTCAGAGCCGTGTGTGGCTGCAGTGCGACTGTGTCGATGGCCGCCTCGTGTTCACCGCCGACAGCGACGCGCTTATCGTGAAGGGCATCATCGCCCTGCTCATCCACGTGCTGAGCAATCACACGCCGAAGGAGATACTCGATGCCGACCTCTATTTCATCGATAAGATTGGGCTGCGCGAGCATCTCTCGCCCACCCGCTCCAACGGACTGTTGGCCATGGTGAAGCAAATCAAGGCCTACGCCCTCGCCTACGAGGTGAAAGAGGAATAAGAAGTATGCGCAAGCTCAAGACGATAGAAATGCACCGGCTGTCGGTGGAGGAGTTCAGGGAGGCACGCAAACTGCCGCTCATCGTGGTGCTAGACAACGTGCGCTCGCTCTACAATGTCGGCAGTGTGTTCCGCTCGGCCGACGCCTTCCGTGTGACGGCCCTCTGTCTCTGCGGCATCACCGCCTGCCCGCCCAACGCCGAAATCCACAAGACGGCCCTCGGCGGTGAGGACAGCGTGGCGTGGCGCTACTTCAGTGACACCCGTGAGGCCGTGGCCGAGCTTCACCGGCAGGGCTACTTCGTGTGGAGCGTGGAGCAGGTGGAGCACTCCACCAAGCTGCAGCACTTGGCCGAGGCCCTCGACGCACAACAGCGTAGCGGCACGGCGTATGCCGGTCAGGCCCTCATCCTCGGCAATGAGGTGAAGGGCGTACAGCAGGCCGTCGTCGATGAGAGCGACGGCTGCCTCGAGATACCGCAGTTTGGCACGAAGCACAGCCTGAACGTCAGCACGACGGCAGGCATCGTCATGTGGGAAATGGCCAAGCTGCTCGCGTTCCCGTCCCCCTCATCCTCCCTATCCACCTCATCCTCCCCATCCACCCCATAATCCCCGTTCCCGTGCCGCGCCTTTCCAAGGCGCGGACCCCATCCACCCCATAATCCCCATTCCCATGCTCAAGCTCACTATCGTCATTCCCTGCTACAATGAAGAAGCGGTGTTGCCCGACACCCTGCCGAAAATGGAGACACTCGTCACCCGACTGCGCCGGGAGGCCGACACCGACGCCCGACTGCTGTTGGTCGACGACGGCAGCCGCGACCGTACGTGGCAGCTCATCGCCGCTGAGGCACGACGCAATCCTGCCGTGCACGGCATCAGGCTCTCCCACAACGAGGGTCACCAGAACGCGCTGTGGGCCGGCTTGCAGGAGAGCGTCAACGACAGTGACGCCATCGTGGCCATCGACGCAGACCTGCAGGACGACGAAACCACCATCATCGACATGGCCCGGCAGGTGAGCGGGGGAAAGGATATCATCTACGGCGTGAGAAAGAGCCGCAAGAGCGACTCCTGGTTCAAGCGCGTCAGCGCACAGGCGTTCTACCGGCTGATGCGCTGTTTCGACAGGGAGGTCATCTACAACCACGCCGATTTCCGCATGATGTCGCGACGGGCCGTGAAGGCCCTCATGCAGTATCCCGAGCGCAACCTCTTCCTGCGCGCCATTGTCAGGCAGCTGGGCTTCAAGGAGGGCTTCGTCTATTACGACCGCAGGCCACGCCTGGCCGGTGAGTCCAAATACCCCTTGCGCAAGATGCTGGCGTTCAGCATCGACGGCATCACCTCGTTCTCCATCGCTCCGCTCAAGGCCATCGCGCTGATAGGACTCCTCATGACGCTCGTCGCATTGGTGATGATAGTCTTTGCCGTGGTGCGCTACACCGAGGGACAGACCAGCTCCGGCTGGCCCTCACTGCTCATCTCGCTATGGTTCATCGGTGGCATCGTCACCACCTCGCTCGGCGTGACGGGACTCTACATCGGCAAAATCTTCATCGAGGTAAAGCGGCGTCCGCGCTACTTCGTCGAGGAGAGGACAGGGGGCAGCAACATAGAGAAACCTTTATCATAAATACGCATTAACCCTTAAACAATAACAGCTATGAAGGTACATGAATATCAAGCCAAAGGCTTCTTTGAGCAGTACGGGGTGCCGGTTGACAGGCATTTCCTCTGCCGCACGCCCGACGAGGCCGTGGAGGCCTACCGCAAGCTCGGCACCGCAAAGGCCGTGGTCAAGGCACAGGTGCATACCGGCGGACGAGGCAAGGCAGGAGGCGTCAGGCTCGGCAGCAGTGAGGCGGAGATACGCAACCATGCTGAGGCCATCCTCGGCATGAATATCAAGGGCTATACCGTCGACAGGGTGCTGGTGAGTGAGGCCGTCGATATCGCGGCCGAATACTACGTCAGCCTCCTCGTTGACCGCCGCTCGAAGTGTCCGATGATGATGCTTAGCCGCGCCGGCGGCATGGACATCGAGCAGGTGGCCCGTGAGACACCGGAAAAGATAGAGAAAATCATCATCGACCCCGTCGTCGGCATGGCCGACTTCAAGGCCAACGAGGCCGCATGGAAGCTGTTCGACGACAAGGCTCAGGTGAAGCAGGCCGCCGCCATCTTCAAGGCCCTATACCGCCTCTTCACCGAAAAGGATGCCTCGCTCGTGGAAATCAACCCCCTCGTGATGCTCAAGGACGGTACGCTTAAGGCCATCGACGCCAAGATGACGTTCGACAACAACGCCCTCTTCCGCCATCCCGACGTGAAGGCGCTGTTTGAGCCCGACGAGGACGAGAAAAAGGAGCAGTGGGCCAAGGACCACGGGTTCAGCTATGTGAACCTCGGCGGAAAGATTGGCTGCATGGTCAACGGCGCCGGACTGGCGATGGCCACCATGGACATGATCAAGCTCTACGGCGGCGAGCCGGCCAACTTCCTCGACATCGGCGGCAGCTCCAACCCGGAGAAAATTGTCGATGCCATGAACCTGCTGCTCTCCGACAAGCACGTCAACACCGTGCTGGTGAATATCTTTGGCGGCATTACGCGCTGCGACGACGTGGCCAACGGACTTATCGAGGCTTTCAAGACCATCAAGACCGACATTCCCATCGTCATCCGTCTTACCGGCACCAACGAGGCCGAGGGGCGCGAGATACTCAAGGGCACCCACTTCACCGTGGCCACCACCATGTCGGATGCGGGACACAAGGCCGTGGAAATCTCCAAACAACATTAATACTGACTGACTATGAGCATACTAATCAACAAAGATACAAAGGTCATCGTCCAGGGTATCACCGGACGTGACGGCAGCTTCCATGCTGCCAAGATGAAGGAATACGGAACGCAGGTGGTGGGCGGCACGTCGCCCGGCAAGGGCGGTCAGCAGGTTGACGGCATTCCGGTGTTCAACACGGTGAAGGACGCCGTGGCCGCCACGGGCGCCAACACAAGCATCATCTTCGTGCCAGCTCCCTTTGCCAAGGATGCCATGCTCGAGGCCATCGACGGCGGCATAAGGCTTGTGGTGTGCATCACCGAGGGCGTGCCGGTGCTGGATGCCGTCGAGGCGCAGCGCTACGCCCGCATCAAGGGCGTGCAGGTCATCGGCCCCAACTGTCCGGGACTCATCTCGCCCGATGAGAGCATGGTGGGCATCATGCCCGCCAATATCTTTAAAAAAGGCCACACGGGCGTCATCTCGCGCAGCGGCACACTGACCTACGAGGTGGTCTATGACCTCGTACAGGGCGGATTGGGCATCTCTACGGCCGTCGGCGTGGGCGGTGACCCTGTCGTGGGACTCTATTTCGAGGACCTACTCCAGATGTTCCAGGACGACCCCGATACCGACTCCATCGCGATGATTGGTGAGATTGGCGGTGATGCCGAGGAGCGCGCGGCCGCGTTCATCAAGGCCCATGTCACGAAACCCGTTGCCGTGTTCATCTCCGGCCGTCAGGCTCCTCCGGGCAAGCAGATGGGTCATGCCGGTGCCATCATCTCCGGCGGCTCCGGCTCGGCCGAGGGCAAAATCAAGGCCCTGGAGGCCGTCGGCGTGCCAGTGGCCAGAGAGACCAGCGAGCTGCCGGAGCTGCTGAGATAGCCTTAGATGCTATAGATGCTATAGATGCTATAGATACTATAGATGCTATAGATACTATAGATGCTATAGATACTATAAATACCATAGATACAACAATGTCACGCGCTCAACGGTTAGCTTTGACAATTAAGACCCTCCCCTGGGTGGGGGAGGGCCCTCTGAAGCGCCGGTCGGCGCTTCAGAGGGGGTGGGGCTATGAATGAACAACAAGCTCTTTCGCGCGTTGCCGCGCTCTGTGCCAAGGCCGAGTACAGCCGTGGCGACATCGACGACAAGCTGCGGCGGTGGGGACTGGATGAGGCCGCACGGAAGCGCGTCACCGACTATCTTGTCGCACACCAGTATATCGACGATGCGCGCTACTGCCGGGCCTTTGTCAGCGACAAGATACGTTACAACCATTGGGGCCGTCGAAAGATAGAGCAGGCCCTGTGGCAGAAGCGGGTGCCTGAGGCTGTGTCGGCTCCCGTCCTCGATGCCGTGCCGGACGAGGACTACCTCGACGTGCTACGTCCGTTGCTCAAGGCCAAATGGCCCACCATCACGGCCGCCTCCGACTACGAGCGGAGCATGAAGCTCGTCCGTTTTGCCATGGGCCGCGGCTTCAGTCCTGACCTCATCAAAAAGGCACTGCCGGAAGACCCGTACCAAATGTAATGCCGTATAACTGACCCGTACCAAATGTAATGCCGTATAACAGACCCGTACCAAATGTAATGCCGTATAACAGACCCGTACCAAATGTAATGCTGTATAACATCGTAGGGGCGGGGTTTATCCCCGCCCTAACCCCGTCGGCCAAATCAAACCGCGTACCGGTTGTTGTCACCATGCAAAGGTTAGGGCGGGGATAAACCCCGCCCCTACTCCCCCGGTTGTTGTCACCATGCAAAGGTTAGGTGTCCCCCGGTTGTTGTCACCATGCAAAGGTTAGGGCGGGGATAAACCCCGCCCCTACTCTTATTCCCAAATAATGGCTTTCTTGGTGAAGCTGTTGTCATTTTCGTGACCAGTTTCGTTTGATGGTCGTTCATCATGTGACGTGAGCGACCCTGCCATGACCATCTCCGTTTCTATCTTTTGCGTCTTGACGACGGGCTGTATATATAGTGCTTTCTTCATTTTATTTTAATTATAAGGTGAGACAAGTTATTTCTTGATGACTTTCTTTCCGTTGACGATGACGAGGCCCTTGTAGTTGGCGCCTACGCGCTGTCCCTGGATGTTGTAGACGGCATTGCCGGTCTTGGCGTTCTCAGTATTAATGGCGCTGATGGCCGTCGTTGTGCCGTCGAAGCGGAATGCGCTCTTGGCCGAGGCGGTTTTCTCTACGGCGAGGTATGCGCCATTGCTCTTTGCGGTGAAAGCTGCGCCGCCAGCGGCACCCCAGTAGAAGCCGAGACCCGTCTTGGCGGTATAGTCGTCGTAAGCGAGCTTATAGAAATAGTAACCATCGCCTAAATCCGACATGGCCTTGGAAGCGGGGTAGAGCATGTTGTCTTCAAGAGCAGTGACTTCCTTGCCGCTCACCGTATAATAAGGTATGGAGCTTGCGCCATCGAAAGAAGCCTTGATCAGCACGCCCGTGTTGGCGGGAACGAAGTAGCCGCTCACCTCCTTGCTGTCGATGGTGACCTTGGTCGTATCAAGATCTTTCAGCTCCAGCAAGTTTTCCACTGCATAGGCTTTCTGGACATCTGTCATAAAGGACATTTTGTCATCGCTCTCAGGGAAGAACGTCACCTTGTCACTGCTGAACGTAGCATAGTAGTCATTGCCGCTCTGGGCGAAACCGGTCAGTGTGGCGGGGATGTAGGAAGGTCCTTGCGGGACTGTTGTTACTTTTACTTCATCAAGAAAAAAGCGATTATTGTATGTTGCATTAGCTGAGAATGTAATTGTAACGTCACCTGTAGCGTTAGTAATGTTTACTGTATAGTCGGTGAACGCAGCTTTTGTCAGTGTAATTGAGGTTTTGTCTAATTTGGCGTTTGTTGCGGAAAGGCTAATAGTTAATTTTTCATTTGTGCCATTCCAAGCTCCAGCCTTGAATGTAAGCGTGCCATTTCCAGTAAGTTTAATTGATGGGGTGGTGGCATAACCCAAACCATTACCTTTTCCTAACCTAGCACATTTATTGGCACCAAAAGCATTTTCTGCATCCCACTTGTTGTCGGGATTAAAATGAGGTTTCGAAGTAATATCGCTCCATTTATTGTCATTGCCACCTGGACCGCTACATTTATTAAATGTCTCATTAAAGACGACTGTTTCTGCCCCCCCCGTGGCGCATACTGCGAGCAGCAGTAGAGTTAATAATAGGTGTAATTTTCTCTTCATAGTCATTACAGTTGAATAGTGATTAAAATATAATAAAAAGATAGATGATGCTAAGAATTTGTCAATTACAGTGCAAATTTATATAAAATAGATTAAAGAACAAAGCCAATAGTGATAAAATAGCGTAAGTTTGCGGTCAAAACCAATGATGTAGCATGCTGTCGAGGTTGTTGGACTTGATTGCGCCACGTTTCTGCTGTATGTGCGGGGCGCGGCTTGACGTGGGGGAAGAGGTGATTTGCCCCGCCTGCTACCTGCGGCTGCCGCTTACCGGCTTTCTTGGCAACCTTACGGAGAACGCGATGGCACAGACGTTCTGGGGCAGGGTGCGCCATTTTGAGCGGGCGTTCGCGCTGATGCGCTATGAGCCGCACACCCGCTCGGTGAGGGCCATACTCCAGCTGAAATATCACAACCGTCCCGATGTGGGCGAGGCGTTGGGCTTGCTGATGGGGCGGCAGCTGATGGCCAAGAGCTTCTTCGATGATGTGGATGCCATCATTCCCGTGCCGTTGGCGCGCAGCCGGGAACGGGAGCGAGGCTATAACCAGAGCATGATGATAGCTCGCGGCCTACAACGGGCATGCCGCAAGCCGATATGGGACAAGGTGGTGGTGAGGCAGGTGGCCACGGAGAGCCAGACGACAAAGGACCGCTTGGCGCGGGCCGACAACATGGCCGATGTGTTCCGCATGTCGCGTGGCGCGCAGCTCGACGGCCGCCATGTGGTGATTGTTGACGACGTGGTGACGACGGGCGCCACGGTGTGCAGCGTAGCCGCGGCGTTGCAGCAGGCGGCCGACGTGCGGGTGAGCGTCGTCGCCCTTGCCTTTGCAGGGGAAGGGTGAATGCGGCGAGGGCAAGAAAGGCAGAAGTCCAGCCATTAGCTTGCTCATGCCTGATAACCAGATATAAGGGCAAATGACTGGACTTCTGCGCTGCGGGACTGCTGAAAGCGCCTCGCCGTGCGTTGTCCCAGGCGGACTCGAACCACCACTGACAGAACCAAAAACTGTAGTGCTACCATTACACCATAGGA
>CABVDL010000037.1 GCA_902497035.1 uncultured Prevotella sp.
GGCTTCGGGTTGGATGTTTTTGCCATTTTGAGTTTTAGCGGACAGCAATAATTTTATAACGCAATCATTGCTGATGCATCGCAGGGCAGGACGGTGAAATCGTAGGGGGCGGGACGGTGACATCGTAGGGGCGGGGTTTATCCCCGCCCTAACCCCGCAGGATAACACATGATTATTTACCATGTTGTTGCCATCCGGGGGTTAGGGCGGGGATAAACCCCGCCCCTACGTTTTATAACGTTGCAATACCGGCGTCGATGAAGAGAAGAGACTTCTTATTTCTCGTCGGCAAACGAGTAAGGCGCGTCAGCCTCAGCCGTGCCGCGTTGTCTGTTGGGCGCAGCACCCATCTCAAACCTTATGCTGGCTCCCCTCATGAGGTCGGCGCGCAGGAGGTAGTTGCGGCTGTAGGGCTCGCCGTTGACGCTCATCGACTGTATGTAGCGGTTGTCCTTGCTACAGGCCGGGGTGCTGATGTTAACGGTGTTGCCGTTTTCCAGGTGCAGCCTTACCTGCTTGAAATAAGGTGTGCCCACCACATACTGGCCCGAACCCGGACAGACGGGATAGAAGCCGAGGGCCGAGAACACGTACCAGGCCGAGGTCTGTCCGTTGTCCTCGTCGCCGCAATAGCCGTCGGGCCGGGCAGAGTAGAGGCGGTCCATGACCTCACGTATCCAGTATTGCGTCTTCCAGGGCTGTCCGGCATAGTCGTACAGATAGATGGCATGCTGCACCGGCTGGTTGCCGTGGGCATAGTTGCCCATGTCCATGATTTGCATCTCGCGTATCTCGTGGATGACCTGTCCGTAATAGCTGGCGTCGAAGACCGGCGGCAGGCTGAACACCGAGTCGAGCATCTGGCAGAAGGCGCTGCGGCCGCCCATCAGTGCGATAAGGTCTTTCGGATTGTGGAACACCGACCAGGTGTAGTGCCAGCTGTTGCCCTCGGTAAAGGCGTCACCCCACTTCAGCGGATTGAAGGGCGACTGGAACGTGCCATCCTGGTTGCGGCCCCGCATCAGGCGTGTCTCCTTGTCAAAGACATTGCGGTAGTTGAGCGCCCGCCGCCTGAATGGCGCCAGCTCTTTCTTGCTCTTGCCCAGGGCCTTGCCAAACTCATAGATGCACCAGTCATCGTAAGCGTACTCAAGCGTGCGCGCCACGTTCTCCCTGATGCCGACATCGTAAGGCACGTAACCCAGCCTGTTGTAAAAGTCATACCCCAAGCGGCCGGTAGACGACACGGTGGGATGCACGCCGTTGGCACCATGCACCACGGCCTGCCACAGTGTCTCGGCATCATAGCCGCGTATGCCGCAGAGGTAGGCGTCGGCCACGACCGAGGCCGAGTTGTTGCCGACCATGCAGCCGCGGTGCCCGGGCGAGGCCCATTCGGGCAGCCAGCCGCTCTCCTTGTAGGCATTGGCCAGACCGGCCTGAATCTGACTGCTCACCGTGGGATACATGAGATTGACAAAGGGCAGCAGGGCGCGGAAGGTGTCCCAGAAGCCGGTGTCGGTGTACATGTAGCCGGGCAGCACCTTGCCGTTGTAGGGGCTGTAGTGCACGGGCTTGCCGTCGGCCCCGTACTCGAAGAACTGCCGCGGGAACAGCACGCAGCGGTAGAGGCACGAGTAGAACGTGCGGAGGTTGTCCACATTGTCGTCGCTGACCTCTATCCTGCCAAGCACGTCGTTCCAGCGCTGGCAGCCTTTCTGCCGGAGGGTCTCGAAGCTGTCGTGGCCCAGCTCGGCCAGGTTGCGCTCAGCCTGCTCCGCACTGATGAACGAGGAGGCCACGCGCACATGCACCTGCTCGCCGCGGCGGGTCCTGAAGCCAACGATGGCGCCCGCGTGGTCGCAGGTGGCGCTGAGCTTATCCGCGTCGAGGCGGCCGTCGGCCACCGCATAGCGGAAGGTGAAAGGATGGTCGAACTCAAGCACAAAATAGTTCTTGAAATTGTCGGGCACGCCCCCGCTGTTTCTCGTGGTGTAGCCTATGATCTTGTTCTCGCCCGGCACGATGGTCACCGACGAGCCCTTGTCAAAGGCGTCTAGCACGACGAACGAGCTGTCGCTCTTGGGGAACGTGAGGCGGAACATGGCCGCGCGCTCCGTGGGCACCACCTCGGCCGTCACGTCATAGTCGGCCAGATACACCCTATAATAATAAGGTGTGGCCTGCTCGGCCTTGTGCGAGAACCAGCTGGCGCGCCTGTCCTCATCGAACACAGGCTTCCCGGTCTCGGGCATTAGCGAGAACTGTCCGTAGTCGTTGATCCACGGACTGGGCTGGTGGGTCTGCTTCAATCCCCTGATTTTGTCGGCAGAATAGGTATAGGTCCAGCCGTCGCCCATCTTCCCGGTCTGCGGTGTCCAGAAGTTCATGCCCCAGGGCATGGCTATGACGGGATAGGTGTTGCCCGTTGACAGCGTGTATTTGGACTCCGTCCCCACAAGCGGACTGACGTAATCCACCACCCCTGCGCTCCAAGTGGAGGCTGGTACAGCAATGATCGTAAGCAATGAAATTGCTATTTTCTTAAACAGTTGCATTGTTTTATTTGTGTATTTTTTGATATTTAGCTAACAGAACTTTCATCCAATAAAGACAGGTTTCATAACTAATGATTATTTCACCATATTGATAACTTTGAAATATACTGATTTATTATTATACCCCGTACTTATTTTCAATATTTAAGAGATACGCCGCACTATGCCTTATCACATGGCGTGACAATCGTCCAACGCTTGTAGAACGACTGGATGAACTTCTCTTTTTAATTAAATGGAATTGTAAAATTATCAAGCCGCTTACCAAGCTATACTTACTTCCACTCCATTTGGATTATTCTCAAAACCCACAAGTAAGGTCTTGCTGTGCTTATCCCACTTATATGAAGCCTTGGCCGCATTGATGCGTACCTTGGCTGGAGCCTTGGGAAGAAGGATTCGCATAACATTGGTCGTATTTTTCGGGCTTTTCGACACAAACGAATAGCTGTTAGCCGTAATATGCTCGCTATACTGTCTCGACGCAGCCGCAATAACCTGTGGACGGTTTTTATCCTTTATCCGACTCAAATCGTAAAGGAATGCTTGCTCTCCGGGATTCACCGTCTTTTGGGTGACTACAGGCAACGTGTTTGTATAAAGATCGATAAACTGTCCATTCAAGACAAGAGGCTTGTTTGAGACTATATTTTCATCAACCACACTGGCAAGCACATAATTGCCCCGCTCTAAATAGAACGAATTCTTCAGCTCCAACTTACCAGCTTTTGCATCATCCTCATAGGCCCGCTTTACCGTATTTACCAATTCCTTGTCAGCTCCCTGTGTTAGGACAAATTCTTTCGGGTCCTCTCTAATGACGTAAACCTTACCCTTGCCTACTTGATAGCGTCCTTGGGCAGCATTTTTGTACATGCCCATTAGCTCAAAGAGGTGCTCAGAAGGTGCCTTGTATGAATTTACGTTGGTATTCCACCATTCACGCACGCTTTGGAATGGATCATTGTCTCGTCCTGAATAAATCAGCACTCCGCCTTGTCGAACCCATTGGGCGATATTGCGGTTTTGTGCCTCATCCATTGGCTTCATATTAGAATATGATAGCAGCAGCACACGCACATTTTTCCACGTGTCAGCATAGCCCGTGTTCTCCAAATGAACTATGCTCACAGGCACGCCACGCTTAACCAAGGGTAATGCCTCACCATAGAAGTTACTTAATTGTGGGTCGTCGTAACCTTCAATGGGTTGAGGTGAACGCTGGAACATGAGGCTGTTGCACATGGCTATGCTTATGCCATGGCTGCCGGAAACATTATTTGCAGAGGCCGGGACATTGTTGAGCGCATTAATCATGACCTGCATCTGCGTAGAGTAGAAGCGGGGGATGTGTATTTTCCTTTGGCTGGTTGCATTCTCGTTGTACAGGCCTTCGTAAATGCGGTCGGGCCAGGGCATCACCTCAAAGTTGTCAATTGTCGGCCACATGAGCTCTGCAGTAAAAGTAGCCTGATAGTTACGCTTGTAGTCGCTCCAGTCCTTTGCTCTGTCCTCAATAGGGTCGGTGAGGAAAAACATCTTCCGATGTGTGGGTCGGGTCATCGACTCCATGCATCCATACTCAAGATAAGCCGTCTCAAAGACTCGTTCCTTGGCTGTGCCGTTGAAGTAGTTGGGCTCACGTGAGGTGCCGGTCCACACCTGTGCGATATATCCATCGCAGCTCTCCATGGATGCCAGACTGGCTTCGGGCGATACAATCTGCCACTGCGAGTAGTTGAGCAGGGAGTGGGTGGGCACATAGCATTTCACATTCAGCCCCTTGGTCTTGCCGTAGGCCTTGGCATAGCGGAACGACTCGTCGAGCGCACGGTAGTAAAGATAATATTTCAGCTTATTGGAGAGATAGGTATTCTCGGCCGACTCATGCTGCGGTCTCCATGGAAAACCATAGTATTGTCTCCACTCGCGCTTGAAGGCTTCGCTGTAGCCTGCACGCGCCCAGAACTCCGGTTCCTCCAAGAAGATGGCATCCACGCCCTGGTCGATGACGGGCTTGATATTGCGCATCTTGAAATAGCTCAGATAATTGTAAGTAGGCACGATGTAGGGAATGAGGTGTCCGTGCCAAATCGTGTCGCCCCTCATGGTCTTCTGCCCCTCGTCGAGATGCCATATGCCATCCCACTTTCCCGTGAAATAGTCCTGATACTCGCCCCAGGCAATGCCGGTCATGAAATGGGCATGGTAGCCATGCTCCCGCCACGATTTCACCCGCCGGGCAAAGTTGTTTCCTGCGCCATAGACCATCACGAGGTCGGAGCGTATGTCTGTGACCTGCTTCCACGGCCCCGAGGTCTGAAACGTAGTTTTCTCTTTCGGCACCCTATTGGCGGCCTGCGCACAAGCCTCTGCAAGAGGTGCAGACGCCAACACGCTTTGCAGCAGCACAACGGCCAACAGGGGTCTGGGCTTGGAGGACAAAGAGCAAGTAAACGAAGTTATTGTCTTAATTAGTTTCATGCTACTGATTTGTTACAAGGAATGGAGGCTATATCGGAAGTCCTGATACAGCCTCATTCACTCATTAAACTATAAAACCTATTTTGAAACCCAAGGGCTAAGGAATGATGACCTCCATGGGCTTACTGTAGTTCCAACGGCGCGTACCGCTGCCCACCGGCGTGTCATAGTTGATGCGGGCTGCTGCGCGCACAAAGACGTGCCTGCCTGACGGAATGGAGACGCCCTCCTTGGACTTAACAGTCACCGGCTGACCCAGCAGTTTGTCAAAGGAGTCACCACTGTATTCTATGGAATTGGACCACCGCTCGTCGCGTGCGCGATAGCCTACGGTTGACGAGTAACTGACAAACAGCTGGATGTCGGTGACATTGGCGTAGGAGTCGTCGTACTTTCCCGTCGGCTCTATCAGCGACTTGAAGTCTTCACGAGAGATGGCACGTGTCACCTTCACCCTTGCCGTGATTTGGCCGTTCGATACCGTAGGGTAGCCCACGAACTCCACTCTCAGGAAAGGCCTCACCTTAAAGATGCACTCTGTCGAGCCTTTAATGGTCACGGTCTGCGTACCGTTGGCGATGGGCGTGCCGTCGGCGTTTTCACGGAAGATGGGTACAAACGGACCATCTACCCGCACATTATAAATGCCCTTGAACACTTTCGTGTTATTGAACGATCCGTCGGGCATGCAGTAGAAGTCCAGCCCCTCGTCGGCATTCTCACTGTAGTCGAGCTGTACCATTCTGACGCGTATGCCCTCAGAGCCCTGGTCGGTCTGGATGGAGTCACCCGTCTCGCTGTCAACGACAGCCCCGTGCAAGGTTTCGCCCGGCTCGTCATAATTGTCGAGCTCAAACATGTCGCAGGACGTGAGGGCCAATAATGAGAATAACAAATATGCAAAAGAAAGCTTTTTCATGTTCAAACTTTATTTTTATTATTATCTGTTGGGTTGTTGGTCAATGACCTCACTCTTGGTCACCTCGCCGGAAGGTATGGCCCAGTAGTAGTCGAGTACCGAATAGCTGAACGTCTTCTGGCTGATAGCCTGGAAATGCTCGTCATAGAACCACTTCTTGGCCTTAGTGGAGTAGAAAGGATAGAAACCGTGGAAACGATACTGCTCGTTGTTGCTGTAGGCGGCTTTGTCGCGGGTCTCGCCCCAGAAGCCGTCACGTCCCTCGTAATGGTTCACGCGCCAACGGCGGATGTCCCACTTGTTCTTTCCCTCAAAGGCAAGTTCCTTGCGGCGCTCACGGCGTACGATGTTACGTCCGTAATCAGTGGGCTCCAACTTACTCGTGAGCAGTTCGGCACCGGCACGCTTGCGTATCTCATTGACAGCGTCGGTGGCTTCCTGCAACAGATTGCCGCCATCAGGAGAGGCCACGCCTGCCTCAGACATCTCTACAGCGGCCTCAGCCATGTTGAGCAGCACCTCGGCATAGCGCATGAGAATGAAATTCTGCGAGCATTTTCCCTCACCAATCTCGGAAGTGGGATCCGGATTGAGATACTTTCTCACGTAAATTCCCGTCAGCGTTGCCTCACCGTTGCTGTAGAAAGGTCCGTCGGTTCCGGAGGCGTTAATTGTGGTGCCGTCATCGAGCGTCACTTTTTCCTGCGCTGAGCCAGAGTTTGGACTCATATAAAGCTTCTTGGGCTTCTTGGTGTAGGCATCGGTCTGCTGGAATGTCTTCGAAGACGTGGCATAGGAATAGTCGTCAAAGAGGGGCTTGATGGGAGTTTCGCCGACGTATGTCCCCATCTTGACATCCTGCACGTCGCCTCTGTGCGTATCGCCGGGATAGATGACCCAGGCCCTTAGTCGCGGCTCCACATTGGCGAAGATACCCATCGGACTGTCGAAGAGCAGATAATGGCCGTTGCCGCAGTTGGTTCCGTCGGTAACGCGGATGCTGCCGTCCTTATAGCGGTCAAAGCCGTCAAAAAGCTGCATAAAGTCGGATGTGGGGCACATTCCACCCGAAAGGGGCTTGTGATACATGTAAGGAGCGTTATAGGCATCATAGCCATGAGCCGTCGTAGGGTAGCTGTACTCCTTCACGTCTATGTTCTCGGGACTGTCATCGTCGAAGAACATGTCTATCATATTCTGGTATTGGGCCTCCTTGTCGTTGGCTGCCCATTTCTTGGTATAGAGGCTGTACTTGCCCGACTTGTCAACCTCCTTTGCAGCCTTGTAGGCTTCGGTAAAGTATTTCTTCGACGCAGCCTCCCATCTGTCCGGCGCAAATCCCATCACCCTTACGCCGGTTTTCTTGCCGAGACCGGTCAGATTGCCGTTTACCGTCTGATTGTATTTTGCCACACTGCCGGCGTAAAGCATGGCTTCTGACTTCCAAGCCAGTGCCTTGTACTTGTTGCAGTATCCCCTCTTGGGGCTTGTGGGCTGCAGCAGTTCTATGGCCTTGTCGTAATCGGCAAGCACCTGGTCCCATGTCTCTTCCTCAGAAGACCGCGGCACCTCAAGCTTATCACTTTCATCCGGATAACTGATGACGTGCGTCACAAGAGGCACGCCGCCGAAGCGCTTGGCCATGGTATAGAATGCCGTGGCACGAATGTAATAGGCCTCTCCGAGGAAATGATTGTACATCATCTCCGAATAATTGGCCTTATACTTCGGAAGGTTCTCTATCAGCATGTTGGCCTCCCGGATTTCCTTAAAGGCCATGCTCCAGTAGGGGGTGTCCTCGCCTGTGAACGAACGGCATATACCGTCACGGTCGAGGCACTCGCCGGTTCCCTCAATGCCAAGGCTGACCAGCCAACCATTGAAGTTGAATCCCCACTGACCCTGGTACTTGAAGTCCTCATAAGGCATATAACTGTAGAGCCTGGCCAGATAGATATCCATGCCCGACTCGTCTGAGAGCAGCTTGTCGGAAGTAACCACATTCTTTGGCGGCACGTCAAGATCCACACAGGAAGAGAGCAGTAAGATTGAGGCTATAAATAAGATTACTTTTTTCATAATTCGTGTACTTTATTCGATTAGAAAGAAACCTGGAGGCCCATGGTGTAAGTACGGTTCAGAGGATAGAGACGTCCAAGGTCGTCACTGGGATGCTCAGGGTCAACAAACTTCACCCCGGTAATGGTAAAGAGGTTGTAAGCGTTGACATAGAAGCGTACACTGAAAGACGGCAGAGCCTTGATATGGCGCAGGGTATAACCCAGCTCTATCTGCTTGAGACGCAGGTAGGCGGTGCTTACCCGGTTGAAGTCGGAATTGGAGTAAGGATAATGCCCCGTATAGGCATAGTAGCCCTTTACCCATTCCGTAGCCGGATCATAGGGGTCGGCCGTAGCATCGGCAGGATGCCAGCGGTCCCAATACTGCTCCAACGCGCCGCCGGCACCCTGGCTTGAGCCCCAAATAGAATAGAGCGGCTCGGCATAGGCCATGGAACCCAAGGCTGAGCCCTGCCACAACATGCTGAAATCAAAGTCTTTCCACGTGCAGTCAAAACTGAGACTGTAGTTCATCCAAGGTGTCTGGTCATAGGCGAAAGGATGCTCGTCGAGGCTGTTGATCTCACCGTCGCCATTCCAGTCCAGGTACTTGTAGTCGCCGGGAAGGACATCGCGGTCGTGATAGATGGAGTAATTCCAGATGTCATCCCAGTTTTTGAACCTTCCCGCTCCCTCGTAACCGAACTGCACGCCCTGGTAGCGGTTGTTGAGATTGTCGTGTCTCCACTGGTCATAGGCATTCGAATAGGGGCCATTCTGTACTGCGGTAAGATATTTCTGGCGCGTGATGGTCACCATGCCCTTCACGTTGTAATTGATATCCTTGCCGATATGGTATCTGTGACGCAGCTCCAGCTCCATGCCGAAGTTGCGGCTGCTGTTGGCATTCTCTCTCGGAGGATTGGCTCCTATCACCGTCGGGAACACCGAGTTGCGGTATTCATAGAGGCCGGTCAGCTTTCGGCTGAAGTAATCAAACGAGAAGCCGAACAAGCCATTGCCGAAGTCGAAGTCAACGCCCACGTCAAATGTCTTCGCCTTGTACCAGGAGATATTCTCGTTGGGAATGGCCATGGGAGTGGCGGCATAGACAAACTTTCCGTCAAAGATGTAGCCGGGAGCGTACTGATTGTAATACCCTTTCTCGGCATTGCCGCTCGTAGAGGGATAGGTGTAGCCGGACACCCAGTCGTAGCTGGCGCCGGAATCATCACCCATTTCACCATAGGAGAGACGGAACTTCAACTGGTCAACGTCTTCAAGGAATGAAATCTTCTTAAACCAAGGCTCCTCAGAGGCGACCCAACCAAGGGAAACAGAAGGGAAGAAGCCCCACCGGTGACCGGGAGCAAACTGCGAGCTGCCGTCGTAGCGGAACTGCCCCTCAACGAGATAGCGGCCGGCATAATTATAATTTACACGTCCGATAAAGGCATTGTAATTGACGGCATACACACTGCCCGGATAGCTGTTGCCCACCTGGCCTTCTTCCTCACCGTTGAACAGATAGGGAGAACTGAAGGCGAGATTGCGCGATGCGTAGAAATTGTCGCCCGTGCGGCGCTGGGATTCAAATCCCAGCACGGCAGAAACATTGTGCTTGCCAAAGTCTCGGAGATAATTGAGCGTGTATTGGCTGAGAAACTGCTGAGACTCGTAATGCTCACGCGTAAGCTTGGTGGGAGAACTTGAAGAGTAAAGTTTCTGCGTATAGTTGTCGGTTGCCGCGTCGTAGGCGTACTGGTAGTAAGCCTTCCGATAGAGCTTGTTGTTGTTCTGTCGGTAGTCGTAGCTCATCATGGCCTTGGCCGTGAGTCCTTTCAACACACTCCACAACGTACCGAAATCGTATGACAGCGTCGCTGAGGTCTGCAACTGCCGCTGCTTGTACTGGCGGAAGCCGGAAATGTCTGAGGTCATCTCAGCCACGGCGTTCTCTTCCAGATCCAGACCCTCATAGTTGAGCATCGTATTGGCTGCATCGGCATAGGCAGGATAAAGCACGCCCTGGCGCCAGTAGTTGCGGATGATGTCGGAAGAGGATGTATAAGGATTGTTCTGCACGTCGCTCATGCCGTTGATTTTCACGTCAAGCTTCAAGCCGCGCAATATCTCAGTCGTGATGTTCGACGTGAAGTTGTACTTGGAGTAATTGAGGTCGCCCGACTTGAACAAGCCCTGTTGATACAGATAGCCGAAGCTCAGGAAGTATTGCGTCTTTTCATTGCCGCCGGACACGGTGATATTCTGATTGGACTCCGGTGCGGTATCGGCAAAAATCAGCTTGTTCCAATCGGTCTCACGGCGTGTGCCGTTTCTGAAAGCCTCATAGTAATCGTCGGTGAACACTGGGGCACCGCCATTGACATTGTTCAATGCTCTCTCGTTGTAGAGGTCCATCGACTGGTAGGCATTGAGCAGCTTAGGCATGCTCTTGGGCTGCTGAATGGTGTAAGAGCCGCTATACGACACCTTTGTCTTGCCGGCCGAGCCTTTCTTCGTGGTAATCAGCACCACACCGTTGGCGGCACGCAATCCATAGATAGACGCGGAGGCATCTTTCAAGACGGAGATGTCCTCTATATCATTGGCATTCATGCGCTGAAAGTCGCTCATCTCTCGGGGTACGCCGTCAATGATGACTAACGGAGACCCCATGCCTCTCACGTCAAAGCTGTTGCGGTAGCTGCCCGGCTCGGCACTTTTCTGCCATACGCGCACACCCGCCACACGTCCCGTGAGCATGTTCTGGGGGTTCTCGTTCTTGGTACGTACCATCTCGTCACCCTTCACGGCTGCCACGGCTCCCGTGACCGAGCCGCGCTTCTGCACGCCGTAGCCTACGACCACGACATCCTGCAGAAGATTCTCGCTCTCAGTCATCTGTACCGACAGCTGGTGGCGCCCCTTAATGTCCTGGGTTACCGGGTCCATGCCGATATAATTGAAGACCAGCTTTCCGTTGGACGGCGCACTGATAACAAAATTACCGTCTATATCCGTCACCACCGCTGTCCTCGTGTCTTTTACCGTTACCGTAGCTCCTATGACGGGTTCATTGTTCTGGTCTGTAACTTTTCCCTGCACCTTGATATTCTGCGCACACACCGTGAGGCAGGCCAAAGAAAAGGAGAAAAGTGCGAGACCTATTCTCTTTGTTGTATTCATGCTTCTTGTCAATACTTAAACAAAATGTCCGTAGATACTATTCACTGATATTCGAGAACTGGTAGTTGGCCAGCATGGCATATTCAGACGCATAGGTGAAACTGAACATTGCCTCTACTTTATTGCTGGCTGACGACAGGCTCCAGCCTAAAAGCAGGTTGACGGGCAGCAGTCCTTCCTTACGGAACTTGGCCCAGGCATAGTCAAGATTGTTCTGGTAGCTGTCGATGCAGGCGGCCGCATCAGCGCCCTGTCCCTGAGCCTCCAGATAGCCACGGAGCAACACATCGTTAAACCACGTGCTGAAGCCGTCAATCGGATAGCTGTAGTAGCCCTGCAGGTCGGCATCCTTTTTGGCAAAAGCCGCGAATGTGGCCGTGGTGAGGTTGCGCGCATCTTCTGCATAGCCGTCAATACGGGTCACACGATAGAGGTCGGCACAGCCCGACAACATCGTACCGCTGTTGTAGGTGTAGGCCTTTCCTGACGGCTTGGTCAGATCAAGTCCCTTTCTGTAGCGGACGCCATTCACGGTCTCATACTGGGGAGAATTGGCCGTAGCGCCAATCAGGTCGTAATAGACTCCAGATGACATGATAAGATGCTGCTTCTGCCAGGCGTAAATCTTCTTGGCAAATTCAAGATAATAGTCAGCCTTTCTGACCGTCACCTCGTAGCGTCTGAGCTGGTTGTCTATCTTCCGATACGTGATTTTGTCGCCCTTGGTGCGGTAGGTCTCGTACAGCCATACCAATGAGCTCACCAGCGGGCCGTTGCTGCACGAGTGCTTGGTCACATAGCCCGGCCCCCAGGTAATGCCTCCGTACTCGTTGCCCTCAGCGTCGGGATAGCAGTCCCAGCCATCGAGCACATAGTCGGTAAGGTATTCGGCTTTCTGCAGATAGTCTGCTTTCCCCGTGATGCGGTACGACCTGAGCAGCTCTCGGATGAGCCACTCCTGGTCGTCATAAACATTGAGCACGCCCGTCACATCGGCCTTGCCTTTTTCACTGGCCCTGTTGACAGCATAGATCGACCATTCCTTGGTCTGCGTGTAAGAGGTCAGCGTGTAGGTGCCCTTGTAATAGTCCAGTCCGTCATACAGCTTGTCAAGCAACTGCTCATAGCGGCTGTAGTTGTCGGCATAAAGCTCAGGTACCGCGCTCTTGCCATTCTTCAAAGCCTCCATCACAGAGTTGACAGCCTCTATGGCCGAGGTGTACATCCACACGCTGCCCACCTCGGAAGAGGCGGCTCTCGTATATGGATTATAGTAACGCGCCATGGCTGTAGAGCCGTCCTTGAAATAATGTAGCATTGCAGAGTCAACAACAGCCATGGAATGTCTGATGTCAAGCACCGCCTTGTCAGCGCCCTGTTCGGTGGGAAGAGCCTCGCCGCCGATATTATAGGGAATGCTTTTCATCGCCTCGTTCTCACTGCACGAAGAGACAACGAGGAAATAGAAAATAGACGATATGATAAGAATTGTCTTTCTCATTATTATATATAGCATTAATGGTCCTTTAATTGAGATCTACGCTGTAGATACACAGTTTGTTCTCCCCTGAGTTGTCAGTGCCTTTGTAAACGCCCAGCACAAGCGTAACATCCTTGCCGTTGAACTGCGACAGGTCGAAGTTGAACTGTGCGTATTTCTCGGGAGACCCGGCACCGCCGTTCTGGTGGATGAACCAGAAGCATCCGTGGTCGGCCTTGCCCCAGCTGTCGGCAACCGACGTAGAAGAGGGCTGGATGAACTTGACGTTCATATTGTCGTCGATGGCGGCCAGCTTGACGTAGGTGGCATTGTTGCCGTCAAAATTGCGGCAGCGGAGAGCCAGCGTGTTGTGGCCGGCCTGTATGCTGAACTTTGCATAGAAGTAGGCCTGAGGCTCGGTCAGGCTCACCTTAGTGCCGCCGCCGTTCGTCTTCATTACGAAGCCCTCGCCTGCAAAAGGCTCTGTGTCCTTGTGCAAGGGAACGAACGACCAGAGAGCGGCGATGTGCTGCACGTCTCTCCACGAATGATAGGCCAAGCCATAGTTGTCCCTGTTGCCCGACTGGGGTGAGACACCGCAGAAATGATAGACATTGAGGGGCATGGCAGAGCGTACCATCTCACGTGTGAGTGCCCAATCAGAGAGTTCATCGTTGATGGGGGTACCCGACAGCCATCCCCAGTCACCCTCAGGGACTGCCTTGTTGTTGAAGGCCAGACGGCGCAACACGAACTGTTTGTAATAGTCGCCCGTACGCGCACGATAGATGCCGATGGCTATCACGATGTCCTTACCTACATAGTCGCTCAAGTCGAACACTTCGCTCGCATAGTTTTCCTGGGCAAGTGTGCGGTTGTCACCCAACTTTACGGCCGTAGGATTGGGCTGGCTCAAATCCACCACCTGAACGCCCCAGACGGCGGGGTCGGCTGTGGTGGAGTTGTGGGTGCGGCACTGTATCGTCATTATCTTATTGTCTTCGGTAATATGCTTGCGTCCAAAGACATAGGAGTCAAACTGATTGAGATTGGCGGGATTGGCCTGACTTGCGGCATCGTTGCGTATTTGGAGCGTCGTGCCCTCGTTCTGTTCCTCCCACTGGCCAAAGAAGTCGAGGGTAGCCATGAAGTCGGTTGACCAGTCCCAATGGGGATAGTTCTGGCCATTGCGTCCGCCCCTTATCTCCGAGAAGGCCCAGAGGTCACAGTTCTGGAGGTCATCGAGCGTCTTGTGGGGCAATATCTGGCGCGCGCCCATTGTCACATCAATAGTGGCAACTCCATCGCTGAATCCATCAATACCAATTGTGCGGGTCACAGTCTCATAACCCTCGTAAGAGAAGGTCACCGTATAAGACTTCAAAGGAAGATTATCTAAAGAATAGGTACCATCATCGCCTGTCTCGGTTGATAAAGCGTCACTTATGCTCACCTTCACGCCTTTAAGAGGCGCATTGCCGTTTTTAGCATCAAGAACGGTTCCACAAATGTGTGCAGCCGCATACTCCATGCTTGCATTAACCAAGGCTCTGTGAGCCGTATAGCTTTTAGGCGTCACCGTTACGCTGATGGTCTGATAATCATTTTTCTCAAATGTGAGAATGGTCTTGGAGATTGGCACATTTTCCAAAACATATTCACCATTAGCATTAGTAGTGGCTGTCTGAGCTGACCCCTCAACGGTCACCTGTACATCAGCTAATGGAGAATTGTAGTCATCGGTTATCACGCCCGATATAGTGCCTACCCCATACGAAGTGGAATCTGAATCATCATCACTGCATGACGTCATCATTGAAGTTAACGTCCCCATTAATACAAGAGACATTAACCAAAATAACATTTGGTTGATTTTCATATTATTTTAGTATTTAGTTAAAGAATCTGGTTGCAAAAATAGAATTGGCATGGTTAAAGATTGGGTTAAATTAGGGATAAATCCGGCAAAAACACATTAATTCTTTATCTTTTAACCCTGTTTCAGCAAAATAACACCGTCATTTGCCAACTGTGCCTTACAAAAAGTCATATTGAAATCATGCCTGCCGATACCTGCAAGAAACGTAATATATGAAAAACTTATCCCGAAATTTGGAAATCAAGTGTAATAGTTGTAATTTTACCCAATAAAAGACAACTTTCAATCATCCGTCCCCTGCCAATCATATTTGGAAAGGATAAAAAAGGGGATTTTTAACCTGTCTCCATCTAAAAATGAGAAAACAAGTCCTAACGTTACTATTCATAATTGCCACATCTTTTAATATGTCGGCACAAGGTTTAATGTTTCTCCATCCGAAAAACATGATAGACAAGCGTACCTCTTACCAAGTCTTCAGCCAATTCAGTCCTACATTTCATCGGCAAATGACGATTGAATTCCAAATGAAAATTCTTATGAGAGATAATCTTGGCTATATATTCCGTGTCATAGATAAGGATGGTTCAAAGATCTACAACTTATTTCTTGATCTTTATGCTGCCAACGATTTTGAACTGAACGACGAGGGCATCCGCAAATTAATTGTTTCCAAATACGACCCTTCTCTTCTCCCTGACAACAGATGGTTCCATGTTAAGATAAATTTTAATCTTGACGCAAAGAAAATAGCCATGACCATTAGCGGGCAACGGAAAGAGGTTAACTGCCCCGACCTACCAGCCAAGATAAAGCCGGATATATGGTTCGGCCGCAGCGATTACCTTATTGATGTTCCAGCCATCTGCATTAAAGATCTTGTGATAGCAGGAGATACAAAAAAATTTTTGTTTCCGCTCAATGAGACTCACGGAAGCAAGGTCTTCGATCAGAATGGAAATCTCACGGGACATGTGAGCAACCCTTATTGGATTATGAACGACTCATATCATTGGAAAATGATTAAATATATGAGCCAGAAGCTCCATGCCGGCGTATCTTTCGATAAGAGAAACTCTCATATCTACTATTTCTCAGCCTCTGGACTTCAAGACCTCAACCTTAGTACAAAAAGGGTGACCTATAAACATTATGCATCACCATGCCCGATTAATATAAATTTAGGTATGAACTTCCTTGACACCCAGCTTAACAAGCTGTATGCCTACGAAGTGTTTCAAACCGACAAGCCGGAAAATGCTCCATCGGTAGCAAGCATTGACCTGCAATCAATGACGTGGCATAGCGAATGTAACACCCAATTGCCAACGCAACGCCATCACCATGGAACTTTTTTTGACGCTCACACCGGGAGGCATCTTATCTTCGGAGGATTTGGCTCGATGACTTATAGTGACGAGCTGGTTTCCTACGACATCAAGACACACCGCTGGAAAACGCACCGCCTGAAAGGCTCCATCCCACACCGATACTTCATATCAATGGGTAGCAAAGGAAGATGGATATACCTTTTCGGCGGCATGGGCAACAGCTCCGGCAGCCAAACGGTGGGTCGTAAATATTTTTATGATCTCTATCGCATCGACACCATCAGCCATACCATTCATAAAATGTGGCAGGTCCAATGGAAAGAGTCTGAAAACATGGTTCCGGTAAGAAATATGATTATCGACGGGGAGTATTTCTATACGCTCTGCTATTCTGAATTCCTATCCCATTCACACCTAAGACTCTTTAAATTTAATCTCAACAATGGCGATTATCAAATTATCGGTGATTCAATTCCTATCCAGTCTGACCAAATAGCAACCAATGCCAACCTCTATCTTGACGACAGAACCGAACGGATGATAGCCACCATACAGGAATTCAAAGACGACGCAAGCTCAACATTAAAGATTTACAGCATTAACATGCCACCTATATCGACCGCTGAATATAAAGAGCTGTCAAAGGAGCCACGACAAACAAGCGTGATGATATGGATTTTCGGTATCGTTATAGCCGCAGGCATAACAACAGCCATACTTATTTATTTCCGCAAGAAAAAACATCCGGCCGACAATAGTCTAATCATTACTGTTGGACGTCAGGATACCCATGCGCCCAATACAGTATATGTGTTCGGCACTTTTGCCGCCTATAACCATAAAAACAAAGATATCAGCTATATGTTCACGTCTAAATTGCGTGAACTTTTCTGCCTGCTGTTGGCCTGTCCCAATGGCGTTTCATCAAAGACTCTCGGCAGCTTATTATGGGGCGATAAATCACCTGAGAAAATAAAAAACCTGAGAAGTGTGACCATCAGTCATCTGCGTAAAGTATTAACCGAGATCGACGGCGTCAGCGTCGTATATAAAAATAATGTCTTTTTACTCAAGACAAACGAAAACTTCCATTGCGACTATCTCACGCTATCGAAAATCTTAGAGGAGGAAAACAGACCGTCTGATGAGCAGCTCATTGACATCTTAGGAAGAGGAAAATTCTTACAAGACATGAGCCAATCGAGCCTTGATACAATAAAGGCCGACATGGACAACCGTTTGCTGCCTCTATTAACCGGCAGAATGAAAACCGCTTTCGACACAGAAGAATATAAGTCTGCCATTCGCTACGCACAGATTGTTAAATACTATGACCCGCTGGACGAAACAGCCCTTAAATTCCACGTCAAGGCCTTAAAGAAATTAGGCCTTAACGTTGAAGCACAAGAGGTGACACACCTCTTTGAAAAAGAGTACAGAAACGTATATGGAAACCCATATAACAGCTGACAAACTGTTGGGCTTTGGCCTCTCCTCCACACACATCAGCACAATTATCGAAAGCGCAGTATGGTTTCTCACGCAGATAATGCAGCTTTCACCGATGACAGTCTCTGTGCTGTCAGCGAAATCTGCGAGAGCTTAAAAAGGCGGATGCGCTTACGCTAATCTCGCAGAGGAAGACAGGCCCGCAACACCGGCGGCTGGTGGCCGGCACCAGGCCGGCCACTACACTGCCACCGGTGGTGTACATCTCCACAGACTTTATCGGCTGCGCCGTATAACCACAGGCTTTATGTTCGCTGCCGTTCCGTTCGGGTGCGGCACAACAGATTGTCGTGTTTTTCTGTATCCCAGTTTTGTTGAATAGTTACACGGACAGGCGGAACCATCGCAGCCTCTTCACTGCGCCTGTCAGACATGATTACGCCCCGGGGACGAGGATGTATCAGAATTAGAGAAGTCCAGAAGTCCGGAAGTTAGGAAGTCACGTCATTACTATAATGATACCTTATTATCAGATACTTATGCATTTGACTGAACTTCCTAACTTCCGGACTTCTGAACTTCTTCTGTTTTGACACACCCTCTGACCGGCAGCGGCTATGAGACAGAGCCACGAGCCTTAAGTTTTGACTTTTTTTCTCTATTTTTTGCCAAAAAGTCTGCGTGTAAAGGGTATAACCATTATATTTGCAACCGGCAACCAACATTAACCCGTACAATCTATGACACGCATCAAATTTATCCTCCTCACCGCAGCTTTGCTGCCCCTGAGTGCCGTCGCCAAGCCACCGCGCCAGGCAGTAAAGGATGTCATCCGCCCCTTGCCCGACGGCTGCGTCCGCCTGACCAACTTCTTCGAGAACGATATTCTCAACAGCGAGCTGCATTGGAACAAGGGCGTGCTGCCTTACAAGGGGCTTGTCGAGTTCTTCCGCAAGGGGCGCCCGAAGTTCGCCGTGGGTGAGATGTGGGGTAAGGCCGTGCGCAGTGGAGCGATGTACTACCGCTACACCCGCGACCCGGAGCTCAGGCGCATCCTGCAAGCCACCATGAAAGACCTCCTCACGACGGTGAGAAGCAACGGCTCCATCTCGTGCACGCCGGTCGAAGAGCAGCCCGGCAGCAGCGGCGGCGACCTCTGGGAACGCAAATACGTGCTGCTGGCCATGACGCAGTACTACAGGCATGTTGACCGCGACCCCGCCGTGCTGAAGGCCATGACGGACGAGGCCAACAGCATTCTCTGTCAGGTGGGCGACCCGCCGAAGGCAGACATCACGCAGCAGGGCTGGAGCCACAACGGCATAGAGTCGTCGTGCCTGCTTGAACCGATGATGCGGCTCTATCAGATTACAGGCGACGGCCGGTACCTCGACTTCGCACGCTACATCATACGCAAGGGCGGATGCCGCGGGGCCGACATCTTCCGGCAGGCAGCCGACAACGTGCCGCCGCACGAGATGGCCAGCGGCTACCCAAAGGCCTACGAGATGCTCTCCGTCTTCGAGGGACTCGCCGAATACTACCGCATGACGGGCGACACCGCCGCGAGGCGCCCTATACTCAATCTGTTCCACAATGTCAAAGAACGCGAGATCACCATCATAGGCAACGGCGGAGGCGACCAGCCCTACTACCCGCAGTGGCGCGGCGAGGCCTGGGACGACACACGCTTCCAGCAGACCAATCCGAAGATGGAGCGCATGATGGAGACCTGCGTGGGCGTGACGTGGATGAAGTACTGCACGCAGGTGCTGCGCCTTACGGGCGACCCAGCAGCGGCCGACTGCATCGAACGCTACGCCTACAACGGACTGATAGGAGCCATGAAGCCTTCCGGCGACGGCTTCAGCTATGTCAACCTGCTCAACGGGCATAAGGTGACCAATACCGGATGGGGCACCACCGTGGACGGACTACCTGTGACCTGCTGCAACCTGAACGGCCCCCTTGGACTGGCCTACATTCCCTACATCGAGGTGATGCAGGCCGACACAGGACCTGTGGTCAACCTCTGGAACGCCGCCTCCGTTACCGCAAGTACGGCCAAGGGCAACCCCGTGAGCTTCGACATCCTCACGCAGTTCCCCTACAGCGACAAGGTGACCGTAGTAATGAGAAAGCTCAGGGCCGAGCCGTTCACCATGACCCTGCGCATCCCCTCCTGGTGCGGGGCAGGAGCCAGTGTGAGCGTGAACGGACGCACGGCCGGAAAACTCACACCCGGTGAATACTTCCCTATCAGCCGCACCTGGCACGAGGGCGACGTTATCGGCCTCGACTTCGACATGCGCTGCCGCATCGTCACGTCGCCGCCCAACAGCGAGGCTCCGGCCGGATCCCGCGTGGCCCTGCAGTACGGCCCCATGGTGCTGGCACGCGACGAGCATGCCGACACCACATTCGACCGGCCCGTGAGCATCAAGGCCGATAGCAACGGCGAGGTGGCGGTGAAACCCGTGAAGCCCACACTGCCCGGCACACGCATGGAATTTCTTGTACCCACAGACGATGGCTACATCCGCATGAGCGACTATGCCTCGGTCAACGGCTGGGACGGCAAGCGCATCTGCACATGGATGCCCGTGAAGAAATAGTCCCGGCGATAATCATCGGACATCATACAACCTTAAAACAAACACACGGACAATGAACTATAAACGTCATTTACTTACTATCGCCGCAGCCTCGCTGATTGCCTTTGGCGCAACGGCACAGACAGCAAGAAAATTCACCTGGACCAACTCGGCCGACGGCCAGTCGAAAGTCGAGGCCTACCTGCCCGACCATCCCACGGGCAGGGCAGTCGTCTGCCTGCCCGGAGGCGGCTACGCCTATCTGGCCATCGACTACGAGGGACGCGACTGGGCCGGCTACTTCAACCGGCAGGGCATAGCCTTCTTCGTGCTGACCTACCGTATGCCCAAAGGCGACAGGAACATTCCACTGAGTGATGCCTACAATGCCATCAGGACCGTGAGAGACTCGGCCGCGCAATGGCACGTCAATCCGCTCGACGTAGGCATCATGGGATTTTCGGCCGGCGGACACCTGGCGTCGGCCGTCAGTACGCATGCCGACTGGACGGTGCGTCCAAATTTTTCCATCCTGTTCTACCCCGTGGTGTCGATGGACGAAAATGACTCCCACAGCTACTCCGTCCTGCAATTCCTCGGCGAGGGCCGTCACGACAAGGCTCTGGTCAGGGACTGGTCGAACTTCAACCGGGTGCAGCGCCACCTCACCCCTCCCGCCATCATCCTGTTAGCCAACGACGACTGGGTGGTCCCGCCGGTTACCAACGGTGTGGCCTACTATTCGGCCATGCGAAAGGCCGGCAACGACTGCGCGCTCTATGTCTATCCCTCTGGCGGCCATGGCTTCGGCATCAAGACCGACTTCGCCTATCACAGCGACATGCTCAACGACCTCTCCCACTGGCTGCAACACCTGCCGTCGCCTAAGCCCGGAGCCGTCAGGGTGGCATGCATCGGCAACAGCATCACCGACGGCGACGGCCTCGATATGAGAGACCTGACAGCCTATCCCGCCCAGATGCAGCAATTCCTGGGCAATGACTATATGGTAAAAAACTTCGGCGTCTCGGGCTGCACCGTGCTCAACAAGGGCGACCGTCCCTACATGAACGAGGAGGCCTGGCACGATGCCCTCTGCTTCCGGCCTGACGTGGCTATAATAAAGCTCGGCACCAACGACTCCAAATCCTGGAACTGGACACACAAGGCTGAGTTTGCCGCCAACCTCCAGACGATGGTCGACTCGCTCAAGGCACTGCCCTCGAAACCGAAAATTATACTGGCAACGCCCGTCCCCGCCCTGACAGAGAACTTCGGCATCAACGACAGCATCATCGTCAAGGGTATCGTGCCGGTCATCAACAAGGTGGCCAGGAAGAACCACCTGCGGGTGCTGGACATGCACACGCTCTTCACCCGATCCGCCGAACTGATGCAGGCCGACGGCATACACCCCAACCAGAAAGGAGCCATCCGCATGGCACAAATAATCGGTGAGGCCATCAGAAAGCTATGACACGGATTGCCGGGGCCGCCATTGCAAGCCCCGGCTAACAACTGTTAAATCCAAGCCTTTATATATTAATAAACTGTAACAACTAAACCATTTAGTTGGTACTAACTATATTTTTTCGTTACTTTGCCGTTGTAACAAATAAAGTCTAAGATGATGAAGAAGCTAACGGCAAAGGAAAAGGAAATTATGGATATGCTGTGGCAGCACGGCCCGATGTTTGTCAGGGACATGCTGAAGCTGTATCCCGACCCCAAACCTCATTTCAACACCGTCTCCACACAGGTGCGCATGCTGGAGAGCAACGGCTACGTCAGCCACGAGGCGGTAGGCAACAGCTACCGTTATAAGGCTGCCGTCACTGAGGAAGCCTACGGCAAGAACTATCTTGCCGGCGTGATAAAGAACTATTTCGACAATTCCTATCTGTCGGCCGTCAGCGCATTCGTCAAGGAGAAGAAGATTTCCGTCGAGGAGCTGCGCGAGCTCATTGATCAGATAGAACAGGGCAAGTAATCTCTCAAGAAACCTAAAATGAAACGCTATGGACTTCCTCTATTACGACATCCGGGTCGCGGCACTCATCGCGGTGTTCTACATGTTCTACCGCCTGCTGCTGTCGCGTGACAGTCTGCACCAGCTCAACCGCGCGGTGCTGCTGGGCACCGCCGTGGCCTCCTTTGTGCTGCCGCTGTGCGTCATCACCATCCACCACACCGAGGTGCTGTCCACGGCTCCGGCGAATACGAGCGTCGCCATAGACGGCAGCGCGGCAGTGTTCTCCGCAACGCCCTGGTGGCATACCGCGTTAGTGGCGGCCTATTGGGCGGGGGTCATGATTACGATTTTCCATATAATTTTCTCGATATCGAAGGTATGCATACTCATCAGCCGATGCGAGAAGCACCGGCAGGCCGACGGCACTGTCATCGCCGTGGCCGATGGGGAGGTGTCCCCATTCTCCTGGATGCACTACATCGTGGTGCCGCGTAGCGACTACGCCCACCCCGTCAGTGCCATCCTCACGCACGAGCGCGAGCACATCCGCCGGCATCATTCATGGGATGTGCTGCTCGTCGATATTCTCACGTCGTTTCAGTGGTTCAATCCCGCGATGTGGATGCTGCGCGCCGACCTGCGCGCCATCCACGAGTACGAGGCTGACTCGGCGGTTCTCTCAAGCGGCGTCGACGCGCGCCAGTATCAATACCTTTTAGTAAGAAAAGCCATAGCCGCGGCGGGGTACTCCGTGGTCAACGGCATCAACCACAGTACCCTCAAACAACGTATCACTATGATGAACATTCACAAGCAAAACCGATATTCCTGGCTCAAAGCCCTGTATGTACTTCCCGTCGTGGCCGTCTCGCTCGCCATGTCAGCAAGAACTGTCACCGACTACAAGGTGGCCGGCGCCGCAGCCCCGGTGTCCTCACAGCCGTCAGCAACCGCCGGGCTCCCGGCCGCAGGCAACGCCTCAGCCACAGGGGAGGGCAAAATTGAGCAGAAGCAAAAAGGCAAGACTGCAAAGACCGTAAAGAAAGTGGCTGCCGCGGCAAATGACGCCACTACTAAACAGGCCGGGCAGGAAAAGAACGGAACAACCAAATGCTGGGACAGTCCGGAGGAGATGCCGCAGTTCAAAGGCGGAACCGCTGCCATGACGCAGTACATCAGCCAGAACATAAAATATCCCGCCATTGCCAAGGACTGCGCCGTGCAGGGCCGTGTGGTCGTCAGCTTCATCGTCAAGGCCGACGGCAGCATCGGCGATGCCAGGGTCGTCTATAACGGCACCAAACACACGCCGGTGACAAAGCCCGCCGGTGAGCAGAAAGAGACCGCCGCTACCGCCGCAGCCCCCGACGAGGCTAAGATAGGAGAGGCCAGGGAAGCTCTGGCCAACGAGGCCCTGCGCGTAGTGAACAGCATGCCCGCATGGGAACCGGGAAAGAATGACGGCAAGCCTGTCAACGTGAAATATCACATTCCGCTGTCGTTCAGGATGAAGTAAGCCGGCCACTACCCCACCACCCGCAGGATACAAATCAATTGTCTCGCATTCACGATGAATCTATACCACAATACAGAATCATCCATTACAGCAACCTCACCCTCCCCATTTGGGGGAGGGGCCTGCTTTGCGGCGCAAAGCGGGGGGCGGGGCCTCTTTGCGCTATGGCTTATATGATTCTTATAACCTTGCCATCTCGTCGGCCGTCAGGCCGGTCAACTGCATGATGAGACTGTCTTCCATTCCGCTCTGCCGCATCTTTCTTGCCATTCCCGCCAAAGCCTCACTACGGCCTTGCGCACGTCCCTCGGCACGCCCTTCTTCACGGCCCTCCGCGCGGCCCTCTTCACGACCCTCCGCAAGGCCCTTTTCACGTCCCTCGGCAAGCCCCTCGGCGCGACCCTCTTCACGGCCCTCCAGCCGGCCCTCACCGCGTGCCGTGGAGATGTTGTCTCTTAGGATGACGACATTGTCCAGGTGGCGGTAGTAGGCCTCACGCTCGGCCCGCGT
>CABVDL010000038.1 GCA_902497035.1 uncultured Prevotella sp.
CCGGCGGCTGGTGGCCGGCACCAGGCCGGCCACTACACTGTCACCGAGGTAGTATACCTCCACAAACTTCATCTGTTGCGCCCTTTCACCGCCTTTACCTGCCTGTATCAATCTATATTTTCCATTATATTTCCCACGCGGTTGCCATATGCGCTTGATAAGTGTAAACCATTGACAACAAATGATTTGCACTTTGCTGTTGATTTATGTCAACCGTTTTGCGCATCCACTTTTTGGAGGTTAGCTTTCCATATTGCCGTAATCCGCATTGAAAATTAGCTTACTTTTGCATCAACGAAACGGTCGAGGACCATCGCCTCTACTGTCGAAATGATATAGCTAACTCATAAAACAACGATTATGATACATTCTACGCTTAAATTCATGTTGTCTTTTTTTGCATCCGCTTTTGTGATATCCGCTAACGCCCAGTCGTCCTACGTCACCGAGGCGCCGTCCGGAGGCTTTGACTTTTCTGCGGCTAAGGACATTGTAGTCCTTTATGCCCCCGACGAGGCCGTCGCAAAGATGGGTGACAGGATTAAGAGCAACCAGAACCTCGACCCCACCAACACCAAGAACCAGTTTTTCTACTGGGTGACCGACTGGGACAAGAAAGACCTGACGCTTGTCAATGTGGACCGTGAGGGTGCCACCAACTCCTATGGCGGCACCAACATGCTCAGCATCACCCCGCAGTGGGAGTGGGGAACCGGTTACTTTGGCGCTATCGGCAGCTATCGCTACGACCTGTCAATGATTGACAACGACTATTACCTCCATCTTGGCCTCTGTGACTTCGGCAATGCGGATTCAAAATACAAGTTTGAGTTCGGCAACACCGATGTGACGGGCAATCACTTCGACCTGGAGGTCAACCTCGACAAGGGCAAGGCCAACGGCAACTTTGTGGGTGTAGGCAACATGAAGCGAGACGGCAAGTGGTACTATATTGACATTCCTGTCAAGGACCTTGTCGATGAGGACGGCGACTTCGGCTTCACCTATGACTGGTCGGCCAAGATGACCAATCCGTTCCTTTTCTCTTTCGACAAACCGACGACCAGCAAGATGACCCATCTGCTGGAACCGGGCGCTGCGGTCTACACCTACACCATCACCAAACTCAACTCAGCCGTGAGCATCGACGGCGTGTATTTCTACAAAAAGGGTGTCCCGTCAGGCATCCAGGCTGTCAGCGCACTCCGGGACAGCGCCGACGGGGCCTGGTACAACCTGCAGGGCATGCGCGTGGAGAAGCCTGCCAAGGGCGTGTTTATCCACAACGGCCGCAAGGTGGTGGTGAAATAACATCGGCCTTACCCGACCAACAATATTATCTTTTCGACAATATCTTTCTACTATGAGGAAAAAGTCATTCTTCCTTTTGGTTGTCCTCGCCATCGGTGCCGCGCTGCACGTGTCAGCGCAGGTCACAGATGCGCCTGACGGCTACCATCTGGTGTGGGGCGATGATTTCAACGGCACGTCGCTCAACGAGAAATTATGGAACATTGAGGTCAACGGTAATGGCGGCGGCAACAGTGAGCTGCAGTATTACCGCAAGGAAAACGTGTCGGTGGCCGACGGCAACCTCGTGCTGACGGCCAGGCGCGAGAGCTACAGCGGCAAGAGCTTCACCTCGGGCCGCGTCACCTCAAAGGGCAAGGCGGCCTTCAAGCACGGCATCATCCAGGCGCGCATCCGATTTCCTAAGACCGCCAACGGCCTGTGGCCGGCCTATTGGATGATGGGCAACGACATGGACCGCTATGGCTGGCCCCGGTGCGGCGAGATGGACATCATCGAGCTCGGTCATAAGAAAGGCATCGACACCGGCACGCAGGACCGCTACTTTGCCGGCACGCTCCATTTCGGCCCCGATGCCTCTAACGAGAACCACCAGCAGGTGAGTCAGGACATCACCGTCGGCGCCGACAATGCCGTGGAGAACGACGGCTATCATGTCTTTACGGTCATCTGGGACAACGACAACATTGAGATGTTCTACGACCTCGCCGGCTATAAGGCCGCGCAGAAGCGGCGTGCCAAGTACTTCTCGCTCGGCATACCCGCGTCAGACGACGAGCTGGGTGCGGGCCATTATTTCCATAAGCCTTTCTTCTTCCTCTTCAACCTGGCCGTGGGCGGCACCTACCCCGGCATATACGATGCCTCACAGGTTACTGCCCTGCCCAATACGGGCGACGAGGCCAAAATGCTCGTTGACTGGGTACGCGTCTATCAGGCTGACGATGATGCCACCTCACAATACACTTATGTCGATGACAGCGGCAACACCATCACCAACATTCCCGAAGAGCCGGAGCCCGAGCACCACACCGACACCACCACGGTGCTGAGCGGCTTTGCCACCAAGGCTCTCGACGACAAGGGCTTGTCGACCTTCGACTTCTCCGACATCTCCGATGCCGTGCTTGTCTCCACCTCCGAGGGCGTGACGGGCAACCTGAAGGCACAGGGCGCTTCCGTCATCGACTACAATGTCGACAACAGCAAGAATTTCCTCTACATTTGGGATAATACTTATGTGGCCGACGGCACGTCAGACAAGACCAACTCCTTTGGCTGGGAGGAGGGCTACAACCGCTTCGCCGTGACCACGGTGGGCTGGTCGGGCCTGGGCTTCGCCTCCTCGGCCGGCAACGGCAAAGACCTCTCGATGATTGACGACAGCTATTGGCTTCACTTCGCCATGAAGGCCGACGACAGGGCCATGCACACGTCACACAATATTATGGTGGGCGACGCCCAGTTCTGCATCGGCACGAGTGACGGCAAGTATGCCTGCCTTGGCGACTTCCCGCGCGACGGACAGTGGTACTACTTCGACATTCCCGTGAAGGCGCTCCATCAGTTCGCCGGCAATCTCTTCGGCACCACGGCCTCCAGCTATGAGGGCAACGTCGTCGCTTTCCTCAGTGGCGGGCAACAGGGAGCCGAGCTCGACTTCGACAACATCTTCTTCTATAAGAGTAAGACCAAGACCGTGCCCAACTACGTGGACAACGACTCCGCCGGCCTGGGCAAATATGGCTACAAGAGCCTCGACGCCAACGGCAAGGCCGTGTTCGACTTCGACAAGGCTAAGAATGTGACGCCCATCATCCTCTCAAGCGACATGTGGGAGCACGTCACAGCCGGCGGCAGCTATGAGAACTCGATTGTCGCCAAGGAAAACGACCTCACCGAGCAGGCCGCCAAGAACAACTTCTTCGTATGGGAGAACACCATGAATGTCACCCATGTGACCGATGTGGCCAACTCCTTCGGCAATGTGCCTTATGGTGGCTTCAATGCCTATACTGCCGCCTCGGGTGCCACATGGACCGGTTCCGGTTGGGCTTCCATTAGCGGACAGGGCAACACCGTGACCGCCAAGGATCTCTCTAAGATTGACGACAGCTATTGGGTGCACTTCTCGCTGCGCTCCGATGCAGCCGTGGGCGATGCGCCGATAAGCATCAAGTTCGGTGCCTCGACCGGTGATGCCCAGCTCACCTTCGGCAAGTATTCCACCAGTCCGATCTTCGCCGAGTTCCCGCGCAACGGCCAGTGGTACAGCTTCGACATTCCTTTGAGTGTGGTCAAGCAGTACGGTAAGCTCTGGAGCAATGCACCGAGCAATGGCGGCCTCTCCGCCTACACCGACTACGTGCTGACGTTCAGCTTCGGCGGCACGCTCTATACGGGCAGCCCCGTCTCCATCGACAACGTCTTCTTCTATCAGCCCACCGACAAGAAGGCTGACGACGTAACCAGCGCCTACACCACGAAGAGTCTCGATGCCGACGGCAACAGCACGTTCGACTTCTCTGGTAAGCAGTTCATTCCGGTGACCGCCGGAGCCAAGGAGCGCCTCGCCATGGGTACCGACAACATCGTGTCCGACTTCGCCATCAACGATGCCAACACCCACCTCTATATCTGGGAAGGCACCTATACCGACGGCACCTGCGAGGGCGTCAACTCCTTTGGCAACGATGAGAAGTGGACCTCCGTCATCGTGGCCAACAAGGGTTGGTCGGGTTTAGGCATCATCAATGACGACGGCTACGACTGCTCCGCCATCGACGACAGCACCTACCTGCACTTTGCCCTGAAGGCCACGAGTAGCGCCTACGACTACCACTTCACGCTGGGCAAGGCCCATTTCACCATAGGCGCTACCGGCTATACCAACGGCAACGGCGAACTGTTCCCGGCCCTGTCCGACTTCCCGCGGGACGGCGAGTGGTACAGCCTCGACATTCCAATGAGTGCCATCAGCAGCCTCTGCCCGAACATCTGGAACGGACAGCAGGCGGCCTTCAAGGACAACCTGCTCTGCATCGACACTGAGAACGCCGCCGGAAATGCCCTGCAGATAGACAACATCTTCTTCTGGCGAAACAAGAAGGTGGCAACGGCCATCGACAACACGTTTGCCGACACAACGACACCGACCCGCGTCATCGCCATCTACAACATGCAGGGTCAGCGCGTTCCCAACACCCATCAACCCGGATTGTACATCGTCAGGACCACGAAGGGCGTCCGCAAGATCTTCGTTAAATGATACGCTTCAAATTCATTATAATAGGTATTTTATGGACACTCATTCCCGTCTCCACCGCGTTTGCGCAGCAGAAGAGCGTCAAGCGGGGTGTGGGATGGGATGAGAAGACGAGGGCCGTCTCCGCATCCGATGTGGCGATGCTGAAAGACGGAGTCTCTTGGCTCTACAACTGGGGGCAGCATTCCAGCGACGCCATGGGCACCGCTACCGACAACGGTGAGATGACTTTCGTGCCGATGTGCTGGAACGGCCTCTACAGCGAGAGCCAGCTCTCGGCATGGCTTAAGGCCCATCCCAATACGAAGTGGCTGTTGGGTTTCAATGAACCCAACTTCTCTTCGCAGGCCAATATGACACCGGCCGAGGCGGCAAAGGAGTGGCCGAGGCTTGAGAAGATAGCCGCCGACTACGGTCTGAAGCTTGCCGCACCGGCACTCAACTTCTCGGGCGAGAGGGTAGGCGGCCGCACGTGGAGTCCATACGAGTGGCTCGATGCCTTCCTTGAGGCCTACCCGACGGCCAGGATTGACGCGCTCGTGCTGCACAGCTACATGAACTGGTACAGCGCCACGGTGTGGTTTGCTACCGAATACTTCTACAAGGACCTGTACAATCCGGCCAAGACCGATGTCTATGGCAAGTATCCGCACATCGTGAAGTATCTCGACACCTACGGCAAGAAGCCCATGCTCCTCACCGAGTTCTGCGCGTGGGAGGGCAATAAGGACGGTTTCGTGACCACGGAGGAGAACCAGATAGACCAGATGACGCAGAAGCTGCAGAAGCTGGAGCAGGACACCATCGTCGCTGGTTATGCGTGGTTCATCGGCAATGGCACCGCTTCGGCCTTCCCCTACAACAGCATCACACAGACCACGGCTGCGGGCAGCGGACTGTCAAAGCTCGGCAAGGTCTACGTCAACATGTCGTCGTTTGATACGTCGAAATACTACAGCGAGGGCGAGACCATCATGGCGAAGGACTATGTCGACGCCTCCACCGACGCCTATATCGTCCGTCCGCGCCCCAACACCGAGTCGGGCAGCAGCATTCCCTTGCAGATAGAGCTGCCGTCAAGTGGCTGGGCCAAATGGCAGGTCAACGCGGCGAATAGCGGCGAGCACCAGCTCACGGTCCACATGAAGACGACGGCCGACATGTCCCTTTGGGTCTACGTTGACGGCAAGAATACGGTGAAGTCTTCTTTGGCTTCGACCGATGGCGAGTGGGCCGACCGCACTGTGGATCTCAAGCTTACTGCTGGCAAGCGCAAGCTCATGCTCTTCAATGCTGGCTCCAACAGCGTCTACGTCAACTCGCTCGTCTTCTCCGAGACCACGGGCATCAAGACGATTGGTAAGGCCCCTTCCGAGGTCGTCGACAGACAATACTACAATCTCTCAGGCCGCAAGGTCGAAGTGCCCCAGCCAGGCGTCTATATCATCGTCGAGAAAATGAGTGATGGCACCAGCAACGTGTCAAAGGCCGTGCGGCGATAAGCTTCTTAAAACGCAATTAAATAAAGTCGATATACGTATCTTTCTAAAAACTATAAATACTATAAATTATGAAGAAAACATTATTTACTTTAGCAGTGCTCCTCTCTTCAGCGCTCGCTTCATTTGCGCAGCCTGCAAGTGTACCGGACGTGAAGTCGGACGCTACTGATGTCTACCAGCTCTATGTCAATGGCGGACATAACGGCTTTAAATTTGCTGATTGGGGCGGAGCAACACTCTCTGAAGAGACCATCGACGGCAAGAAGGTCGAGAAAGAAGAGGCCTTCAAATGGTCAGGGTGCGAGTTTGCGATTGTGGATGTCTATGAGAAGAAATACTTCCACCTTGACGTCTATCCTATGCAGGACATGACGCTGGGTGTCGTAATGATCAACAAGAAGACATCCGGAGGCAATGAGGCCGAGAAGGGCTATCAAGTGCCCAGTCTGACGGCCAACCAGTGGAACTCCATCGACATCCCAGTGGAGTATTATGTCAACAAAGGCGCTTCCATGGCTCACCTTTTTCAGGTGAAACTTATCAGTAAGGTTACCACAGATGCAACCACTGCCGATGCCAGCGATGGCTTCGAGAATGGCAACGGAACCGGTACTTTCTACATCGGCAACTACTATTTCTATGGCAAGCGCGACCTTAGCGGAGAGTCAACGACGCTCGCTTCCGTCTCGCTCGACGCCTCCTTAGTGGCCAACAGCGGCACGTTCACCATCAATGCCACTCCTTATACTGATGCCGGCAGGGAGCTGACCAGTGGTGTTACCTACAGCATCAGCGACGGCGCAACCCTTACGCAGGACGGCAACAAGCTTACCGTGACGGTTACTAAGGCAGGTACTTACACCATCACCGCTACCAGCGGCAAGAATACTGCCACCGCCACAATCTATGCTATCGAGCCGGCTGCCGCGCCTACAGAGGATGCATCTAACGTTCTCGCTTATTACAGCGACACCTACGGCGCTACGGCTCCTAAAATCTCTGATGCTAGCTGGAACTGGCGCTTCAGCAAATACTCTGAGGTCTCCCTTGCCGACAATGACAAGGCTTACCTCGTCTCTCATGCCGGTACGTTCGGACTGAACCTCGGTGCCAAGGACATCACAGGATATACTAAGCTGCATGCCGACATCTATGCAACAAAGGCCACTTCCGGATATGTTAACTGGGAAGGTGGTAAGACGGGAATCGATAACACCAACACCGCATTCAGCCTGAAGGAGGGTTGGAACTCCGTCGACATTTCTATCGCTAACAACACGGGAACAGAAGCAACATGGCTTCAGTTCTACATTGGTGGAAGTGCTGATGCCGACAAGATAGACTTCGCCATCGACAACGTATATGCCACCACCGGCAACGTTGAGATTCCGTTCACCATCGGCACTGCTGACGCCAATGGTTTCACACCAGTCAGGGGTACCATAGCTGAGGAGAACCTCGCTGATATTAAGGCGTTGAACGTTACAGCCCTTGATATCTCAAAGGCTAAGCTCGCCGAGGGTATCACTAAGATTGAGACTGCCAATCCTAACACTATCATCGCAGTTAACTTCACGAAGGGTGCCGACGGCAATGTTACTTCAACACAGGCTGACCAGCTCACCGGCTCGAAGAACCTTGTTTATCGCGACACTTACATCTTCCCGCTGGCAAAACTCGAGTTCGTTGACGGCTACGATGTTTACAACAAATTCTTCATCAGCACTGGCACTACCGGCTACAAGTACACCCGTACCATCGGCGCAAAGAAGTATGTAACCATCATGGTTCCTGCCATCGTCGACTACAACACTCTTCAGACAAAGTATCCGGCTCTGAGTGTCTACAACTTCGATGCTGTTAACAGCACCGCCACAGAGGTTAAGTTCAACAAGGGCACTGTCCTGACTCCTGCCGAGCCTCACGTGCTCCACAACTCTTCTAATGCCGACATCACTCTTACCGTAGAGGGTACTGGCGACCTTAACCTCGCACAGCCCGCATCGGCAACACAGGGCACAACGGTGGAGTTTATCGGCACTTACGCTGCCGCTACCGCCAACGGCACTCAGTATGGTCTTCAGAGTTCAACGGGTTCTGCTCCAGAGTTCCGTCAGATTGTTTCGCCTGCTGTTATCCCTGCCTTCCGTGCTTATATCACCGGTGTAAGCGCAAGCGCTAAGGTCTTCTTCGAAGGTGAGACAACCGGCATCAACAGCATCAAGGCTAACGGCGAAAGCAACGACGGTCAGGTGTATAACCTCGCCGGTCAGCGTGTCAACGCCGCCAACCTGCCCGCAGGCATCTATGTGAAGAACGGTAAGAAGTTTATCAAGAAATAATCTGTGCTAAAGAGCGGCTGTGGTGGCATTCGTCCGCTGTAGCGGCTCCGCTCAACAAATAATGAAACAATATGGAAAAGAAGTTTTATGTTAAGCCCACCATTAAGGTGAGTGTGGTTAGCGAAACCAGCATCATGGCTAATAGTGACCCTAATACCATTAACGCTACGATTGATAAAAATAATCCGATTACAAACGGATCTGTTGATGCGAAGCACTTCCACATTTGGGACGAGAACTAATGTAATTTAATTATCGCTTATGCGTAATCTGCGCAACTTATTAACAGCAACCGCCCTCACGGTTGCTGTTTTCGTACAGGCCCAGCAGGTCGTTCCGGTGGGACGTGGCAGCTACGCCTCCTATACGCCGCTGGCCAATTGTCGCAGCACGCGTCACACCGTGGAGTGGGGCAGCTATAAGGGCGACCAGAGCGACTGGATGCGGCGCCGCCAGTTGTATGTCGATGAGCGCGCAGGTCAGCCCATCCCGACCAATGACTGGTGGACCAACCTCATCACCGAGCCTTACAGCGGCCATCTGTGGAGCTATCCGCAGATGGTGCAGGCCAGTGAGAGCGGCATCGGCGTGCAGCGCCCGTCCTATTGGATCGACAACGGCACAGAGATGAAGTCAAATACCGTACTCACGGTCTCATCACCCGACTTCCATCCCGCCGCTGCCGTGGCCACCGCATGGCACGACTGGGACGTGTCTTTTGTCATGGGCGACGGCAACCGGCAGGTTCGCTGCACGCTTGTTCACGGCATGCCTTTTACCTGGATGGAGCTGGAGGGCGGATGGGACAATGCCCCGGCCGTGGTCTCGCTGGCCAACAGCGACGCGCCCGGTACCGGCTTCGACACCTCGTCGCCCGTCACGCTGACCGATGCCGGAGGCAATGCCCTCGTCTCAGGCAGTGAGGCGTCACAGTTTGTGATGACTAAAGGCACCGACCACTACGGCATCTATCTGCCCTCTAACACTACGGTCACCTGCAGCGGCGGCAAGGCAAGCCTGACATTCAACGGCGGCAGACGGTATGTTGTCGTGGCCATGCTCAACAGTCCGTCCGACCTTGCCACACTGTCGCCCTATGCCTATACCGTTCCCCGCAAGACCACCGTCTCGTGGGCCTACCAGCGCCGGCAGGGGAAGATGCAGACGTTCTGGGACCTTGAGGGCGAGTCGCTCAACGGTGGGACGAAACGGATGCTGCAAGGCTTTCTGCCCCATCAGTACCGCGATACGGGCAACGACGGCATGCTGGCCTTCACACGGCTCGCCTATGCCACGCCGCACGGTCTGCTGAAGATGGCCGAAGGCACGCACTTCGAGATTGACTACAACTTCTACGGCATGTTGCCCTATTGGGGCTTGCCCACCGATACGGCAGGTGTGCAAAATCCTTTCGACCGCGAAAAGATGGCGGCGATGATTGCCTTTGAGACCGGGCACCAGTCTTTTGGCAACGACACCTACTGGGGCGGGAAGAGCCTGACGCAGATGGCCCTCAACATGATGATGGCGCGTGAGATGAACGACAGCACCAACTTCGTGACATGCCGCGACAAACTCAGGACCGCGCTCGTCAACTGGCTGACCTACACTCCGGGCGAGGAAAGCATGTTCTTCGCGCGCTATGACCGTTGGGGCGGCCTGGTGGGCTACAACACCAGTTACGACAGCGATACGTTCAACGACCACCATTTCCACTACGGCTATTTCGTCATGGCCAGTGCTTTGCTGGCCTTGGTCGACAAGGACTTCCGTGACCATTATGGGCAGATGGCGCGCCTGCTGGCAAAGGACTATGCCAACTGGGACCACGACGACACCGCATACCCTTTCTTCCGCACGCTTGACCCTTGGGCGGGTCACAGCTTTGCGGGCGGTATGGGCGACGGCAACGGCAACGGGCAGGAGTCGTCTTCCGAGGCCATGCAGGGCTGGGGTGGCTTGTATCTCCTTGGTGTGGCTCTCGGCGATGATGCCATGCGCGATGCCGGTATCTTCGGCTGGGTCACAGAAGCCCGTGGCACGGCAGAATACTGGTTTGACCGCCATACCGACCCTGATGCCGACTATACCTTGGCCAACTATCATCGTGCGACGGCTGACGGTTACAACATTCCGTATTCCAAGTTCACCTCCACCTATACCGGCCCCGACGGCAGCCGGCAGACGATGACACCGCCATACAACTCCAATCTCACCTGCCATGGGGTAGGGTGGTGGACCTATTTCGGTTGGGATGCCATCTACATGCAGGGCATACAGTGGATGCCGGTCTCGCCGGCTCTCGACTACCTGTCTGAGAACAAACAGTTTGCCGCATGGGACTACCAGCGCCTGATGCAGGATAAGCTCATAGGCGGTTGGGCGGAGAACGAGAAAAACAACAACGGCTGGCTTGGTGGCAGCGGGGGCTGGGGCAACGTCGCCCTGAGCTACCTGCAGCGGTCCAATCCTGATGAGGCCGCACGTATCTTCGATGAGCTTTACGCCAATCCCAACAGCGAGTTTGCGCCTACTGCCACCGTCGGCACCAACGGCATTACCTATTTCGTGACCCACAGCCACCGCTCTCATGGTGACCTGTCGTGGACGGTGACGGCCGACTGGCCCACCGCACGCTGTTTCGACCGCAACGGCACGCTGACCTATCAGGTGTTCAATCCGACTGACTCATTGTTGACCGTGACATTCTCCACGGGGTATAAGGCCACGGTACCGCCTCACGAGCTGTTTATCAGTGATGCGCCCGGCCGCAAGGCCGTGCCTTACATTGAGACCAAGGCTCCGGCTCCCGACCGTCGCGACTCGGTGGCAATGGAGAACATTGCCCTCGGCAAGGCCTGCTATGAGAGTGGGCACGAGAACGCGGGAACCATGAAGGAGAACGCTACCGACGGCGACCTGACGACGCGCTGGGCCTCCCTGCAGCAGGATAACCAGTGGATTTACGTCGATTTGGGCCAGTCCTACAGTCTCTATAAGGTGAGACTCTGTTGGGAAGCGGCATATCCCAGCGCATATAAACTGCAGGTCTCAGACGATGCCCGCATATGGAGCGATGTCAGGAGCGTTACCTCAACGGGCGGCACTGACGAGGTGAAGATGGGTGATGCCTCAGGCCGCTACCTGCGCGTTTATGGCGTCACGAGGGCTACTAATTACGGCATATCGCTTTATGAGATAGAAGTCTATGGGCAGGCTGCCGGCGCATCGCCTTCTGACCTCATTGGCCTGAGGGTGACGGCTGACCGTGACGTGCTAAAGGAAAACCAGCCCTCACAGCTCAGCGTGGCGGGACTCACGGCCGCGCACAGCTGGCAGCCAATCGATGCCGCCGATGTAAGCTGGTCAAGTCATTATGGCGATGTGACCGCTGCGGGCGTGTTCACGCCCGACACTTTCGGCATTGTCAGCGTCTACGCGGCATACGGGAATATGCGGCTCAGGCAGACCTTTGCCGTAGAGGAGGCTCGTGTGGCACAAGCTTTCTCCGTGACACCGGCCGACATCACGATGGCCATCCCTGACGGACGGCAGCAGCTGGAGTATGGGGCCACCGACCAGTTCATTGATAATGCCACGAAGACCGGCGCACCGCTTGAGGTAGATGCCGGACGGGTCAGTGTGCGGCTGCTGGTCTGTGGTGCCGATACCGTTGAGGCTACTGCGGCACAGCTCACCTACGACGCGTCCACGCAGACGCTCGCGGCCCATGCCACGGGCCACTATCTGCTGGTTTTCGGCTATGGCGGGCTGCGTGACACCGTGCGGGTACGTGCGGTTGCTTTCACCGACCTCAATCTCGCGCTGCACAAGCCTGTCACAGCCTCGTCGGCCAATGGCGGCAACACGGCGGCCAACATTACCGACGGCAGTGACGCGACACGGTGGGAGAGCGAATGGAGCGAGACGCAAGCAACGGTGACCATCGACCTGCGGCAGGTGTACCGGCTCAGCCGGGTGCGCATAGACTGGGAAGGCGCCAGCGCCGCGGCCTACGACCTGCTCATCTCTAAAGACGGAGAGACGTGGACTAAAGCCAACACCGGCACTGCGTCGGGCGCGGGCTGGACGGAGGATGATGTCACAGGTGAGGCGCGGTACTTGAAAATAGCCTGCAACACCAAGACGCTCCAAGCCTACGGCTATAGTCTTTACGAGGTGGAGGTGTACGGCACGGGCATTGTGTCGGGTGTCGGCGGAATAGCAACGATGCAAACTCCTGACAATAGCATTTATAGCCTGTCAGGACAGCGCATGGACAGCCGCAGCCTGCCGGCGGGCGTCTATGTGAGCGGCGGAAAAAAGAGGATAAGAAGGTAATTCTTCTGTTTTGACACACCCTCCTGATAATGTCTGTGGAGGTGTATGCCATCGGTGGCAGTGTAGTGGCCGGCCTGGTGCCGGCCACCAGCCGCCGGTATGGCATTTCCCCACGAAACAGCGCAATCTGCGTGAGCGTAATCGTTTTTTTAGGGCAGGATAACATTTTCTTTGCAATGAGACGGGATTATCCGCGGAAATTCATTAAATTTGCCCGTGAATAATATGCTTCCATTGTACAGACATCATGCCTTTTAAACAATATACATACTTAATTGTCGCGCTGTTTCTATGCGTTTTCACGCTTTCTGCTCCGGCCCAGACGGCTGGTGACGTGAAGCGCGTGTTTACGGAACTGGATTCTGTGATTGCCCATGCCCCGCAGTTTGAGGCAAGGAAGAAAGCGCGGCTTGCAGCATTGGGCAAGCAGTTGGACGCAACGCGCAACCGTGAGACGCAGTATCTGCTCAACATGCGCCTTTACGAGGAATACCGGTCCTATCAGAACGACTCGGCACTGGCATGTCTCTCGCGCAACCTGTTGATTGCCCGCCGGCAGCATGATGCCGACCGTGAGGCCAACTGCCTGTCACTGATGGCTTACCAGAGCGCGTCGGTGGGACGGTTTACTGATGCCGAAGCCTTGCTGCAGCGTGTCGGCAACCGCGGACTGAGCCGACAGACGCTTTACAATTATTACCGGGCACTCAACTATGTCTACAGTGAGGAAAGTTACTTTTCGGGCGTGAAGAGCATCCGTGACAGTCTGGCTGTCGAGGCGGGACAATACGAGGCCAGACTCTTTGAGATTGCCGACAAGCGGTCGGCGGCCTACAAGGAACTGCTATGCGGCTCGCTGTTCAACAACGGCAAGTGGGATGCCGCCATGCGCGTCAACGATGAATGGCTGGCGATGACCCCCGAAAGCAGCCGCGAGTTTGCCATTGTGGCTTATTACCGCTACCTGATTTTCAACGCCAAGGGCAACGTCAGGGCTGCCGTTTACTGGGCCGGGCGGTCAGCTATATGCGACGTGCGCCATTCCGTGATGGACCAGGGCTCACTGTGGTCGGTGGCCGACATGATTAGTGGCACCGACATCGACAGGTCGTACAACTACATCCGCTATTCATGGCAATGCTCCCTGTTTTTTGGCACCAATAAGCGCACGGCGCAAATCTCGCCCGTCCTGGGCAATATCGAGCTGGCCTATCAGAAGAAACTGCACTCGGCCAACATTTGGCTGGCCATCATCAGCACGTGTGCGGTGCTGCTGGCCGTTGTTTCCCTACTCATGCTGTTCTACAGCAACAGGCAGCGGCGCAATCTTGCCGTGGCGCGCAACCGCTTGAGGACCCGCAACGACCAGTTGCAGGAAAGTTTTCGGCAAATCAAGGCCTCATGCGAGCGGCTGGCTGCGGTCAACGGTCAGCTGCATGAGAGCGACCAGGTGAAGGAAGCCTATATAGCCCGTTTCTTCGCCCTCTGCTCCGACTATATCGACCGGTTGGAGGAGCTGCGAAAGCGAACCAACCGAATGATCAAGGCCCGTCAGACCGACGAGCTTTACCAGATGACGCGCTCAACCGAGCAGAAAGATAAGGATATAGAGGAACTCTATGACCATTTCGACAGCACGTTCATCAACCTGTTTCCTACCTTTGTCGACGACTTCAACGCCCTGCTGCGTCCCGAGTGCCGCATCACGCCACCGGCCGACGGCAAGCTCAACACCATTCTGCGCATCTTCGCACTTATCCGCCTGGGCTTCGACGACAGCGGCAAGATAGCCGAGTTCCTGCGCTATTCGGTCAACACCATCTACAACTATAGGGCACGCACGAAGAACGGCGCTATCAGCGACCGTGACAATTTTGAGCAGAAGGTCAAGAACCTGGGCCGCATCAAGTGAACTGACTTCACCATTTGCTTCATGTCTTGTCCACTTTTCAAGAACCGCAGTGGACTGGTAACTGCTTATGTGTCAGCGTGAGCCGACTGTGCGACGGTTGTATCAGTCCACTTTTTCATCCCCTTGAAATCTATCAAGCCTTAATTTAATTAACTTTGCACTGTCCGTCGGATGTCCCGCCTTTGTGGCGGCAGGGCGGCAGCAACATTGTTAATCAAAACCAAAACTAATTCTTTTCACTTATGAGACAAGCAAGAATAATGGCCTTATTGGTGGCTTTCCTGTTTTCTGTGGTGACGATGGCTCAGAATACGACGTATTCGGGTACTGTTGTCGATAACACAGGTGAGCCGGTGATAGGAGCCTCCGTCCTGGAGAAAGGTACCTCCCGCGGTGCTGTCACCGACCTTGACGGAAACTTTAATTTCAAAGGCAACGCCGGTGCTCGCCTTGTCATCTCCTACATTGGCTATGTGACGCAGGAAGTTGGGGGGGGCCAGAACCTGAGAATTACCTTGAAGGAGGACCAGAAGAGCCTTAACGAGGTGGTGGTCGTAGGTTATGGCGTCCAGAAGAAAAGCGTTGTGACGGCCTCTATCGCCAAGGTCAACGCAGACGATTTGGAGAAAGCAGCTCCGCTGCGTATCGACAATGCCCTGAAGGGTCTGGCCTCCGGTGTGACGGTCACATCGGCGAGCGGCCAGCCGGGAGCTGCTGCCCGCATACGCATCCGCGGTGTGGGCACCATCAACAACTCCGACCCGCTGTATATTGTCGACGGCATGCCTATCGAGGGCGGGCTCGACATGATCAATCCTGCCGACATTGAGAGCATGGAAGTGCTGAAGGATGCCGCCTCGGGTGCCATCTATGGTGCGCGCGCCGCCAATGGTGTGGTGCTGGTCACCACCAAAACCGGCAAGCTGGGCAAGGCCCGGGTCAACTACAATTTCTCCTACGGCTGGCAGAGCAAGTGGAAGAAACGCGACATCCTCAATGCAACGGAGTATGCCACGATGATCAACGAGGGACTGGTCAATGCAGGCCGCGCGCCGCGCTATGCTGACCCTTACAAATGTGGCGTGGGCACCGACTGGCAGGACCTCGTGTTCAACGACAATGCGCCGGTGATGAACCACGATGTCAGTGTCAGCGGCGCCAGTGATGCCGTGAAGTATTATCTGTCGGCAGCCTACTACACGCAGGACGGTATCATCGGCGGCAATTTCGGGCGAAGCAACTACGACCGTCTGACCCTCCGCTCCAACACCACCTACACCATCTTCGACTCGTCGAAGGAGCGCAACTGGCTCAACAAGCTCACGGCAACGGTCAACGTGTCTTACGGACGTACCCACAGCACCTCGATAGAGACCAACTCTACCTACGGCAGTGTGCTCGGCTCGGCGCTCGCCCTGTCGCCTGTCCTCACCCCGACGCTCAACGGCAAAGCCGCGTTGGAGCATATCCGCAACATGACGGCACAATACAGCCAGTATGTGCCGATGTACACCGGCCGCACCGACGCCAATGGCGTGAGGGAGGTCTTTATGTTGCCTGGCAGCGACTACAACGAAATGGGCAACCCGCTGGCCATCCTGTCGCTTCCTGGTGAGAAATGGCACAGCAGCAAACTCGTGGCCAACTTCAAGGGCGACCTCCAGATCTGGGACGGCCTGGTCTACCATATCAACTACTCCGCCGACCAGAGCTGGTGGGGCAGCGACGGCTACACACCTATATATTATATCCGCCAGGGCTACTCCTCCGACAAGACCACGGCCTCCTCGGCCAAGTACGAGAGCACTGTGTGGCAGATTGAGAACACGGTGAGCTATGATAAGGTACTCGGCGACCACACGTTCAACGTGGTGCTGGGCCAGAGCGCCAAGAAATACAAGGGCAGCTACGTCAGCGGCAGCCGAGAGGACCTGATAAGCCTTGATCGCCCGTATATCGATGCCGCCACCGGCCAGGCCAAGGACGGGAAGATGAGTGTGTCGGGCGCTCCCTACGATGAGAGCACGCTGGCCTCGCTCTTCGGCCGCGTGTCGTACAACTATGCCGAACGCTACATGGCGCAGTTCACCGTGCGCCGTGACGGCAGCTCCCACTTCGGCTCCAACAACCACTACGCCACCTTCCCCTCGTTCTCGCTGGGCTGGAACATCACCAACGAACCGTATCTCAAGGCTCCGGCATGGCTGTCGAATGCCAAGCTGCGCTTCTCGTGGGGTAAGAACGGCAACGAGAACATCGGCAACTTCCTCTATGTCGTGACCGCCGCCACCGGCAGCAACAACAATTATCTCCTTGGCCGCAACGAGATGTCTGCCACCGGATCCAAGGCCAGCGGACTGCCCAACGCCAACCTGAAATGGGAGGAGAGCGAGCAGACCGACCTCGGCCTCGACCTCGGCTTCTTCAGCAATGCCCTTACCTTCACGGTCGACTACTATGTGAAGAAGACCAACGGCATGCTGCTGCAGATGCCTATTCCTTCCTACATCGGCGAGAACAAGCCGTGGGGCAACGTCGGCAAGATGAGAAACTCCGGCGTAGAGTTTGAGGCCAGTTACAAATGGCACATTGCCGACGCTCATTTCCGCGTGAGCGGCAACCTGAGCTACTTGAAAAATAAACTGGTGGATTACGGCAATGAGACCGGCTATGCCAACTACGACAGCTTTGGCACGCTCGGCACCATTACGCGCGCAGAGAACGGTCACCCCTTCCCCTTCTTCTACGGTTTCAAGACGGCCGGAATCTTCCAGACGCAGGATGAGGTCAACAGCTATGTCAACAGCAACGGCGAGCTGATGCAGCCACACGCCCAGCCGGGTGACGTGAGGGTGGTGGATGTCAACGGTGACGGTGTCATCGACGACAGGGACCAGACCGACATCGGCAAGGGTATGCCGTCATGGACCTATGGTCTCAACTTCACGTTCGACTGGAGGGGCTTCGACTTTTCCATGATGCTGCAGGGTGTCTGGGGCAACAAGGTGTTTGACGCCACCCGCCGCACTGATATCGAGAGCATCAACCTGCCCACCTACATGCTCGGACGCTGGACCGGTCCCGGCACGAGCGACAAGTATCCCATCTTCCGCCTGGGCGACAGCAGCAACGACGGTCTTAACCTCCGTTCGTCCGACCTGTTCCTCTTCTCCGGCGATTACCTGCGCCTGAAGAATCTGCAGGTGGGCTACACCCTGCCGCAGACACTCACCCGCCACATCCGCATAGAGAGGCTCCGTGTGTTCTTCGCCGCTGAGAACTTGCTCACCTTCACCAAATATCCCGGTCTTGATCCGGAAATCTCTTCGGGCGGTACGTCGCTTGGCGTTGATTATGGTGTCTATCCGCAGGCGCGTACATTTACCGTCGGTGTCAATCTTGGATTCTAACTCTTCTAATTTAGCATAAAACAAAATGAAACACAGTATATTATATATTGGCTTCCTGGGTGCAGCCATGCTGTTAGCCTCCTGCTCTGAGGACTTCCTTGAGGTGAAGTCGCACACCCAGGAATATGCCGACGAATACTATAAGGACGCCGACCATATCAGCCAGTCGCTGATTGCGGCCTACAGTCCGTTGGAGTGGAACGACTGGAACGGTGTGCAGTATTGTCCGCAAAACATCATGAGCGACATCATGGCCGACGACATCTGGCCCGGCGGTGCCAGTCGCACCGACAACCAGTTCTGGCATCTGATGGCCAATTACGAGAGTATTCCCACCAACACCATGACCGGCTTGTGGAGCAATATGTACAGTGGCGTAAAGCGTTGCAACGACCTGCTGCAATATGCAGAGACTAGCCGCGACAACCTCACCGACGACCAGTACAACAGCTGGACGGCGCAGGCCCGCGTGCTGAGGGCTTACTACTACAACCTGCTCTGGAAGTTCTATGGCAACATTCCTTACTTCACCACCAACCCGACGGGCGACTACCATGCCCCACAGCTGAAGGCGGACGAGGTCTACAACAACGTCATTACCGACCTGGAGGGCGCCATCGACCTCAAGGCGCTGCCCATGTATTGGGACGAGGACAACCTTGGCCGCGTGTCGCAGGCCATGGCCTACATGCTCTATGCCGAGATGGTGATGTACCAGAATGACAAGGCCCGCTACAGCAAGGCACTCTCCTACATGCAGGACATCATCAAGGACAGCCATTACGGTCTGGTTGATGACTATGCCTCGATTTGGACATCGGATGGTGAGTGGAGCAAGGAGTCAATCTTTGAGGTCAACTACACCGACGACAAGAGCTTCCGCGGCTGGGGTACTGGCGATGCCATCATTGCCGGCGGCACCGTGCTGCCGCGCGTCATCTCGGTGCCCGGCGGCATCGCAGAGCTTGGTGTTGACGACGGCTGGGGCTTCGCGCCGGTACGTACGTCGGCTTATCAGATGTATGTCAGCAACGACACCCGCCGCGATGCCTCCATCCTCGACGTGCGCTCGTACAATGCTGCCAATCCTGACTTCAAGGGCCGCTATGAGAACACCGGCTTCTGGGTTGCCAAGTATGCCGCTTATTCAAAAAACGTGGCAAGAGCCACAGGCGACAAGCAGCTGAACTACAACAACAATCTGCGCGTCTACCGTTACGCCGAGACGCTGCTCAACGCCGCCGAGCTGCTCGTCCGCACGGGTGGCAGCACGACCGAGGCTTCGCGGTATCTTAACGAGGTCCACCACAGAGCCGGACTCATCAACGACGTGGAGCCCACGCTCGACAACATCCTCAACGAGCGCCATCTTGAGTTCCTTGGCGAGGGCAAACGCTACTGGGATCTTATCCGTACGGGTAAGGCTGCTACGGTGCTGGTGCCTGCCGGTGAGACCGATGCTAATGGCAACGAGACTCAATACCGCACCAACACTTGGACAGAGACCCACAAGTATCTGCCTATTCCTTACAACGAGCTTGCCGCAGACCCGACACTCGTGCAGAACCAATACTAAACATGAATGAACAGTTCCAACATAAAGATTAACGTCATGAAGATTTTCAGATATATCGGGGTCTGCATGGCCGGGCTGATGGCCCTGGCCTCATGCTCGCCCGAGGACTATAGCGGTCCTGACCAGAATGGCATTCCAAGCGTTGCCGCTTATGCGGACAACTTCACTATCAATGTTGACCAGTCAACCAACACGGCCAATTTTGCCTTCAAGGCTGCCGACGGCGTGACACCGGTATGGAAGATTGACGGTGCCTGGAGCAGCGCGTTCAGCTCAAGCAAGTTCTACCGCAAGGCTGGCGACTATAGCACCGTCTGCCGGGTGATGAACGCCAACGGCATCAGTGCCGACTCGGTCATCAAGACCTTCCACATTGACAAGACCCAGATGAACGGCTTCGGCGGCTTCGTCGAGGACAGTGAGTTCAACCTCTTCAAGGGCGCCACCTACGGCACGCCTACTTTCTGGTATGCTCCGGGCTGGTCACAGATTGCTGACCCCGCCTACACGGCCAACAAGGGTTCCTACACCGTCACGCTGCCTAAGGCTACGACCGACCAGTGGCAGGCCCAGATGTTTATCCCGACCAACGTCTCGCTGCAGGGAGGCAAGCATTACGACTTCTCCTGCATTCTGACCTCTACGACCGACCATCCGCATGTGACCGTGAAGATAGGCTCGGTGAGCCAGCCCGACTTCGTGCTTTATTACAATGCCTCGGTAAAGCTGGAGGCTGGCGAGCCGCTGTGCGTTTACTTCTCCGATGTGGAGGCTCCCAACGATGTGGACGGCGACCTGGAGCTGATCTTCGACTTCGGCGGCAATGCCGACAATACCGACATCACTGCCGAGAGCTTCGTCATCAAGGACCACGACAACGACGACGGTACCGTGGTTCCGGCTCCCGACCAGGCCGCTTTCGTCTATGCCTCCGACGACAACCTCTGGTGGGCTGCTGACAAGGCCGGCTCTGCAACTTTCGGCGGCTACTACGCTCCGGGCTGGTCGCCGATTGACAATGCCGTCATCACCCACGACGGCTCGTCGTATACCATCGCCCTGCCGACGGCAACCTATGAGCGCTGGCAGGCACAGGCCTCGCTGACGGTAGCCGACGGCATCGAAATCTCGGCCGATGAGGAATATGACTTCTGTGCCGAGTTCTCGTCCAACAATGCGCTTGGCGGCGTGACCTGCAAGGTACAGCAGCCCGGCGGCGACGATGAGGCCAACGGCAACTTCCTCGAGTCTACCGACGGCAACAGCATCAGTATACCGGCGGGCGGCACCTACAAGTACCAGGTGGTGAAGAAAAAGTTCTCAAAGTCGTTCACGGGTCTGAAGATAGTCTTCGACTTTGGCGGCAATCCGGCCAATACAACGGTGACCGTGAATAAGATAACGCTACAGAAACATAAGGAATGATCAACAAGAGTATTTTCATCGTGGCATCTATCCTGATGCTCATCTCCTGTTCCAGCAAGTCGCTTGACGACATTCTGCCACCCGTCCCCGACGCGGGGACCGAGGGCGGCAACAGGCAAGAGGAAACGGCCGACAGCATTAAGGCTCCCGTCGCGGGCTACAAGCTTGTGTGGCATGACGAGTTCAACGGCTCGTCGCTCAACGAGGCCGACTGGTACTATGAGCGTTGGAATGCCGGACAGGTCAACAATGAGCTTCAGCGCTATGTGAGAGATGACGAGGTGACGACCATGCAGAATGGCGTGCTCACGCTGCACCTCATCAAGGACGCACAGGGCTACAAGAGCGCCCGCATCTATGCCCACAAGGGCAGCGGCTGGCGCTACGGCTACATCGAGACACGGCTGAGGCTGCCCAAGGGAAAGGGCACGTGGCCTGCCTTTTGGATGATGCCCGTCAACTTCAACAACGACTGGCCTGCCAGCGGTGAGATTGACATCATGGAGCATGTGGGCTTTGACCAAAACGTCATCCACAGCACCATTCATTGCACGAAATACAACAACTCGGGAACGGCGACGGAGACAGCCACGAAGCGACTTGGCGACGTCTCGGGCCAGTACCACACCTACGGCATGGAATGGACATCGGATTACCTGCGCTTCTACATCGACGGGGCCGCGTTCTTCACCTATCGCAACGACGGGACGGGCAAGGATGCCTGGCCGTTTGACAGCTACTTCTACCCAATCCTCAACATCGCCTACGGCGGTGACTGGGGCGGACAGCGCGGACTTGACGACAGCGCACTGCCTGCCACGATGGACGTGGATTATGTCAGGGTGTTTCAGAAATAGACGCGCGTTACAAGTTTGCAAAAACTCGCCTAATGCATAATGGATTGTTGGAAGGCCGCCACAAAAATCACAGAATGTGGCGGTCTTCTGTTTGATTTGTATTATCTTTGCAGCCAAATCTAACGATGGAAAAAGACTACAAGGATAAAGAAATAGAGGAATTGCGGCGCGACCTGCGGCTGATGAAGCTCCGCAGACAGGTGACGCCGCATTTTCTGTTCAACAGCCTGAGCGTGGCGGTGAGCCTGGTCATCACCTCGCCCAAGGAGGCTGTGGCGTTTCTCAGGCGCATTGCCGAGATGTACCGCTACCTGCTCAACTATGGCGACGAATACGCCGTGCCCATAGAGAAGGAGCTGGTAATGATGCGGCAGTATTTTGACCTGATGAGTACGCGCCACGTCGATTGCCTTGAGCTGCACGTCAGCCGCGCGGTGCGACAGCTGAGGGGCTACCCCCTGCCGCCGCTCTCACTGCAGGGACTCGTGGAGAACGCCATCCGGCACAACGCGCACACGCCCGAGAAAAAACTCAAGATCAATCTGCTCACCGACGGTGACTGGCTCATCGTCAGCAACAACCGTCTGCCGCTGCTGTCCGACGGCGGCTCCACCCGCATGGGCCTGACCTATATGGACGAGACCATGCTCCTGCTGTTCAACCGCAACATCCAGGTGGAGAGCGACGACAGGCATTTCACCGTCCGCCTGCCGCTCGTCCCGCCCGGCGAGGCCGCACTCACCCATTCGCTCCGCCCATGAACATCCTGATTTTTGAGGACGAGCTGTTCAATTTCCGTCTGCTGCAGCACATGCTCCATGAGCTAAACGAGGATTACATCGCCATCGGCCCCATATCGACGGTTGAGGAGGGACGGCTCTATCTGTCCACCCACAACGATACCGACCTTATCATTGCCGACATCCAGTTGAACGACGGCCTGAGTTTCGACGCGCTCCGCAATGCCCCCGACAATGTGCCTATTATTTTCACCACGGCTTACGAGGAGCATGCGCTCAAGGCGTTCGAGTTCAACAGCCTTTCCTATCTGCTCAAGCCCATCGACGAGAAACAGCTGGCTGAGGCCATACGCCGTGCCTCGCGCCTCGGACGTTACAGTCACGAGCAATTTTTCGGCGAGCTCGGCGACGACAGCGACCACCGCCACAGTTTCCTCGTGAAGACCTACAAGGGCGAGCGCCGCGTGCCCGTCGCCATGGTGCGCTACGCCGTGTCCGACCATAAGACCACTTATCTCCACCTGCTCGACGATACTTCCTATCCGGTCGATATGTCGCTCAGCGAGCTGGCCGGGCAGCTCGACCGCCACCTTTTCCGCCTGGTCAACCGGAAGTATATCCTGCCCCGCGAGCAGGTCAAGGGCACCGAGCGGCTGGCCAACGGCAAGGTTCGCCTCCTGCTCTACGGCTCCGACATGCCCGACATCGTCGTCAGCCGCGAGCGCCGCAAGGAAATCATGGACTGGCTTGAGTAGCAAGGAAATCATGGACTGGCTTGAATAGCCGGTTATCCTTTCAGCCTCCTGAGCCACATGGCCAGAAAGCGGTCATAGACGATGTACCCGTCGTTGTCGCGGTACAGCATCTCCTGCCTGACCTCGCGATATAGCTGAACGTCTGCTCAATGGTGCTTTCATAACTTACACTTCATATTTTATGCAGCGCAAGTTATGAAGTGTTTTTCATTCAGCCAAATGATTTGAGGATTTTTTGTCGCCTGACTTCGTCAATGCGTCACCCCGAATCGGACATAAGTTTATTGGAAAATAGTCACGTACAGACTTTAGCTCCTCGTGGAGCTGTGCGTCATCGGTGACAGTGTTGTGCGTCACTGGTGACAGTGTAGTGGCCGGCCTGGTGCCGGCC
>CABVDL010000039.1 GCA_902497035.1 uncultured Prevotella sp.
ATGACCTCAGCCGACGAGACGGCCTGGTCGTCAACCTCAATGCCGTGTTCGTCGCCCCACTGGTTGCCCTCCTGGCGTATGCCGTCGCTGACCACGACGAGGCGGTTGTAGCCCAGACCGCGGATGACGGGCTTGGAGATGCCGCTGCCCGTCGTAATCTGTGCGATGCCGGGCTGGTGGCTCAGGGCGTCGATGATGTTGCTTGAGGCCGTGCCGCGCAGCAGGTCGGCGGTGACCACGCTGAAAGGGATGGGCGCGTCCTGCCGCCGGGCCTTGCCGGTCAGGCCGGTCACCACCACCTCGTTGAGCATGGCGTTCGACTCCTGCATGACGAAGTCGGCCTTCGCGGTCTGCGTGAGGTCTATCTTGCGCAGAATGGTCTTGTGGCCGAGATAGCTCACCTGCAGTGTCACCGTGCGCCGGGGCAGTGACGTAATGGTGTAGTTGCCGTCGGCGTCGGTCGTCGTGGAGACTGACAGCTCGGGGATGGTGATGACAACGCCCACTAACGGACTGTTGTCAATCTTGTCGGTGACGTGGCCCCTCAAGTCACTCGTAGGACTGTCAAGGCTGGGTGCGGCCATGGCCACACCGCTTGCTGTCAGGCATACCAATGCGCCTAACAACAAGAATATATATTTTCTCATAGATAATTTGTTGTTGTAAGATAATAATAAGGTGTAAATGTCTACAGCGCATGAGGTGCCGTAGAGGCTATGCTGTATCTTACAACTGGTGGCGCGCGGCCGGGCTTGTGCAGCTGTGGACGGACGGCAATCCGACTGCTGTAGCGCGGGACGAAAGCGTACTGCGCGCTACAGGGCGACTGGACGGCCACAGCCGCCGGGGTGAGATAAGGGAGTGTGAGGAAGCTGCACAGCACGCAACTGTAGGCGTGCTGCGGATTGGCCGAGAGATGGCCGTTGTGGTGAACGTGATGGACGCAGTCATAGCACGACGTGTCCTGCACGGTCACGGGTGATTCGTGGCGGTGCAGCGACGCCAGCAACAGCATTGGCACGAAGACGGCCAGCAGCAGACGTGCGGACAGACGGCGCTTGTGCGACAGCAGGTTGTTCACCGGTCAGACGTTTATTTTTCGAGCAGGTCGGGACGCAGGCGTCTGGTGCGCTCTATGGCCTGGTCCATTTCCCATTGCTTGATTTTGCCCTCGTTGCCGCTGAGCAGGATGTCGGGCACTTTCCAGCCCTTGTAGTCGGCCGGACGGGTGTAGATGGGCGCTGCCAGCAGATTGTCCTGGAAGCAGTCGGAGAGGGCGCTCTGGTCGTCGCTGATGACCCCCGGCACCAGTCTGACCACGGCGTCGGCAATGATGGCGGCGGCCAGCTCGCCGCCGGTAAGGACGAAGTCGCCCACGCTGATCTCGCGGGTGATGAGATGGTCGCGCACGCGCTGGTCGATGCCCTTGTAGTGGCCGCAGAGGATGATGAGGTTCTTCTGCAGGCTCATGTCGTTGGCAATCTTCTGGTTGAACTGCTCGCCGTCGGGCGTGACATAGATGACGTCGTCGTAGTCGCGCTCAGCCTTGAGGGCACTGATGCAGCGGTCGATGGGCTCGCATTGCATCACCATGCCGGCAAAGCCGCCGTAGGGATAGTCATCGACGCGGCGCCATTTGTCGAGCGTATAGTCGCGCAGATTGTGCAGGTGTATCTCGGCCAGCCCCTTTTTCTGGGCGCGGGCGAGGATGCTCTCCTTGACAAAGCCCTCAATCATTTCGGGCAATACGGTAATGATGTCTATTCTCATGATGCTTGTTCTCCAAATAATTCAATAAACCGGTCCTCCGAGATGACGGGGGTGCCAAGCTGGCGTGCCTTCTGGTTTTTCCCGCTTGTGGAAGCCACATCGTTGTTGATGAGGTAGCTGGTTGATTTGCTCACCGACCCAGTCACCTTTCCGCCCTGGCTCTCAATGTACGCTTTTAGCTCGTTGCGGTTCTTGTAGTGGTGTACGTCGCCGGTGATGACGAACGTCAGTCCCTTGCATTTGTCGCCGTGAGGTGCGACGTCGGTAGCCGCAATGGTGAGGATGTCGCGCAGCCGCCGGTACACCGCGAGGTTGTCTTTGTCGTGGAACCATCTGACGAACGACCCCGCCTTCTCAGGCCCGATGCCGGGTATCATGGCGAGCCTTTCCTCTGGCTTGGGTGTGAAGAGCGAGGCCTCCTCTTGGCCGACGGTCAAAGCCACTAAGTCGTCAAGAGGACAGGCCGCGAGCAGCCGTTTGCACACGTCCTGGCCACAGAGCGGTATGCAGAGGGCGTAGAGCAGCCGCTGGGGTTCCACGCTGCGGGCCTTCTCCACCGACTTGGCAATGTTGGCGGCCGCTTTCTCCTTGAAACCGTCAAGGAGGGCTATCTCCGCCTCATGGTCGGGCAGGCTGAAGATGTCGGCGTAGTCGCGTATCCAGCCGAGGTTGATGAAGCGCTGCAGGGTCTGCTCAGAGATGCCGTCAACGTTGACGCCCTCCTTTGAGACGAAGCGGGCGAACTTCTTCAGTTGCTTGGCGGGGCAGTGCGGGTTGGTGCAATGCAGGGTCCGGGTGCCGCTGGCCGGACTGGTGATCACCTCGGCAGGCGCGCCGCACACCGGGCATTTGCCGGGGATGTCGAGCTGGCCCGCGCTGTCGATGACGCGTATCACCTTGGGGATAATCTTGTTGGCCTTGATGACCTCTATCCTGGAGCCTTTGCCGCCAATGCCAAGCCGCTCGCACTCACTGATGTTGCACAGTGAGGCCCGCTTGACAGTGGTGCCTTCCAGCTCGACGGGCCTGAACACGGCAACGGGCGAGATGGTCGACGCGGCACAGCTCCATTCGATATGGTCCAGCTCGGTCTCCGCGCTCTCGTCGGCCCATTTGAAGGCGTAGCCCGCGCGTGTGGCGTGGTGTCCGGTCACCGACCCCGTGGCGGCGTAGTCGGTGTCGTCGTAGGTGATGACGAGTCCGTCGACAGGGTAGGGGTTCTTCTTCTCCGTCACTTTCAGCGTCCACCGCGCTATCACCTTTTCTATATTCTCTTTTGTGGGTTGCGCTATCAGCTCATGCTCCACGCAGTCCAGTCCTATTTGCCGCAGGTAGTCCATGCGGTCGCCCCACGACTTTATCGGCCCGTCGGTATGGACGAGGGTGAAGGGTATCCAGTGGATGTGGCGCTGCGCCACCTCCTGCGGGTCCTTGAGGGTGAGCGAGCCTGAGGCGAGGTTGCGCGGATTGGCATATTCCTCGTCGCTCTCAAGGTTGAAGCGCTCAAAGTCGTCATAGCTGATGACGGCCTCGCCCCTGACGACGATGTGGCCCGTAGCACTGACGCGCTGCGGAATGCCGCCGATGGCCTTGGCCAGACGGGTGATGTTGGTGCCGATGTGGCCGTCGCCACGGGTGACGACCTTGGTCAACAGGCCATTGTCGTAGGTCACGACGAGCGTCAGTCCGTCGAGCTTCCACGAGAGCCAGACAGGCCGTCCGTCGGCCCATTTGACGAGGTCGTCCTCCTTCTTGGTCTTGGCCAGTGAGAGAGCGGGAAACTCATGGGCCTCCTTCTGGCCGGCGGTGCTGTCGGCCGATACCTTGTGGGTGGGAGAGCCGGGCAGCACTGTGCCGGTCTCTTCTTCGAGCCGGCGCAGCCGGTCGAACATCGCGTCCCACTCGTAGTCGGTCATCAGCTCGCCACGTCCGTTATAATAGGCGTCGGAAGCCCGGTTGAGCTGGTCAACGAGCTGCCGCATCAATGAGGTATTGTCCATAGCCACACTTTTAATTCCTTGCAAAGTTACGAAAGTTTGTCAAATATAGCCTTGATTTCTTTGCCTAATGTGGATTTTATCTTAACTTTGTGGTAAATTCACTGGCCTGCATGAGTGACACAGGCAGCAGGAAAATCATCATTTGTCATGGAAGTTATCGTATCTCAGGAAATAGAAAGCATCTGCCCCGGCTTTGTAGGGGCTTGCGTAGAGGCCCGGGTGACCAACAGCCCCTACTGTCAGCCGCTTTGGAACGAGATAGAGGCCATGGGCAACCGCTACCGCGAGACGCTGACCACAGAGACGCTGAGGGCATTGCCCGGCATTGCGGCCACACGCCGCGTATACCGGGCTTGCGGCAAGGACCCGTCGCGCTACCGTCCCGCCGCCGAGGCCCTTATCCGCCGCCAGCTCCAGGGCAAGAGGCTGTACCAGATTGACACGCTTGTTGACCTCATCAACCTGGCGAGCATTGTCTACGGCTACAGCATCGGAGGCTTCGACGCCGACAAGTTTGCCGGTGACCGGCTGACGCTTGGCGTGGGCCGTGAGGGCGAGCCTTACGAGGGCATTGGGCGCGGCACAATCAACATTGCCGGACTGCCCGTCTACCGCGACGCGCAGGGTGGGGTGGGGACGCCGACCTCGGACAACGAGCGGACGAAGATACTGTCCGACACCACCCGTCTCGTGGTGCTCATCAACGGCTATGATGGTGACGAGGCACGTGTCCGCGCCAATGCGGAATACATCCAGGACCTGCTCCGCAAATATTGCGGCAGCGACGGCGGCTCGTACTTTATCTATCGGTAGGAGTTTTGTCAGTTTGTAAACTTTTAATTCTCAATAACAGTGGTAATAGGTATTGACGTGGGCATCAGCACCACAAAGATAGTAGGCATCAATGACGAGCGTGTGGTGGTATCGCCCATCCGCATCCGTGCCACCGACCCTGTGACCTCACTCTATGGCGGTTTCGGCAAGTACCTGTTTGACAATCAGATAAGCCTGCAGGACATTGAGCAGGTGATGATTACGGGGGTGGGGTCGGCCTATATCGACCAGCCTATCTATGGACTGCCGACGGCCAAGGCCGAGGAGTTTATCGCCGACGGCCTCGGCGCGCGCTATGAGACCGACCTCAGGCGGATGATAGTGGTGTCGATGGGCACCGGCACGAGCCTTGTGCAGTGTGACGGCGACGACATCCGCCATATCGGCGGCCTGGGTCTGGGCGGCGGCACGCTGATGGGTCTGAGCCGTGTCATGCTCAAGACTGACGACATGAAGCAGATCATCTCGCTGGCCATGCAGGGCGAGCTCTCCAACATCGACCTGCAGATAGGCGACATCAGCCCCAACCCGCTGCCCGGCTTGCCCAAGACGGCCACGGCCTCGCTCTTTGGCAAGGCCCGCAGCAATGCCGGGCGTGAGGACATCGCGCGCGGCATTATCACCACCGTGCTGCAGACCATCGGCTCAAGCTGCATCCTGGCCTCGCTCAACTCGGGCATCAGAGAGTATGTGCTTATCGGCAACCTCACGCTGTTGCCGCAGTGCAAGCAGGTGTTTCCGGGATTGGAGAAGCTCTATAAGGTGCATTTTATCATTCCGAAATACGCCGAGTTCTGTACGGCCATCGGTGCCGCATTGTGTTATAACAGGCAATAGGCTATGAGAAGGCAATCAGGATTATGGGCCATGCTCATTTTACTGGCACTCCTTGCCGGCACCTGCAAGCGTAATGGAACAACGACGCAGCATGCAAACGACCGTTTCGCCAAGTATGCCAGACTCATACAGTGTGTTGACAGTCAGGGCCAGCAGGTATTCTCCATCATGGATCCCTGGCAGCAGGGACACGTGCTGCAGCGGCTGTCGCCGCGTGAGCCTTTCCGTCGCGTGGTCGTGTTTACGACCTCGCATTGCCAGTTGCTCGAATACCTGGGTCTGGCCGATCGCATAGTCGGTGTGTGCGACGCGCAGTACATCCTTGTCAGCGACATCCGGCACCGTCTGGCCTTGCCTGACGGCGCAAAGGGCAGGATTGCCGACTGCGGCAACTCGATGAATCCCGACCTGGAGCGTATAGTCGCGCTCAAGCCCGATGCCATTATCCTCAGTCCCTATGAGGGCATGAGCCTTGGACGGCTTGCGAGGCTCGGCATACCCGTCATCCTTGCGGCAGACTATATGGAGACCTCGGCCTTGGGACGGGCCGAGTGGATGCGCTATTACGGCAGGCTGCTGGGGGCCGGCCGGCGTGCCGACTCGCTGTTTCATGTGGTCGATTCCACTTATCAGCAGCTTAGGACGTATGCGGCTACGCTGCCTGCGGGCCGCAGCATCCTCACCGAGCGGAAGACCGGCGCCACCTGGTACACGCCGGGCGGAAAGAGCAGCATTGGCGTGCTGATAAAGGATGCCAACGGCCGCTATGCCTTTGCCGCCGATACCCACAGCGGCAGTCTGCCCCTCTCGGTGGAGCAGATTATCGCAAAGGCCGGACAAAGCGACGTGTGGGCGTTTAAAATCAACGGCGCGCGGATGATGACCAAGGCCGACCTGCTCGGCGAGTACCACGGCTATGAGGCTTTGAAGGCTTTCCGCACGGGTGAGATTTATGAGTGCAACTGCTCGCAGGTACCCTATTTCGAGGAGGTGAGCTGGCGACCCGACTATCTCTTGCGGGAGCTCATCCAGTTGCTCCATCCGGGGACTGACCTCGGCGGACTGCGGTACTATAAAAAGTTGGGGGCGAGATGACGATACGACAGAACGGCGGCCTGGGGGCCGGAACCAATGCGGGAGGCACCCATGGCAGGGCATTGCGTCTTGTCCTGCTCGTGCAGTTCATCCTGTTGCTGTTTTGTCTGAGCCTGGCGCTTGGCAGTGTAGACATTCCTTTCCGGCATGTTGTTGACATCCTGCTTGGCCGAGAGGTAAACAATGCCAGTTGGCGGTTTATTGTGCTTGAGACCCGTCTGCCCCAGGCCGTTACGGCACTGCTGGCCGGTGGCGCGCTGGCGGTGAGCGGCCTGTTGCTGCAGACGGCCTTCCGCAATCCGCTGGCTGCTCCTGATATTTTCGGCATCACAAGCGGGGCAAGTCTTGCCGTGGCCCTGCTCATGCTGGCTCCTGGATTGGCGGCGGCCGGCACGCTGGGCTATCTGTCATCGGTGGGGGCGGCCTTCGTGGGCGCTGTGGCGGTAACTGCGCTCATCTGGCTGTGCAGCAGACTGGTACGCAATTCGGTGGTGCTGATTATCATCGGCATAATGACAGGTTATCTCTGCTCAAGCGCCATCACGCTGCTCAACTTCATGGCTACCGAGGAGGGCGTGCGGAGCTTCGTGGTGTGGGGCATGGGCGACTTCAGCAATGTGTCGCTTGCCGCCATGCCGGTGTTTGCCACGCTGACGGTGGCGGGTACATCGGGTACGCTGCTGCTGGCGAAGCCGCTCAACGCCCTGCTGCTCGGGCCGCAGTATGCCGGGAGCCTGGGCATCAACGTCAGGCGTACGCGCAATGTGCTGCTGCTGCTCACGGGGCTGCTCACCGCTGTGGTGACGGCATTCTGCGGTCCCATCGCGTTCATCGCCCTGGCCGTGCCTCATGTGGCGCGCCTGTGGCTGCACACATCAGACCACCGGCAGCTGTTGCCTGCCACCATCCTGTTGGGGGCGGCCGTTGCCCTGCTCTGCAATGTGCTGACCACGCTGCCGGCCGGCGGGGTGGTGCTGCCGCTCAATGCCGTCACACCGCTTATCGGCGCGCCGGTCATCATCTACGTGATACTTAGAAAACCTGCATGACTAATGATTTGACTTGAACAATGATAGTAACTACCAAGAAAGGAGACGGCGGAAAAACATCGCTTTATGACGGCTCGCGGGTGGACAAGACCGACCTGATCATTGAACTCAACGGGGAACTCGACGAGTGCAACGCGCTGCTTGGCCTGTGCAAGGTGATGTGCGGTGAGGCCAGTGAGGATGCAGGATCACCTTTCCATGCGTCAGCTTTCGAGACCATACAACGGGAACTTATGGATTTGATGGCACTCATAGCTCGCGACGCTGACAAGACAAAGGAGCTGACGCTCAGCCAGGCCATCGGGCGTATGGAGGCCTATATAAATAAGGTGGCCAAGGACAGGGCATTTAAGTTTGTGTTGCCCGGCCGTGACCGAACTGACGCCCTGCTCCATATCGTGCGGACCAAGGTACGCACGTGTGAGCGGCGGCTGGTGGCTCTTATGGCTGCCGATGACGGCTATGCGCCGGTGCTGCGCGTTTACCTCAACCGCCTTTCCGATTATCTCTTCTGCATGATTCTTGACCGGTGGAAGTAGCTGAAAGCGGAGAGTGGATGTAAAAAGAAGAGAGAAGAAACAGGGGGGGAAGACGCTGCACGGCATCGTCCTACAAAATAAAAAAGCCGACGACACAGGAAAAGTGCCGCCGGCATGTTTTGTCTCTTCCCTTAGGGAAGCCGTAGAGAGGGGCTTTTAATAAGCGCTCTTGAACTCTTCAAGGAAGCGGGTGTCGTTTTCTGAGAACAGTCGGAGGTCGTCAACGCGGTATTTCAGGTTGGTGATGCGCTCCACGCCCATGCCGAAAGCGTAACCCGTATAGACATCGGGGTCGATGCCGCAGGCGGCGAGGTCGTGGGGATCCACCATGCCGCAGCCGAGTATCTCCACCCATCCCGTATGCTTGCAGAAGTTGCAGCCTTTTCCGCCGCAGATGTTGCACGAGATGTCCATCTCGGCACTGGGCTCGGTGAATGGGAAGTAGCTCGGACGAAGCCGGATCTTGGTGTCGGGGCCGAACATCTCGCGGGCGAAGGTGAGCAGCACCTGCTTGAGGTCGGTGAAGCTCACGCCCTTGTCCACATACAGGCCTTCCACCTGATGGAAGAAGCAGTGGGCGCGGGCCGATATGGCCTCATTGCGGTACACGCGGCCCGGGCAGATGATGCGGATGGGCGGCTCGTGCGTCTCCATGTAGTGGGCCTCGTCGCCGGAGGTGTGGGACCGGAGCAGCACGTTCTTGGTGACATCTTTGGGGTCCTGGGAAATGAAGAACGTGTCCTGCATGTCGCGGGCAGGATGGTCGGCGGCAAAGTTGAGCATCGTGAACACATGCTTGTCGTCGTCAATCTCGGGCCCGTGGAAAAGCGTGAAGCCCATGCGCTGGAAAATCTCGATAATCTCGTTCTTCACGATGGTCAGCGGATGGCGGGTGCCTAACTCAATGGGGTAGGCCGTGCGCGTGAGGTCAATGTCCTCTTGCTGGCTGTCGGCTGTCGCCACGTCTTCGCGAAGCGCGTTGATTTTGTCGGTAGCGGCCTTCTTCAGCTCGTTCAGCTTAATGCCAATGGCCTTCTTCTGGTCCTTGGCCACGTTGCGGAACTCTGCCATGAGGCCGTTAATCTCACCTTTCTTACTCAGATACTTCAGTCTGAGCTGCTCCACATCCTCGGCATTCTTGGCCGAGAGCGTGGAGACTTCCTTGAGAAGCTCGTCTATTTTGTCTGATATCATGCTTGTTGCATCAACGTTTATTCTGTCTGCAAAGTTACAACATTTATCGGATAAAATAGGAACTATATGAAAAATAATGCTTAATTTTGCGGCCATTAAGTTGTGTGTTATGAGAAAGACAGTCTTTTTTGCAGTAGCTTCATTCCTGATATGTATCGTAATGACGCCGTTGGGCTGTACCGACAAGAAACCCAAGCCGGTGGATACGCTGGCTGCCGACTCCCTGATAGCCGACACTTCCGGCATAGATTCTACCCAGGAAATGATAGAGGCCACGCCCATGCCCAAAGCCGCCGACGAGCTGTTTGACGACTTTGTCTTCAATTTCGCGGCCAACCGCAAGTTGCAGCGGAAGCGCATCATGTTTCCACTGAAGGTCTATCGCAATGGAAAACTGGAAAAGGAAATACCCGAGGCCAAGTGGAAAATGGAGCATTTCTTTATGCGACAGCAGTATTATACCCTCATCTTCGACAATATGCGGCAGATGAAGCTGGTGAAAGACACCACCATCGACCACGTGGTCATCGAAAAAATATTCTTCCGCAAGAAACTGGTGCAGCAGTTCCTCTTCAACCGAATTGAGGGGCAGTGGAAGCTGACAAGCATGAACTACAAGCCGCTCTATCAGAATTTGAATGCCGACTTCCTGCGCTTCTACGACCATTTCTCGCGCGACTCCGCCTTCCAGGTGAGGAGCATGGCCAGCGAAGTGGAGTTTACCGCTCCCGACCCCAACGATGACTTCTCGACAATCAGCGGCGTGATGATGCCCCAGCAATGGCCAGACTTCAAGCCGGGGCTCATTCCAAAAAACATCATCTACAATATCATTTACGGACAGAAATATGATGAGTCGAACCGTAAGATTTTTGTAATCAGGGGCATAGCCAACGGCCTTGAGATTGAGCTGACGTTCCGCCGCTTCGGCAAACGGTGGAAGTTGGTGAAGTTTAACAGTTAGCTTTCAGCGAAATTCAACGAAGAAGCCAACAGCGGAACATTAAAAAACGACAGCAGATGAAAACAGCGGAAAACTATTCCTTGTTGCGTCACAACACGTTTGGCATTGACCAGCAATGCGACGAGTTTGTGGAGTGGGAGAATGAAGGTGATGCCGTAGCCGTGGCCCGGCTGCTGCGTGAGAGCAACAAGCCTTATCTTTTGCTGGGAGGTGGCAGCAACCTGCTGTTGACCGGCGACTTCCACGGAACGGTGGTCACGCCGGCCAGGCGGTTTGACTTGTCGGTCATAGTGGGCTACGGCGACAATGTGCCGAGCCTGCGGTGCTGGGCAGGGACGACATTCGACGATGTAGTGGCCTACGCTGTGAGGCACGGTTATTATGGTCTTGAGAATCTCAGCCTCATTCCCGGCGAGTGCGGAGCGTCTGCCGTGCAGAACATCGGAGCCTATGGCGCCGAGGTCAAGGACGTTATCTCGGAGATAGAGGCCATTGAGATTGATACTGGCAAGCGTGTGGTGCTCAAGGCGAGTGAATGCGGCTATAGTTACCGCCAGAGCCGCTTCAAGCATGAGTGGAAGAACAGGTATCTCATCGTCTACGTCACTTACCGCCTGTCGAGGCAGTTTAAGCCTGAGCTTGACTATGGCAATATCCGCAACCGGCTGGAGCAGATGGGCATTGATGTGGCTGAGCTCACGGCGGCCCAACTGCGCGACGCCATCATTGATATCCGCCAACAGAAGTTGCCTGACCCTGAAGTGATGGGGAATGCCGGCAGCTTCTTTATGAATCCGATTGTTGACCCGGAGACGTTCCAAAGGTTGAGGGCCGCACATCCCGACTTGCATTATTTCGAGGTCAGCGGCAGCGACGGGCTGCCCGCCTACAAGATTCCCGCCGGATGGATGATTGACCAGTGCGGATGGAAAGGGCGCGCGCTGGGCCGTGCGGCAGTCTATGACAAGCAGGCGCTCATACTGGTCAACCGCGGCGGAGCCACGGGGCAGGAGGTGGTCAGCCTCATGCATGCTGTCCAGCATGACGTGAAAAAGACCTTTGGGCTCGACCTCAAGCCCGAGGTGAATATTCTTTAGGTGAAGTACCGGACGGCCGCCGGTAATGTGATTGTGACTTATTTATGGAACTTGCGGTAGAGCTTCCACACGAGGAGCGCCGCGTCTACCGCCCCGGCACCAGCGTTAAACAGGCTGGACAGGCGCCGCGACGTCGGGGCATCTCTCTTCAGCATGTCGGGCTTATGAAACAGCGAAGTCCACAGCTGTTCTATTTTTTTGTTGTCCTTGTGTATGTCGGTCAGCAGGTCGGCCTTGCGCTGCCTGATGCTTTCGAGCGACTGGTAAACGGGTGCGACTGATGGTTGTTGTTCTGTCATAATGAACGAAAGCTGGTTTTAACTGAGCAATATCTCTGCGAAGAAACGGACGAGCGGCCGCTCTATCCACTTCTTTCTGAAGACGACCACCAGTAACAGAATGACGAGGTAAGCGCCCGCCACAATGGCGTAGGCGGCAGTTTGCCCCACAGCGGGAGCCAGTGCGGCTGCTGCAGCGAAACTCAGAAAGATGAGCATGAAGATGAGCAGGATGCTCAGAATGGCCGTCATGGCAATGACCGTAAGTATTCTTACGGTTTTCTCTACGGCCGTAAGCTTCACGTATTCGCCCTGCGTCTGGGCATAGTGCATCAGCGTCTCAATCAGTTGGCCGATGGTCTCAATGTTCTGGTCGTTTGAAAACATTCCTTTTCAGTTACGAAGTCTGTTTCTGTATAAAATAAGCGAAGAGGCCTGGAAGTCCCGAAATCCTGAAGTCCTGTCACTGCTTGAACAATACCTGATTGCCAGGTACAAAGCACATGGCCGGACTTCAGTACTTCCGGACTTCCGACTTCTACTGCCTCCTGCCCGGACTTAGGCCATGTCGGTGTCAACAGCATCTTTGATGCCGTCAACAAGATCGTCGGCGTCCTTGCGGTTGAGCCTGATGTCGTGTTTCTTGCAGAAATCGTCAACGGCATCAGAAATCTTCGAACGTGTGTCGGTTCCTTTCTCGGGAGCCATCAGCAGGCCAACAGCGGCGCCGGCAATGGCACCGCCCAAGAATGTGGCAATATAACCAAATGTTTTCATTTGTGGAAGTATTAAAAGTTGAATGTCTTTGTAAATGCAAATATAATGATAAAGCGCCAATGTGGCTCCCTTTTTCTGTTAAATAATGTGTATATCCTTGATTTAACAAACTTTATGCGAGCATTAAAAGGCGGTTTGTGGATAATTTCGTAATTTCGCACAAAATAGGCGGTCGTGCCTTAAAAAGCGACAAACATTAATACACTATAAAACAATTTGAAAAGCAGCATGAAGAAATCTATGGTATTTGGCGCAGCCTTAATCGTGGCCTTCGCCTTTACAAGTTGCAAATCCCAGGAAAGTGCTTACAAAAAGTTCTACGAGAAGGCCAAGGCTCAGGAAGAGGCTCAGACGGCTACCGCCCAGCCCGAACAGCAGGCTACCGTTACTCCGTTGGTGACCAAGCAGGCTGACCAGACCACCGTGACCAATGTCGACAATACGCCTGTACGTCAGGAAGATGTAACCTTAATCAGCGGTGCGGGCCTGAAGCAGTACAGCGTCGTGGTGGGCTCGTTCGGTGTCAGGGCTAATGCAGAGGGCTTTCAGAAGATGTTGAAGGATGCCGGTTATGATGCCCAGATCGTGTATAACGCCAAGGTGAACTTCTACCGTGTGGTATCTGGTACCTACGACAGCAAGGACCAGGCCGTGCAGAGCCGCAATGCCATTCGCGGCAGCCGGTTCGACAAGCAGAGTCAGGCTTGGCTGCTCTTTAAGAACTAATGCCATGCGCTGACTGTGGCAAGAATTCTTTCGATTGACTATGGCAAAGTGCGCACGGGGTTGGCGGTGACCGACCCCCTACAGCTTATTGCCAACGGCCTGACGACGGTAGAGACAAAAAAACTGTTCGACTTTGTGTCGGACTACGTAGTACGGGAAGGCGTGGAGCGTATTGTCATCGGCAAGCCCATGCAGCCCTGCGGTCTGCCGTCGGAGAACTTCGCGCGTGTGCAGAGCTTCGTCAACCGCTGGCACAATGCCCATCCGGATGTGCCCATCGAATACTATGATGAGCGCTTCACGTCGGTGCTGGCGCACCGAGCCATGATAGAGGGCGGTGTGAAGAAGAAAACAAGACGTGAAAACAAAGGTCTCGTGGATGAGGTGAGCGCCACCATCATCCTGCAGGACTACATGAATTCAAGGAAATGATATTACCTATTTATACTTACGGGCAGCCGGTATTGAGGAAGGTTGCCCAGGACATCCCCGCCGATTACCCGGGATTGCAGCAGCTCATCAGCGACATGTTTGAGACGCTTGCCGCCTCGTCGGGAGTGGGGCTGGCCGCCCCGCAGATTGGCAAGGCCATCCGTGTGGTCGTCATCGATCTGGACGTGCTGAAGGACGAGTATCCCGAATACGCCGGGTTCCGCCATGCTTACATCAATGCGCATGTGGTGGAGGCCGACGACAAGGCCGGCAAAGTGAGCATGGAGGAGGGATGCCTCTCCATTCCAGGCTTGAGCGAGGAGGTGGTGCGGCCCAAACGGGTGCATGTGACCTATCTCGATGAAAACCTCCAGGGCCACGACGAATGGGTTGAGGGCTATTTAGCACGCGTCATGCAGCATGAGTTTGACCATCTCGAAGGCACGATGTACGTTGACCGCCTGTCAGCATTCCGCAAGCAGATGATACGCAACAAGCTGCGCGCAATGACGCAGGGAAAGTTCTCGGCCGCTTACCGCACAAAACCCATCCGGCGCTAACAGGGCATTCTGCCGTCAATAACATTTTTTCAGCATGAAATCAGGATACACACAAACAACAAATCTTTCAGAAGCCTCTCTTTGCCCCAAGCGCGTGGCGGAAGCAAAGCGGTCGGCCGTCGGGGCAAAAGCCTTAAGACGAAAGTGGGACGTATGCCTGATTTTCATGCTGTTGCTTTGCCCCTTTGCGGCAAAGGCCCAGTACAATGTCAACCGGCTGATTACCAACGGAGAGGTGGCCCTGCACTATGAGGACTACGTACTCTCCATACAGTATTTCAACAAGGCGCTGGCACAGAAACCCTACCTTTGGCTTCCGTGGTACGACCGCGCCGTTGCCAAGTTCTATCTTGACGATTATGTCGGGGCTGAGGACGACGCGTCGAAAGCCATCAGCCTCAATCCCTATATCGAGCAAATCTTTGACCTGCGGGCCATCTCCCGCATCCGTCAGGAGAAATACGCTGATGCCGTGACCGACTACAACCGTGCCATCAAGCTCAACCCATCGGTGTCGAGCTTCTGGCTCAACCGTGCCATTTGCCGCGTCAACCTGCAGGACTACGACCAGGCGCTCCTTGACGCCGACACGATAATCAAACGGTGGTCGCAAATCGCTACGGCCTATTCTCTCAAGGCCCAGATTTATTTGGAGAAGAAAGATACGACCCAGGCCGACCACTGGCTCAGCCAAAGCCTCGGCATCGACCCTTATAATGCTGACGCCTGGACCACGCGCTCCTACATAGCCTTGAACCGGCGTCAGTGGAAGTCGGCTGACAGTTGCCTGAGCCGTGTGATCCATCTAAGGCCCAAGGTGGTCAATAATTATGTCAACCGTGCGCTTGCCAGGCTCAACGAAAACAACTTGCGCGGTGCCATGGCCGACTACGATATGGCGATAGACCTGGAGCCGAACAACTTCCTCGCTCATTACAACCGTGGTCTGCTGCGTGTGCAGCTTGGCGACGACAACCGCGCCGTTGAGGACTTCGACTTCGTCGTTAAGATGGAGCCGCACAACTTCATGGCTATCTACAACCGAGCCTTGCTCAACGAGCGCATCGGGCACCTGCGCGCGGCCATCCGCGACTACAGTGAGGTTATCAGGCAGTTCCCCAACTTCTGGACGGGGCTTGCGAGCCGTGCCCGGTGCTACCGCCGGCTCGGCATGACGAGCCAGGCTGAGATGGACGAGTTCCGCATCTTCAAGGCGCAGATGGACAAGCACATCGGCATACAGCAGCGGTGGAGCAAGAGCAAGCTGCGTGAGGTGCGCAAGCGCTCGGAGATCGACATGAACAAGTACAACGACATCGTGGTGGAGGACAAGCCGAAGATTGATCACGAGTACGGCAGCAGCAGTATCCGCGGCACCATTCAGAACCGTGAGGTGGAGATGGCGTTCCTGCCGATGTATCAGTTGTCTTACTTCAACTATGGCAATGCCGTGGAAGGCTATCAGGTGTTCGACACCGAGCTTGAGCAGTTCAATACCAAGTATGAGCCGCTGCGCAAGCTAAGTCTCACCTGCAATGCCAAGCGCGAGGCGCTCACCGACGTCCAGTCGAAGCGCATATTCCAGCTTATCGACGCCCTTACGGCCGGCATTGGAGAGGAAAAGGACAAAAAGGTGCGGGCCTCGCTGTTGCTGCAGCGTGCCGTGGCCTATGCCGAGGCCCAGAACTATACCGACGCCATCTCCGACCTTGACGACTATGTCGCTGCCGACAGTACGTCGGCCATGGGCCGCTGGGAGCGCGCCGTCTGCCAGCAGCTGCTCAACAACTACGAGGCCTCGCAGGGCATGAAGCCCGGCATGAAAAACTCCCAGGTGGAAAGCGACTTTGCCGTGGCCATCCAGCTGGCTCCAAAGAATGCGCTCATCTATTTCAACCGCGGCAACATGTTTGCGGCCGAGAAGAACTATAGCCGAGCCATCGACGACTTCACCAAAGCTATCTCGCTTGACGGCCGCTTTGCCGAGGCCTACTACAACCGTGGCATTGCCCGCTATTATGCGGGTGACGTCAGACAGGCCCAGCAGGACCTCAGCCGTGCCGGCGAGCTTGGCCTCTACGATGCCTATGCGCTGAGCAAGCGCATCGGTGAGGAGAAGCCCTCAGCTAAGTCCGCCGCGAAGAATAGAAAATAAATGAAAACTTCATGGCATATCGTTGTAGCCAATTGAAAAATAAGTAGTACTTTTGCAGTGATTTAAAACAAACTAATTTGTATTATGGTTAAAATCACCTTTCCGGATGGCTCCGTTCGTGAGTACGAACAGGGCGTAACCGGCTTTCAAATCGCAGAGAGCATCTCACCGGCTCTCGCCCGCGACGTTGTATCTTGCGGGGTTAATGGTGAGACAACAGAACTCAACCGCCCCATCAATGCTGACGCCACCATTGCGCTTTACAAGTTCGATGATGACGAGGGCAAGCACACTTTCTGGCACACTTCGGCCCACTTGCTTGCCGAGGCGCTGCAGGAGCTTTATCCCGGCATTCAGTTCGGCTTCGGCCCGGCCATCGAGAACGGTTTCTTCTACGATGTGATGCCGCCCAAGGGGCAGACCATCTCAGAGAACGATTTCCCCAAGATAGAGGAGAAAATGAAAGAACTCGCCAAGAAGAACGAGCCCGTTGTTCGCCGCGAGGTGTCAAAGGCCGAAGCCATCAGGGAGTTCGAGGCCGCAGGACAGCAATACAAGGTGGAGCACATCTCCCAGGATTTGGAAGACGGCACCATCACCACATACACACAAGGCAATTTCACCGACCTCTGTCGTGGTCCGCATCTTGTCTCGACGGGTGCCATCAAGGCCATTAAGATTACGAGTGTGGCTGGTGCTTTCTGGCGTGGCGACGCCAGCCGCGAGCAGATGACGCGTATCTACGGCATCACCTTCCCCAAGAAGAAGATGCTTGACGAGTATCTTGTCATGTTAGAGGAGGCCAAGAAGCGTGACCACCGCAAGATTGGCAAAGAGATGGAGCTGTTCATGTTCTCCGAGCGCGTGGGCAAGGGTCTGCCCATCTGGCTGCCCAAAGGCACGCAGCTTCGCCTGCGCCTGCAGGAGCTGCTGCGCCACGTGCTGAAACCCTACCACTATCAGGAGGTCATCACTCCGGGTATCGGCTCTAAGAACCTCTATGTCACCTCGGGCCACTATGCCCACTATGGCAAGGACGCCTTCCAGCCCATCCATACCCCGGAGCCCGACGAGGAGTACATGCTCAAGCCTATGAACTGCCCCCACCACTGTGAGGTGTATGCCCGCAAGCCGCGCAGCTACAAGGACCTGCCGCTCCGCATCGCCGAGTTCGGCACGGTGTTCCGCTACGAGAAGAGCGGTGAGCTGCACGGACTGACACGCGTGCGTACGTTTACGCAGGACGATGCTCATATCTTCGTGCGTCCAGACCAGGTGAAGGCTGAGTTTGAGACCATCATCGACATCATCCTGAAAGTGTTCCGTATCTTCGGTTTCGACAACTACGACGCTCAGATTTCTCTGCGTGATCCCAAGGACACGGAGAAATACATCGGCTCCGATGAGATTTGGGAGGAGAGCGAGGATGCCATCCGCCAGGCTTGCAAGGAAAAGGGACTCAATGCTCATGAGGAGACAGGTGAGGCCGCTTTCTACGGCCCGAAGCTCGACTTCATGGTCAAGGACGCCATCGGCCGCAAGTGGCAGCTTGGCACCATTCAGGTGGACTACAACCTGCCTGAGCGTTTCAAGCTGGAATACACCGCCGAGGACAACTCCAAGCAGACACCGGTGATGATACACCGTGCGCCGTTCGGCTCACTCGAGCGTTTCACCGCCGTACTCATCGAGCACACCGCTGGTCACTTCCCCTTGTGGCTCACGCCCGACCAGGTGGCCATTCTTCCTATCTCAGAGAAGTACAACGACTATGCGAATAAAGTGAAACAGTACTTCGAGAGCAAGGATGTCCGCGCCTACATCGACGACCGCAACGAGAAGATTGGCCGCAAGATTCGCGATAACGAATTGAAGCGCGTTCCTTACATGGTGATTGTCGGTGAGAAAGAGGCCACCGACGGACTGGTGTCCATGCGTAAGCAGGGTGGGGGCGAGCAGGCTTCCATGACGATGGAAGAGTTTGCCCGCCGCATCAATGACGAGGTGGCTGCCCAGTTGAAGGCTGTCGATGAATAAAGTGCTATAAATACCATAGCCCGTATAAAATATTTTGCCGCGTAGCAACACGATGGAAAGTCCAAATGTTGCTGCGCGGCTTTTTTGTTGTATTCGACCGTTTAAGTCTCTTAATTGCTTGTCATAGTAAACTTTTCCTCCCCAGGGTGGGGGAGGATGTTCACGGCTTGCCGTGACAGATGGGGCTTATGGTCAGTCGGTAGCCTCGTTGACGAGATATACGATGCTCATGTAGGGGATGCCTGAATGGTATTGCAGTCCTATCTCGCAAGTACGGCTGTTGCTGTAGCCCACCGTGACGTGGTTGGCCTCGATTTCCTCGCGCAGATGGCGCAGGGCATAGCGGTTCATCTCGGGGTGGGTGAAACCGCGGTCTCCGGCAAAGCCACAACAACCGACCCCCTCCGGCACAATGACCTTGTCGGCACACAACTTGGCCAGTCCGACGATGTCGTCCATAAGGTTCATCTCACGCATGGAACAGGTAGTGTGGACGGCCACCGTGCGGTGAAGCTGGTGGAAGTGCAGGCGGGGCTTGAGGAACGTGAGGATGAACTCGGCCGGCTCATAAAGTTTGACGCGCGTCATCATCTTCCGCATGCGGTGCAAACAGGGACTCTGGTCACACAGCACTGGATAGCGGCCGCCCTCGCTGGCCTCGTAGAGTGCCTGCTCGAGCTCGGCCGTCTTGCGGTCGGCAATGTCCATCATGCCTTTGCTCTCCCATATTTGTCCGCAGCACAGACCCCGCATGTTCTTGGGGAAGATGACTTCGTAGCCTGCCTTGTTGGCCAGCTCCACCATCTCGGCGACGACGGTCTTTTTGACTGGCGCGCCCTTGGCCAGTCCCATCGTCTGATTGAGGCAGCTCGGGAAATAGACTACTTTCAAGGGAGTCTCCGGCGTGGCCGCGCCGCTCTTGCTGCGGCTGGCCTCGGTCATGGCGTTGGTGCCCTGCAGCAGCTCCTCTTTCAGGTAATGGGCCTTGGGCATGGCCGGTGTCCAGAGAGGCACGCCTGTCTTATGCAGGACTTGAGTCAAGGAACTCATCACCTTGGTTCCCAGTAGGGTATGTCCGAAGTTGGCTACCTCCAGCACGCGCCTTACCACATTCTCTATGCCTCGCATGTGCTTGGCCGCAAAGTTGCCCACGCCATATGCCGCGGGACTGTCGTCCATTGTCTGCTGGCGGAGCAGGTGGGTGAGGTCGCCGGTATTGATTTTCATCGGACACGATGTGGCGCAGAGGCCGTCGGCGGCACACGTCTGGTTGCCATAGTATCGGTAAAGTTTGGCCAGTCGTTTGGCACGTGCCAGGTCGCCGGCATCACCGGTCGACCTCAGCCGCATCATCTCACGCTGTGTCGCAATGCGCATGCGGGAGGAGAGCGTCAGGCCACAACTGAGGCAGTTGATCTCACAGAAGCCGCACTCGATGCATTTGTTGGCACGCTTTACGCCCTCAATCATTTCCTGCGTGGAAGACTCCCTGGCACCCATCAGGGTGGCATATTTCACACCGTCGGGCAGGCGGTCGAAGTCAAACTCCAGCTTCGGGAGCTGCTTCAAGTGCTTGATGAAGCAGTTGGGGTCGTCGTTGAAGATAACGCCGGGATTGAGCAGATGTTCCGGGTCAAAGATGTCCTTCAGCTCACGCATGACGGCGTAGGCTTCCTCGCCCCATTCCTCTTTGACAAAGGGTGCCATATTACGGCCCGTGCCATGCTCAGCCTTCAGCGACCCGTCGTAATGCTCAACGAGCTTCACCACGTCGCCCATCATGTTGGCGTAGCGCTCCACCTCCTTGCTCTCCTTAAAGCTTTGGTTGAGGATAAAGTGGTAGTTGCCCTCAAGAGCGTGACCATAGATGCAGCCTTCCTTGTAGCCGTGGTCGGCAATAATCTTCTGCAACTTGACCGTAGCCTCAGGCAGCACATCGATGGGGAAGGCGATATCCTCGATGAGGCAGCTCGTTCCCACGGGTCGCATTCCGCCAACGGTGGGGAATATGCCCTGGCGGATGGCCCAATAGCGTGCCGATGTCTTCTCGTCCTCAGTAAACGTCAGCGGCTGGTAGAGCTCGTGACCGGACAGCACCTGGCTGATGGCGGCTACGTTGCGCAGCAGTGCCTCGTGCGACGTGGCGCGCGTCTCGGTGAGCAAGGCCGTCAGATTGTGGTAGTCGCCGGGCGCGACCCCCGGAACCTTACCCGCATCGACATCTTTCTTGTATTGCAGATAAACAGGGTCGTCAACGGAGGCAAGCGACAGATAGTCGAGCATTTCGGCACATTTGACGGCCTGCCGCTCGGCACTCACCTCAAGGTCCGACTCGTCCGACTGCAGCTTCTTCATCTCCACGACAGCGTGGCAGGCATCTACCATGCGATGGAAATAGACCATGGCCGTGGCGTGGAACGGATAAAGATGGAGCGTGCGCATCGTCACCTCGGAGAGGAAGGCCAGTGTGCCTTCGGAGCCGACGATGGAGTGGGCGATGATGTCAAAGGGATCATCGTAGGCAACAAGCGGCCTGATGTTGAGTCCCGTCACGTTCTTGATGGCGTATTTTCTGCGGATGCGGTCGCCAAGAGGCTTGTTGGCCCTGACCTTGTCGCGCAAGGCCTCAATGCGCCTGATGAAGTCGGCATGGGTCTGGCGGAACTGCTCACGGCTGTGCCCGTCGCCAGTGTCCAGCACCGTGCCGTCGGCAAGGACGATGCGTACCGACTGCAGCACGTGGTCGGAGTTGGCGTGTACGCCGCAGCTCATGCCGGAGGCATTGTTGACGACGATGCCGCCGACCATCGAACTGTTGATGGAGGCGGGGTCTGGGGAGAAAAGCCGCCCCATGGGCCTTAATATCCTGTTGATGCGGCCACCGATAAGGCCGGGCTGCATGGTGATGGTATTCCTGTCGTCACTGATGCGGTATTTTTCCCAATGCTTGCCCGCGACAATCAGTACCGAGTCGCTCAAGCTCTGGCCCGACAGCGACGTGCCGGCGGCACGGAAAGTGAAGGGGACGTGAAGGGATGCGCAGCATTGGATAATCTGTGATACTTCCTGCTCATTGTCGGAACGTATCACCATTTTCGGCACCATGTGATAGAAGCTTGCGTCGGTACCCCAGCCAAGGGTGCGCAGCTCGTCTGTATAAATCCGGTCGCTTGGAACAACGTGCCGTAGTTGTTTCAGCAACTGCCTGTATTGGCATAACTCTGTCATTACGTATTTAGCGTTTTGTTTTCAAAGTTACACATATTATATGATTTGTGCAAAAGATTTCTGATCATTTTTTATTAATTTTGCCCCGACATCATAATATTAACAGCTTATTACAATGGATATAGACAAGGAAAAGAACAAGGAGGAATTTGAGCGTCTGCTCCGCGAGACCAAGCGCGAGGGCATGGACTATGTCATTGAGGATTTGGAGAAAGGCGGCTTCTTTGAGGCGCCCGCATCGGCCGGCCACCACCTGAACGTGCCGGGCGGACTGTGCCAGCACAGCCTTAACGTCTGCCGGGCCGGACTGATGATTTACGATGGTCTCAAGACCATCGACGCGGCTTCGGCCGGTGAGGTGAGTAGAAACAGCGTAGTCATTGCCACACTGCTGCATGATGTCTGTAAAACAGACATTTACAAGCGCACGATAAAGAAACGGAAGAATAAGCTCGGACAGTGGGAGGATGCCGAAGGCTACAATGTGAGCTACAAGGATTTCCCGATGGGACACGGCGAGAAATCGGTCATCATGCTCCTGCTCAGCGGCCTTGACCTGCACGACGACGAGATGCTCGCCATTCGCTGGCACATGGGCGCCTTTGGTCTCAACATGAATTCTTATGAGGACGAGCGCTGTTACGATACGGCACGGCAGGAATATCCGCTATGCTGCATCGTGCAGTCGGCCGACAGTCTGGCCGCTGCCATCATGGAGACTACGCAGGAAGACCACGACAACCTTTAGTGAGTACTTCACGTGAAGTACTCGAGTAATTCGGCCTTGATTACTGCAGTACTTCAT
>CABVDL010000040.1 GCA_902497035.1 uncultured Prevotella sp.
CACCAGCCATTGGTGAAGCCTGGTGTTGTATTACGTGACGTGGGTTGCAATTCATTCTGAGGACAGCATGCCGTCGGACAGCACACCGTCGGACGGTGGCCGGCACCAGGCCGGCCACTACACTGACACCGATGTGTGAAATTTTTGACTTGCATCAATGACCTAAGTCAAATAAACACGCGCAAACGTTTGCGCTTGCAAAAGTGCAAATTGAAATGAAAAATAATGAGGCCACTCTGAATTCTTCTTAAATTTGCAGCGGGAAAGTCTAAAAAAACTAATGGAAATATATACCAATCTTAATATAAAGCAAATGATGAAGCAGGTAAAAATCAAGATGCCTCGCAGAATGCTGACCCTCACAGGAGGATTGCTTCTTGCGGCAAGTTCCTGGGCACAGAACGGTGTCATCAAGGGACAAGTGAAAGATGCTTCCGGCGAGCCCGTCATGGGTGCTACCATCCAGGCTGGCGGTAAGACCGTCGGCATTACTGACATGGATGGTAACTATCAGGTGAAGGTGGCTCCGGGCACCAAGCTCACGATTACTTATTTGGGCATGGCCCCGCAGACGGTCGATGCCACTGACAACGCCGTCATCACCATGCACGATGACGCCAAGGCCTTGAACGAGGTGGTGGTGATCGGCTACGGCGTGGCCAAGAAAAACGACCTCACCGGCTCGGTGACGGCCATCAAGCCCGATGAGAAGAACCACGGACTCGTGACCAATGCGCAGGAGATGATGCAGGGCAAGATTGCCGGCGTCAACGTTACGACGACCAACGGCCAGCCGGGCGCCGGTGCCACCATCCGCATACGTGGCGGCTCGTCGCTCAATGCCAGCAATGACCCGCTGATTGTCATCGACGGCCTGCCCATGGACAACCAGGGTGTGAAGGGCTTGTCGAACCCCCTCTCCATGGTCAACCCTAACGATATCGAGAGCTTCACCGTCTTGAAGGACGCTTCCGCCACCGCCATCTACGGTAGCCGCGGCTCCAACGGTGTCATCATCATCACCACGAAGAAGGGCCGCAAGGGCACGGCTCCGAAGGTGAGCTACAACGGCAACGTGTCGATGGCCACCATTCCCGAGTACATCGACGTGCTAGGCGGCAACGAGTACCGCGCACTCGTGAAGCAGCTCTATCCCGGCACTACCGTTAACGGCAAGTATGTGCCGTCGGCACGTGAGAGCCTCTTAGGCTCTGCCAACACCGACTGGCAGAAGCAGATTTATCATTCGGCCATCTCTACCGACCATAATATTACGGTGTCGGGCGGCCTGAAGAACATGCCTTACCGCGTCAGCGCGGGCTTCACCGATGAGAACGGTATCCTGAAGACCTCCAACTTCCAGCGTACCACCGCCAGCGTCAACCTCAGCCCGTCGCTGTTTGACGACCACCTGACGTTCAACATCAACGGCAAGTTCATGTATGCGCACAACCGCTACGCCAACACCGACGCCATCGGCGCGGCCGTGAGCTTCGACCCCACGCAGCCCGTCTATTCGAGCGACGCCAAGTTTGCCAACTTCAACCACTACTGGGAGTGGACTCAGGACGGCTCGGCTCTCAGCGATGCTGCCTGGCCGCTGACCAAGATTGACCTGGCTACGGCCAACCCCGTGGCCCTGATCAACGGCAACCTCGACCGCGCCAACTCCTATGACTATATGGGCAACGTGGAGGCTGACTATAAGATACATGGCTTCGAGGACCTGCACTTGCACGTGAACGCCGCAGGCGACTGGTCGAACGGTAAGCAGCGCCAGGACGTGCAGCCCTGGAGCCCGGCCAACCTCTACTACGGTTTCCACAAGACTGACCACGAGAACAAGTACAACCTCAACTTCAGTGCCTATGCCCAGTATCTCAAGGACTTCGCCAAGACGCAGCACTTCGACATCATGGGCGGTTATGAGTGGCGCCACGAGAAGTACTGGGGCGACTACAACCAGTTCGGTCTCTATCCTTCTACCAACACGGCAAATGCCGGAAAGAAATACAACGAGCAGAACAGCGAGTGGAAATCAGAGCACTACCTCGTCTCTTTCTACGGCCGTATGAACTACTCGGCCTTCGACCGCTACATGCTCACCGCCACCTTCCGTGCCGACGGCAGCTCGCGCTTCCCGAAGAATAACCGCTGGGGTTACTTCCCGTCAGTGGCCCTGGGCTGGAAGATCAACAACGAGTCGTTCCTGCGCAATGTCAAGCAGATTGACGAGTTGAAGCTCCGTCTCGGCTGGGGACAGACCGGCCAGCAGGAGGGCATCGGCGACTACCTCTACTTCCCTGTCTATCAGGAGCCTACCAGCACACAGGCTCTCTATCCCGCTGTCGGCGACGGCAAGCAGTACATCCCGCAGGGCTTCAACACGGACCTGAAGTGGGAGACCACCACCACCTACAACGCCGGTATCGACGTGAGCCTCTGGAACGGCCGCGTGAGTGGCAGCTTCGATGTGTACAAGCGCAAGACCACCGACCTGCTGATGAACGCCCCCGTGGCCTCGCTGTCCAACTTCGGTAACCGCATTATGAAGAACATCGGCTCGATGGAGAACACCGGCTTTGAGGCCGCCATCACCGTCAGGCCAATCCAGACCGCCGACTGGCACTGGGAACTCACCGGAAACGCCACCTACAACAAGAACAAGATTACCGCCCTCGCAGGCGACGGCCAGCCCATTGAGTATGGCGACGTAGGCCTCGGCAAGGGCAACTACGGCCAGGCCCATCAGGTGGGCGAGCCCGTCGGTTCGTTCTTCGTCTATCAGCAGGTGTATGATGTCAACGGAAAGCCCCTGCAGGGCGTTGTCGTTGACCGCAACGCCGACGGCATCATCGACTACAACGACAAATACTACTACAAGTCTTCCGTGGCTCCCTGGCTCTTCGGCCTGAGCTCACGCCTGCAGTACAAGAACTGGGACCTCGGCATCGGACTCCGCGCCAGCGTGGGCAACTATGTCTTCAACAAGATGAAGATGGGCTACCGCTCACCTTATTATATAGGCACCGGCACGGGCTACATGAGCAACACCATGCCTTACTCGCTTGAGGTGAACTATCTCAACGGCCCGGCTATTTACGACGCGCTGACCGACTACTTCGTGGAGAACGCCTCGTTCCTGAAGTGCGACAACATCACGCTGGGCTACTCGTTCACCAACCTCTTCAACGGTGGTTCCTACAAAGGCCTGAGCGGACGCATCTACGCCAGCTGCACCAATGTGTTCACCATCACCGGCTACTCAGGTCTCGACCCGGAGGTCAACGGCGGTATCGACGGCACGGTCTATCCGCGCCCGAGGACGTTCCTCATCGGTCTGAACCTCGATTTCTAATTCTTCAGCGGTTACTGTTCAATATTTTTAAGAGTATATCATTATGAAATTCAATATAAAGAAAGCTTTTCCTATTGTCGGCCTGGCCATGACCTTAGGCATGAGCTCCTGCGTCAATGACTTGAATGTGGAGCCCATTGACCCTCGCCTGAACACGCAGGTGAATGCCGACAAGCTTTTCAATAAGATGTATGCCGAGTTCGTCTTCGAGGGCAAGGGACCGGGCGAGTCGGAGCTCGACCTCGGCGACGCCGGTCTGTCGGTGCTTTACCGACTGCTGTGGAACGCCAACGAGCTGACCACCGACGAGGCCATTTGCGGATGGACCGACAAGGGTATCGGAGAGTTCAGTAAGAACTCCGTCACCGCTGCCAACGAGAGTCTTTACGGACTATGGTGGCGTCTCAACTTCGGTGTGTCTATCTGCAACCAGTACCTCAAGGAGTGTGCCGACTACGACAAGACGATGACGGCTGAGGCTCACTTCATGCGTGACCTCTACTATTACTATCTGCTCGACAACTTCGGCAATCCCGCTTTCTCAGAGACGATGCCTGACCCCGACCCGAAGCAGATCAAGAGTGCCGACCTCTACAACTTCATCGTGAAGGATCTTGAGGAGAACATGGGCAACATGCTCGCCCCGTCGGTCCGCAAGAAAGGACAGAAAAACTATTCACGTGCCGACCAGAGCGCAGCCTGGATGCTGCTGGCCCGTCTCTATCTCAATGCCGAGAAATACACCGGCAAGGCTGAGTGGACCAAGGCAAAGGAATATGCCGACAAGGTGATCAAGGAGTCGGGCCGCACGCTCTGGGAGGGCGACAACGCCACGACCCACCGCAGTGCCAACGGCAAGTATTCGGCCTACCAGATGCTTTTCATGGCCGACAACGACCAGACGGGAGCCTACAACGAGTGCATCTTCGGCTTCGCGCTCGACGGTGCCACTTCAGCTTCCTGGGGTGCCTCCACGTTCCTGCATGGCGCTACTTGGGATAAACAGATGATAGCCGATTATCCTCAGAAGTCAACCCAGGCCTGGGGCGGAAACCGCACTCGTGTCGATCTGGTGAAGAAGTTCATCAGCCTCACCGACCTTAACAGCCTCGACTCTTGGACTCCTGAGACCATCACCAAGGCTGCCGGTGACGACCGCGCACTGCTGTATGGTGACAATGCCACCGGCAATCACGGCAAGAAAGACCGCAAATATACCAATGATGACCTTGCGACATTTACGGATGGTCTGGCCATAACGAAGTTCACCAGCGACCGCTCTGACGACGGGGCTACTGCTAACTCCGACCACTGCGACAACGACATCATGCTCATGCGCCTGCCCGAGGCCTACTACATCTACGCCGAGGCTGAGGCCCGCGAGGCTGGCTCTGAGGTGACGCTCGCAGAGGGCACACGCCTGATCAACGAGGTGCGCAAGCGTGCCAACAACAACAACCTGCTGACGTCCTACACCTTGGACGAGCTGCTCGACGAGCGCTCCCGTGAGCTCTACTTCGAGGGACTGCGCCGCACCGACCTCATCCGCTACGGTTACTTCGGCAACAGCAACTACACCTGGCAGTGGAAAGGCGGCGTGCAGGAGGGCGGCAAGTTCCCGTCTTATTTCAACATCTTCCCCATCCCGCAGACCGAGTTGGGTACCAACCACAACCTCCATCAGAATCCCGGTTACGCAGAATAATGCGTATTTTAGATAAATGAGTCTAACTGACACAATGATTAAATGATTATGAAAAAGATATTTTCATTGGCGATGATGCTCGTGGGCGTTCTTGCGACGTTTACAGCCTGTGACGAGGACAGGGACTCCAACCCGGTCATCAAGTCGCCTACAACATTCACCATCAACCAGTCGCCTGTGGCCGACCAGTATATCCAACTGTCGCAGAAGAACAACGTGAACCTCACGTGGTCGCAGCCCGACTACGACTACAACGCTTACGCCACCTATAAGGTTCAGGTGGGCCTTGTCGGTGACGACGGCAAGGTGACGTGGCAGACGAAGGACGGCAAGCCCCAGTTCCTCACTACCACTTATACCAAGGCCAACTCCAACATCAGCGGCGAGGAGATTGCCGCCGCCATCTGCGACCTCGACGGCTTCAAGGACAAGACGCAGTATGTGGACAAGGGCTACCGCAAGGTGGCGCTCCGCGTGTATTCCTGCATTGAGAACTCCATGGGCGAGGAAATTGCCGGCACCGGCATCATGTCGTCAAACTATGCCACGTTCAATCACATGGCGGCCTACAATGCCGTAAAGAGTCCCGGCTTCATCTACATTGTCGGCAGCCTTGACGGCTGGAAGGAGCCGAATGCAGGCAACTTTGACTGGTATCAGCCCTGGCGCCTGTTCGAGAATGCCGACGCCATCGACTCCAAGGAATACCACGGCACCTTCGAGGCTCCTGCCGGCGACCTGCAGTTCCGCTTCTACACGGCCCTGACGGGATGGGATGCCGACTCGTACGGCTCTCAGACTGCCGATGCCGGAGTTAATGCAACCTTTACCAACGGCGTCTATGAGGGCTCGCTGGTCAAGGGCAAAGGCTCATACCTGTTTGCCGGATTTGAGGGCGGAAAGGTGAATATTACCGTCAACATGAAGAAGAATACGGTTAAAGTAGAAGTTGTCAAATAACTCTAAACGCAACAACAATGAAAAAGATAAGTTTATATATGATAGCTCTCCTGAGTGCCGTCCTGACGGGTTGTAGCGACAACTACGACCCGGAGGTGGGCCCGCAGTCCAACCAGCAGGAGAGTCCGGTCAAGGTGAGCGACGTGACTTTCACCAACATGGTTGAGACCCTTGACCTTACCAAGCTCATCAACGAGACCACGCACTCTGAGACCCCGATTGCCTTTGGCAAGGCTACGGTCAAGGAGGGAGCCATGCCTGCCAACACCGTGCTGAAGGCAGAGGTGGAAGTGTCAAACACGGAGGACTTTGCCAAGTCGGCCGTCGTCTCCACCACGCTGAACGACACCACGAATGTCTTCACCGTGTCGCCCACAGAGCTGGAGGACGCCTGGTTCAACAACGTCACCAAGAATCCGGCCACCACGAAAATGTACTACCGCACCATTCTCTATACGGTGACCAAGGACGATGCCGCCGCGCGCATCGGCCAGCCGGGCGTGGACTTCTTCTCGCCCTCCAACACGACGCTCACGCCGCTCAACAAGGTGACCATTGCCAAGGCTTACTACATCCTTGGTGGTCCTAACAGCGACTGGGCTGCTTCTGCCACCAACCGCAGCATCAAGTTCAGCCACAGCGACAAGGACGTGTATGAGGATCCTATCTTCACCGTCACCTTCGATGCTGCTGCCAGTGGCGACACATGGTTTGCCATCGCTGATGACGCTGCTTGTGATGCAGTCACGAAGGGTGACTGGTCTCAAGTCTACGGCATTGTCGGCGGCAAGAATGATGCCACCGAGGGCAAGATGGAACGCCGCGCCGTGCTTGGTGCCGACAACTCTTTCAAAGTGCCTGAGGGTGCCAAGAAAATCCGTGTCACCCTTGACATGATGGAGGGTACGTTCAAGGTTGAGGCCATCAACTTCAACACTGTGGTTTATTTCCGCGGAGCCACCAACGGATGGGGCGATGGCGAGCAGAAGCTCGCCCTCACCGATGAGGCCAAGGGCATCTATACCGGCTACGTGTATTGCGCCGACCCCAATGGCTGGGGCAATGAGTTCAAGATCGCCAAGGATGCCTCCGATTGGGAGAAGGGCGAGTACAACAGCACTAATGTGACTGTCTCTGGTGATATTACAGCCAAGGACGGTGGCAACTTTATAGCCGCCAAGGGCGAGGGCGTCTATTATATCACGCTTGATGCTGCCAATATGACCCTGAAAGCCGAGAAGATTACCAACATGAACCTTGTGGGCAGCTTCAACAGCTGGAATCAGGCTGACGCCACACAGCGGATGACCTGGGATGCCAAGCACTACTGCTTCGTTATGACCAACGCCGCCGTCACGGCCGATGGATGGAAGTTCACGGCAAACAATGACTGGGTCATCAACCTCGGTGGCAACAATGTGAGCGACCTGACATCAGGCGGCTCTAACTTGACGGTGGTGGGCAAGACCATCAGGCTCTACCCCTGCCGTGTCAATACTGACAAGATTTACGCAACGGTTGAATAACTTTTTCATGCACCCGCGGAGGGATGGCCACGTGCCATCCCTCCCACGGTGCCCTTTATTAATTGAATTCTTATGAACAAAATATTTTCCCTTTTGACAGCGGCTGCGCTCTGCCTCAGCTTGTCTGCCAATGCCCAGAAAGCGGACAGAGACTATTCGTCCGCGCATAATTTCATCGGCGTCCAGGGTGGTGGCCAGGTCACCTTCACCCACTACAAGCTCACCGACCTCCTCACGCCGCAGTACGCCGTGCAGCTTGGCCGTTACTTCAACGACAAGGTAGGCGCCCGCCTTCATGTGATGGGCTGGCAGAACAAGGGCGGCTTCAAGGCCGGCCGCTTCAACCTCAAGAATGACGTTGACTATAAGTTCAAGGCTATCACGGGCGACCTCGACCTGCTGATGAACATGACCAACATCATCAATCCCAACCGTGCCTCCCACGCTTTCGACTGGGTGCTGCTCGCCGGCTTCGGCGTGAACTACGGCTGGGACTTCGACGAGTACGAGAACATCACTAAGTCGTTCACAGCCCTCAATGCCACCTATCCGCAGAACTGCGGCACGAAGCATGCCAGCTACAACGGCCGGCTCGGCACGCAGCTCAACTGGAACGTGTCCGACGCCTTCACCCTCGGCCTTGAGCTGCAGGCCAACTACAAGAACGACATGTACAACCTCAAGGTGAACAACACGCCCGACTGGCAGGCCGTGGCACTGCTGGGACTGACCTACAACTTCGGCTACAAGAAGAAAGCGCCAAAGGAAGTGGAGCCAGTCTATGAGACACGCCTCGACACCACCTGGTACAACGAGACCGTGTATAAGAAGGTGACCGAGGAGGAGACGCTCCGCCGCGACATCTTCTTCAACATTCGGAAGAGCTCGCCAATCAGTGAGCAGACGGTGGCCGAGATTGTAAACTTCGTCAACACGCACAAGGACGCGAAGATTGTCGTCACCGGTTATGCCGACAAGGGCACGGGCACTGCCAAGGTCAATATGAGGTATTCGCGCCAGCGTGCCCAGGCCGTCACTGCGGCTCTCGTCAAGGCAGGCATCGACAAGTCCATCATCACGACCGACTGCAAGGGCGACACTGTTCAGCCTTTCGCCGAGAACGACAGAAACCGCGTCACCATCACTGTGGCCACCGGCAAGGCCGAGAAAGACAAGCCTGAGACCGTGAGGAAGTTCCGCACCAACGAAGTGCGCGTGCGCGTCAACTGATTGATGCAGCAGTAGGGTTTTTACCGCTCATATATATGACAGGAGGGCAGTTCCTTTGTGGGGCTGCCCTCTGTTCGTGTTTTTTTAACAATAAATCTGATGTTCCGTACCAAGATATCCGATTATTATTATTATATTTGCAGCTATCAACATATTGATTAATATAGTCGATTATGGCTGACGACAAGAACATCATTTCACATATCCGGTTGCTGTTGCATGACATTGACCCAGAGGCAAAGGCTTATCTCTTCGGGTCGCGTGCGCGTGGAACAGCGGGTGCTGACAGCGACTGGGATATTCTTATATTGCTTGATAAGCCTCGTATTACCCTCTCTGACTATGATAAGTATTCTTATCCCCTGCGAGAATATGGATGGGATGTCGGTGAGGTTATTAATCCTGTAATTTTCACTCAGGCCGATTGGCAGACCAATCATTTTACGGTGTTTAATCATAATGTCGCACAAGACGGGATAAGGATATGACTAAATTGAGTTTGTCTGATGAAGATCGGAAAGAGGTGGTAAGGTACCGGCTTGAGAAGGCTGATCGCGCTTATGCAGAGGCCGTCGGCTCTGTGGGCAGTGGGTTCGTAGAGACTTCAGCCAACAGGCTTTATTATGCGGCTTATTATGCAGTATCTGCATTGCTGATTGCGAATGGTATGCAGGCCAAGACGCACAACGGCATCATACAGTTGTTTGGCTTGCACTTTATCAGGACGAAAGTGCTTGACAGGAGAATGGGGATTGTCTATAATCAGTTATTTTCCTTGCGTCTTACCGGCGACTATGAGGACCGTCACCGCCTTAGCCTTTCTGAAGATGTTGTTCCTTTGGTCAAACCTGCACGAGAACTCATAGATGCTGTGTCAACACTGGCACGCAAACAGTGCGGCCTGTAAGTGGCAACCTTTCTGATAATTCCCCTTGTGCAATGGTTTGCATGACTTATGTCAATTTTATCCTGCGCAACAAGGGGCGGAGTGATGTTTTTTCCCTACTTTTGCACATAGCAATTACAATTGCCTAAAAACCATTGCATGCTATGGCAGATAACGTACCCATCACAATGAAGAATATCGCCGAGGCGCTGGGCGTCTCGGTGGCCACGGTGTCGCGGGCTTTGAAAGACAGTCCGCGCATCAGTGCCGACCTGCGCGAGAAGATAAAGCAATATGCGCGCGAGCATAATTATTTCCCCAATATCCTTGCCGAGAACCTGCGCAACAGCCGCACGAGGCCGACCAAGATCATCGGCGTCATCGTGCCGCAGTATGAGCATTTCTATTTCTCCTCGGTGCTGCACGGCATCGACCAGGAGGCCATGTCGCGCGGCTATATGATTATGGTGGGCGAGAGCCTCGACGAGTTTGAGCGTGAGGACCAGCTCTGCAAGCGTTTCTTTGAGAACAAGGTCTGCGGCGTCATCGTCTCTCAGGCCAAGAACACCATGAGCTACAACCATTTCCATTCGCTCATTGCCCACGGCCTGCCGCTTGTCTTCTACGACCGCATCTGCACCGGCATCAACTGCGACCGCGTGGTGGTAGATGACTATCAGGGGGCCTTCAATGCCGTGACCCATCTCATCGAGACCGGCTGCCGCCGCATCGCTTACTACGGCTCGCCGATGACGCTGGAAATCTCCAAGAACCGCTACAACGGTTACCGCGACGCCCTGCTCCGCGCTGGCCTCAAGCCCGAGGAGCGTTTCTTCCGCATCTGCGACAACCGCAATGACGCGGAGGCCATCACGCCTGAGATGCTCTCGCAGGAAGAGGTGCCCGACGCCTTCTTCGCCGTCAACGACGATACGGCCATCGGCATCCTCTATACGGCCAAGCGCATGGGCTTCCGCGTGCCCGACGACATCTCCATCTGCGGCTTCACCAACGGACAGCGTGCCGTGGCCTGCGACCCCATGCTCACCACCGTCGAGCAGCGTGGCGCCAGGGTGGGAGAGGAGGCTGCCAACATTCTCATCTCCAAGATTGAGGGCGAGATACCGCGCGACAAGGTGGAGAAGCGCGTCGTCCGCACACGGCTCGTCATCCGGGGCACGACAAGGTAGGTGTAGCGGCCCGGCAAAAATCATCACGACAACTAATAAAGACAATTATATCAATGAAACAGAAACCTGATTTAAGTAGACTGGCTTTGTTCAACCTTAGCTTTGGCTTCTTTGGCGTGCAGATTGCCTATGCGCTCCAGAGCAGCAATATCTCCCGCATCTTCGCCACAATGGGGGCCGACCCGAAGAGCCTGAGCTTCTTCTGGGTGCTGCCTCCGCTGATGGGCATGATCGTGCAGCCCATCGTCGGCGTGCTGAGCGACCGCACGTGGTGCCGTTTCGGCCGCCGCATTCCTTACCTCATCGTGGGAGCCGTGGTCGCTGTCATTGTGATGACGCTGCTGCCCAATGCGGGCAGCCTGAGCGACACGTTTTGGGTGGCGATGACGTTAGGAGCCGTCGTTCTGATGTTCCTCGACACCTCGCTCAACATGGCCATGCAGCCGTTCAAGATGATGGTGGGCGACATTGTCAACGAGCGGCAGAAAGGTTTGGCCTATGCCATTCAGAGCTTTCTTTGCAACCTCGGCCAGGTAGTGGGCTTCTCGCTGCCGTTCCTCATGTCGTATATCGGCCTGAGCACCGACGCCACCCACGGCGTTCCGGCCTCACTGAAGATGGCGTTCTATGTAGGAGCCGTCATCCTCATCGTTTGTGTTGTCTATACCTGCCTGAACGTCAGGGAGATGCCGCCTAAGGAATATGCCGAGTACCACGGCACGTCCGAGGCCACGGAAGACCGTGTCAACCTCATCCAACTGCTGCGTGAGGCCCCGGGCAACTACTGGAGGGTGGCGCTGGTACAGTTCTTCTGCTGGTTTGCGTTCCTCTTTATGTGGAACTACACCACCGGGGCCATTGCCGATACGGTGTGGAATACCACCGACGCCAAGTCGCCCGCCTTCCAGGCTGCCGGCGACTGGGTAGGCATCGTCTTTGCCATCCAGTCAGTAGCCAGCGTGCTATGGGCCATGGTGCTGCCGTCGCTGGAGCATCGTTTCGGCCTTAAGGCTGCCTACTCCATCAGCCTTGTTATTGGAGGCATAGGCTTCGCCTTAGTGCCGTTCATGCCCGACAAGTGGACGCTGTTCATCCCGTTTGCCCTCGTGGGCTGCGCCTGGGCCGCCATGCTCGCCCTGCCCTTCACCATCGTCACCAACGCGCTTGAGGGCCGTCCCCACATGGGTACCTATCTGGGACTGTTCAACTGCTCCATCTGCCTGCCGCAGATTATCGCAGGACTTACCGGCGGCTTCTTCCTCATGCTGGTCGGTGAGCACCAGTACAACATGATGATTGTCGCCGGCGTGCTGCTCGTACTCGGTGCCGTGGCGGTGAGGGCAATAAGAACCCTTCCCTCAGCCGAGTCGAGGGCGGGAAACAACTGAACCGACGATGTCATATCGCTTAGATGCCGGGGCGTGACGGCCGCCGCAGATTTGCGTGGCGGCCGCCACGGTAGGGTGAGGCGGTCGCCATAGTTGTGCGTGGCGGTCGCCGCACTTCGGCGTCTCGGCCATATCGCGGTGTCGTTACGGCCATATCGCGGCGTGACATGGGCCGGGAGGGTTTGGTGGCAGTTCCGTCTTGTTGCCCTTGCCTTATAATTTTTATGCCTTTTCGCGCGCAGTTCGTTAAAATCTTATTAACTTTGCAATTGTAATAATCACCTTCTTATAATTGCATCAGATTATGATTCTTTTCTTCAAGACTCCCAAGGAGAACATCATTGCCACTGAGATTGACCATAAGCCCAGTGCAGAGGAGACGCAGGCCCTTTGCTGGCTTTATGGGGATGCCGCGCTGCTCGACGCCCAGCAGCTGACGGGTTACTTTGTCGGCCCGCGCCGAGAGATGATTACGCCTTGGAGTACGAATGCCGTTGAGATCACGCAGAACATGAGTCTCAGCGGCATTTCGCGTATAGAGGAGTTCTTCCCCGTGACCAATGAGAACGCTTCGCACGACCGCATGCTCCAGCGCATGTACAACGGTCTTGACCAGACGGTCTTCACCGTTGACCACCAGCCAGAGCCCATCAAGTACGTGGAAGACATTGAGAAATACAACGAGGAGGAGGGACTCGCCCTGAGTCCTGAGGAGATAGCCTACCTCCACAAGATAGAAAAGGAGAACGGGCGGCCGCTCACTGACAGCGAGATCTTCGGTTTTGCGCAGATCAACTCAGAGCACTGCCGCCACAAGATATTCGGCGGAACGTTCATCATCGACGGTGAGGAGCGTCCGTCAAGCCTCTTCGCCCTTATCAAGAAAACCACCAAGGAGCATCCGGGAAAGATACTCTCTGCCTACAAGGACAACGTGGCCTTTGCGCAGGGTCCGGTGGTGGAGCAGTTTGCACCTGCCGACCAGACTACATCCGACTTCTTCGAGGTGAGACCCATAGAGAGCGTCATCTCGCTGAAGGCGGAGACGCATAACTTCCCCACCACGGTGGAGCCGTTCAACGGTGCCGCCACGGGTACGGGCGGTGAGATACGCGACCGCATGGGCGGCGGCACGGGCTCGTGGCCCATTGCCGGAACAGCCGTGTACATGACGGCCTACCCGCGCCTCGGCGACCGCTCTTGGGAACAGCACATTGCGCCGCGCCCCTGGCTCTATCAGAGCCCGGAGGAAATTCTCATTAAGGCTTCCAACGGTGCCAGCGACTTCGGCAATAAGTTCGGACAGCCGCTCATCACGGGCTCGGTGCTCACTTTCGAATACCAGACCACTCCCTCCGACAGCGAGCAGTTGGGCGACGGCTCGCCCGTGCCTGCCAGCGAGCAGCCTGCGGCCGGAACCGTCTATGCCTACGACAAGGTCATCATGCTTGCCGGCGGCGTGGGCTACGGCAAGAAGCGCGACTGTCTGAAGAAAGAGCCGCAGCCCGGCAACGACATCGTCGTCGTGGGCGGCGACAACTACCGCATAGGCCTTGGTGGCGGCTCCGTGTCGTCGGTCGATACGGGCCGGTACGGCAATGCCATCGAGCTGAATGCCGTGCAGCGTGCCAACCCTGAGATGCAGAAGCGCGCCTACAACCTCGTGCGCGCACTGGTCGAGGCCGACAACAACCCTGTGGTGTCCATCCACGACCATGGTTCGGCAGGACACCTCAACTGCCTGTCTGAGCTTGTCGAGGACTGCGGCGGCGAGATTGACATGACCAAGCTGCCCATCGGCGACAAGACCCTCTCGGCCAAGGAGATTATCGCCAACGAGAGTCAGGAGCGCATGGGACTGCTCATCGACGAGAAGCACCTCGACCGCGTGGAGAAGATAGCAGCCCGCGAGCGCGCGCCGTTCTACGTTGTCGGCCACACCACGGGCGATGCTCATTTCAGCTTCGTCCAGGGCGACGGCGTGAAGCCTTTCGACCTCGACGTGGCGCAGATGTTCGGCCATTCGCCCAAGACCGTGATGCGCGATGAGACCGTGGTGCACCACTACGAGGATGTGACTTATACGGCGGACAAGATTGACGAGTACCTGGGCAATGTGCTGCAGCTCGAGGCCGTGGCCTGCAAGGACTGGCTGACCAACAAGGTGGACCGTTCGGTGACGGGTAAGATTGCCCGCCAGCAGACCCAGGGCGTCATTCAGCTGCCGCTCTCCGACTGCGGCGTCGTAGCCCTCGACTATCGTGGCAAGGCCGGCATCGCCACCGCGCTCGGACATGCGCCGCAGGCCGGCATGGCCAATCCGGCGGCCGGCAGCGTGCTGTCGGTGGCAGAGAGCCTGACCAACATCGTCTGGGCACCCGTGGCAACCGACAAGGACAATCCGAGCGAGGTGCAAAACCTCAACCTCTCGGCCAACTGGATGTGGCCCTGCCGCTCGCAGAAGGGCGAGGATGCCCGCCTCTACGACGCCGTGCAGGCACTGAGCGACTTCTGTTGTGAGCTCGGCCTTAACGTGCCGACGGGCAAGGACTCGCTCTCGCTGTCGCAGCAGTATCCCGACGGCAAGAAGATCATCGCACCGGGCACCGTCATCGTCACCGCCGGAGCCGAGGTGTCCGACGTGAGAAAGGTGGTGTCGCCAGTGGTGGTCAACGACAAGAACTCCTCCTTATACTATATAGACTTCAGTTTCGACGAGCAGCGTCTTGGCGGTTCGGCCTTCGCCCAGACCTTGGGGCGCATCGGCTCCGACGTGCCGACGGTGAGGAATGCCGAGTATTTCGCCGACTGCTTCAACGCTGTCCAGACGCTCATCAAGAAAGGGTGGGTGATGGCAGGCCACGACATCTCGGCTGGCGGCCTGATTACCACGCTGCTGGAGATGACCTTTGCCAATGTCGAGGGCGGACTGCACGTCAACCTGCACGACGTTGAGCCTGAGAGCAACGACGTGGTGAGGATGCTCTTTGCCGAGAACCCCGGCGTCGTCATTCAGGTCTCCGACACGCACAAGCGCGAGCTGAAGGAATATCTTGAGGACAATGGCATAGGTTATGCCAAGATTGCCTATCCTACGCCTGCCGACCGCACGGTCGTGGTGGTGAAAGACGGTTGGGAGCATACGTTCGACATCGACGCGCTGCGCGACACCTGGTACCACACTTCCTATCTTTTAGATGAGCATCAGAGCATGGGCGGCATGGCGCGCAAGCGTTGGCACAACTACAAGAAGCAGCCGCTGGAGATGAGGTTCGGCCCTGATTTCAAGGGTACCTTTGCCTCACTGGGCCTCAATCCCGACCGCTGGAAGGACAAGGCCGCCAAGAGTGGCGGAAAGTCTCCCGTGGCCGCCATCATCCGTGAGAAAGGCACCAACGGCGACCGTGAGATGGCCTACACGCTGTGGCTGGCCGGCTTTGAGGTGAAGGACGTGATGATGACCGACCTCATCAGCGGCCGCGAGACCTTGGAGGAGGTCAGCATGATCGTGTTCTGCGGCGGCTTCTCCAACAGCGACGTGCTGGGCTCGGCAAAGGGCTGGGCCGGAGCTTTCCTCTACAACCCGAAGGCCAAGGAGGCCCTCGACAAGTTCTATGCCCGTAAGGACACGCTGTCGCTCGGCATCTGCAACGGTTGCCAGCTCATGGTGGAGCTCAACCTCATCAACCCTGAGCACAAGCACCGCGCCCACCTCGTGCACAACGTCAGCCAGAAGTTTGAGAGCGCGTTCCTCGGCCTTTCCATCCCAAAGAACAACAGCGTGATGCTCGGCTCGCTCAGCGGCGACAAGCTCGGCATCTGGGTGGCTCACGGCGAGGGCCGCTTCTACCTGCCCGAGCCGGAGGACCACTACAACATCGTGGCAAAATACAACTACGCCGAATATCCCGGCAACCCCAATGGCTCGGCTTACAACGTGGCCGGTATCTGCTCGGCCGACGGCCGCCACCTTGCCATGATGCCGCATCCCGAGCGTGCCATCTTCCCCTGGCAGAACGCTTGGTATCCCGCCGGGCGCCGCAACGACGACGTGACACCATGGATAGAGGCTTTCGTCAACGCAAGGAGGTGGATAGAGAAGCAGTAAGGTTGTGTGCCTCGCTTTTTAAGGCGAGGGGTTTCAGCCTCTCGGCAGCCCTCCCGTTTCGTGCTCTCGACAGCCCTCCCGTTTCGTGCTCTCGGCAGTCCTCCCGTTTCGTGCCTCGCCTTTTTAAGGCGAGGGGTTTCTGCCTCTCGGCAGCCTTCCCGTTTCGTGCCTCGCCTTTTTAAGGCGAGGGGTTTCTGCCTCTCGGCGGCTCTCCCGTTTCGTGCCTCGCCTTTTTAAGGCGAGGTCTTAATGCTTTTCTCATGTATAAAGACCTTTTTCTTACTTTCTTCAAGATTGGCGCATTCACGCTGGGCGGTGGCTACGCCATGATTCCAATCATTGAGGAAGAGGTGGTGAACAAGCGCCACTGGATTAATAAGGAAGATTTCCTCGACCTCATCGCCATTGCGCAGAGCTGTCCGGGAGTGTTTGCCGCCAACATAGCCACGTTCATCGGCTATCGTCTCGCCAAGAACAAGGGTGCGCTCTGCACGACGCTCGGAGCCGTACTGCCGTCGTTCATCATCATCCTGGTTATCGCAATGGTGCTTAGGCAGTTCATGTCTATCCACTGGATAGCGGCGATGTTCAACGGCATCCGTCCCGCCGTGGTGGCGCTCATCGCCGTACCCACGTTCAACCTGGCCAAGAGTGCGAGGATAGGCCTCAACAACGTCTGGATACCCGTGGCCTGCGCCATCCTCATCTGCGCGCTCAACGTCAATCCCATCTGGGTGATTGTGGCGGCAGGCACCGGCGGTTATTTCTATGGTCGTATCGTATTAAAGGATTAGGCGCGTCATGATTTTCCTAAAGCTCTTTTTCACCTTCTTCAAGATTGGCCTCTTCGGCTTCGGCGGGGGCTACGGCATGCTCTCGCTTATCCAGATGGAGACCGTACGCAATCACCACTGGCTCTCGTCGGCTGAGTTCACCAATATCGTGGCCATCAGTCAGATGACGCCCGGCCCCGTCGGCATCAACTCTGCCACCTACTGCGGATATACGGCCGTCCACAACGCTGGCATGGGCAACGCGCTGGCCGTACTCGGCTCGTTCACCTCCACCTTTGCCCTCGTTCTGCCGTCGTTTGTGCTGATGATTCTCATCAGCAGGCTCTTTATGAAATACATGAAGACCAGTGCCGTGCGGCATGTCTTCCTCGGTCTCCGCCCTGCCGTGGTCGGACTGCTTGCCGCAGCCACAATACTCCTGCTCGACAAGGAGAACTTCGGCGACCCCTCCGTCAATCCGTGGCAGTTCGTCGTCAGCGTGCTGTTGTTCGTCGCCACGTTCTACGGAACGTATAAGATGAAGGTCAATCCTATCCACATGATAGGCTATGCGGCCATTGCCGGCCTGGTGCTGCTCTACTGACGCACGGTGGGTGGCGAGATAGACGACGGCAATACGTCCGCTTCATGGTTCTTAGTGACTGGATTGCAGTGCAAACGTTTACGCTTTTTTGCATGCAACATGCGCAATGATATAAATCAATTTCTATCACTTTTTCACTAACTTCGCATAAAATTCAATGCTAAAGACTATGAACTTAAATTTTAATGTGGATTACCGCACGCAGTTCGGCGAGGAGGTGGTGCTGAACGTCGTAAACGGCAGTGAAAGCTCCAAATACAGAATGATGACTGCCAACGGCGTGCGATGGACCTACAACCTCAATATGGCCTCGGAACATCCTGATGTTATCGACTATTTCTACGACATCGAGCGCGACGGCCGCATTGAGCGGCGCGAATGGACCACCGTCACCCACCGCCTTGAGCTCAACGACGCGCGCGGGGGACGCTATACCCTCTACGACCGCTGGCGCGACATCCCTGAGGACTCCTATCTCTACAGTTCGGCCTTTACCGACTGCCTCTCCTCGCGCAAGCGCAAGAAACTTGCGCCCACACCCTTCACCCATACCGTACGCCTCGTGGTACGCGCCCCGCAGCTGAGAGGCCGCCATAGGCTGGCCATCGTGGGAGAGGGAAAGGACATTGGCGACTGGGATGCGGGCAAGAGCCTGCCCATGACGGAGCACACCTACAACGAGTGGATCATCAACCTCGATGCCAATATGTTTCCCGACGGACTGATGGAGTTCAAGTTCGTGGCTGTCAGCGACGACGACCGCGACGACGTCATCTGGGAGAGCGGCTACAACCGTACCATCAAGCTGCCCGCCCTCGACAGCGGCGAGGTGGTGGTCTATGACCTCAACCAGGCTTTCTTCCCCATCTACGACGTCCGCGTGGCCGGCACCCTTGTCCCCGTCTTCTCGCTGCGCAGCAGGCATTCGTTCGGCGTGGGCGACTTCGGCGACGTGAAGCGTTTCATCGACTACATTGCCATTACGGGCCAGCATGTGCTGCAGGTGCTGCCCATCAACGACACCACCTCCACCCACACCTGGACCGACTCCTATCCATATAGCTGCATCAGCATCTTCGCCCTCCATCCGCAGTATGCCGACCTCGGCGCGCTGCCTGAGCTGAGGGACAAGACGCTGCGCGAGAAGTTTGAGAAAGAGAGGCGTGAGCTGAACGCCCTGCCGAAAATCGACTACGAGCGCGTCAACAACGCCAAGATTGCCTATCTCAAGGCACTCTATGCGCAGGAGGGTCCCAAGGCGCTCGGCACCCACGCCTTCCGCGAGTTCTTCAAGGAGAACCAGCGCTGGCTCGTGCCTTACGCACTGTTCTGCACGCTCCGCGACGACTACGGCACGGCCGACTTCTCCCAGTGGCCCGACCACCGTCTATGGGATGAGGCCGACCGCAAGGAACTGTCCAACAGCCGTTCGAAAGCCTTCAGGCGCGTCGCGTTCTGGTACTACGTGCAGTTTATCCTCGACGCCCAGATGGCCGACGCCCATCGGTATGCCCGGCAGCACTGCGTCATCCTCAAGGGCGACATACCCATCGGCGTGAGCCGCCACGGCTGCGACGTGTGGATGGAGCCGCGCTACTTCAACCTCAACGGTCAGGCCGGCGCACCGCCCGATGCCTTCTCGGTCAACGGCCAGAACTGGGGCTTCCCCACCTACAACTGGGACGAGATGCTAAAGGACGGCTGTCAGTGGTGGATACGCCGCTTCCGCAATATGGCGAAATACTTCGATGCCTACCGCATCGACCACGTGCTGGGCTTTTTCCGCATCTGGGAAATTCCCATCGACGCCGTGCACGGACTGCTCGGGCAGTTCTCGCCCTCACTCGCCATGACGGCCGACGAGATACGCAGCTATGGCTTCAATTTCCAGGAGGAACGCTATACCACGCCGTTCATCACCGACTGGGTGCTCGACCGCGTCTTCCATGCCGATGCGGCGAAGGTCAAGGCCAAATATCTTGAGCCTATCGACAGCGAGCGCTACCGCATGAGGTCCGAGTACGACACACAGCGCAAGATAGAGGCCGCCTTCAAGGGTGTCACCGACCAGTTGCAGCTCAACTTGCGCGACGGACTGATGGCGCTGGTGAGCGACGTGCTGTTCGTGCGCGACCGCAAGGATGCCTCGAAGTTCCACCCGCGCATCACGGCTCAGCTCGACTTCGCCTACGAGAGCCTCTACGACATCGACAAGGCGGCATTCAACAACCTCTACAACGACTATTACTATCGGCGCAACAACCAGTTCTGGTATGGTGAGGCCATGAAGAAACTGCCGGTGCTGGTGCAGGCCACGCGCATGCTCGTCTGTGCCGAGGACCTTGGCATGGTGCCCGACTGCGTGCCATGGGTGATGAGCCAGCTGCGCATTCTCTCGCTCGAGATACAGTCGATGCCAAAAGACCCGTCGGTGCGCTTCGGCCATCTGAGCCGCAACCCCTATCGCTCGGTCTGCACTTTCTCCTCCCACGACATGCCCACGTTGCGGCAGTGGTGGGACGAGGATTACAACCGCACGCAGGAATACTACAACACCATGCTCTACCGCCAGGGGCCTGCTCCCCATCCGCTGCCCGGCTGGCTGGCGCGCGACATTCTCTCCCGCCAGCTCATGTCGCCGTCGATGCTCTGCATCCTCAGCATCCAGGACTGGATGGCCATGGACGAGAATCTGCGACTCAAGGATGCCGATGCCGAGCGCATCAACGTCCCGGCCATCCCGCAGTATTACTGGCGCTACCGCATGCACGTCAACATCGAGGACCTCATCGAGGACAAGAGCTTCACCCAGAACGTCAGGGATCTGGTGCAGGAGAGCGGAAGATAAAAGCCCCACCCAATCAGCTTCCCCGGCAGGCCTCTATAGTCTCTATAGTTTCTATAGTTTCTATAGTTTCTATAGTCTCTATAGTCTCTATAGTCTCTATCAATCATCATCAATAACAGTCATCATCATGTTTCACTCAACCATCGCATTCTTTTCATCCATTTGCCATATAAAGCTCTCCCCAGCGTGGGGGAGGGCATTCGCAGTCGCTTTTTTAGGTGTCTGCGGAGGGCTGGGACTTCCCATCATCGCCCAGACCGTTACTTCCCCTGACGGCAACGTCAGCGTCACGTTCTCGCTCACGGGCAACGGCGTGCCGACCTACGAGATGAGCTATAAGGGCAAGGCGGTCGTCAAGCCCTCCCACCTCGGCCTCGAGCTGGCCAAGGACAAGCACGCCTCAAAGGGCATGGACGAGACCTCGCTCATGGACGGCTTTACCGAGACCGGCAGCAAGCACTCAACGTTTGATGAGACGTGGACGCCCGTCTGGGGACAGTACGCCAGGATACGCAACCACTACAATGAGCTGGCGGTCGATTTGACGCAGCCCGCCACCCAGCGACGCATGACCATCCGCTTCCGCGTATATAATATAGGTATGGGACTGCGCTACGAGTTTCCGCAGCAAAACTCGCTGGTCTATTTCGTCATCAAGGACGAGCACACGCAGTTTGCCATGACCGGCGACCACACCGCCTGGTGGCTGCCGGGCGACTACGACACGCAGGAGCAGGAGACGCAGGAGTCGAGGCTCTCTCAGATACGCGCGCGCTTCCACGACGCCGTCAACTGGAACAACTCGTCGGTAGCCGTCTTCTCGCCAACGGGCGTGCAGACCGCCTTGCAGATGAAGACCAACGACGGACTCTATATCAACATACACGAGGCTGCCTGCATCGACTATGCCACAATGCACCTCAACCTCGACGATAAGAACATGGTGTTTGAGTCGTGGCTTACGCCTGATGCCACCGGCATGAAAGGCTATATGCAGACGCCATGCAGCACGCCCTGGCGCACCGTGGCAGTGAGCGACGACGCGCGCGACATGCTCTCTGAGGCCAACAACTTCATCTACAACCTTAACGAGCCGTGCAAGATAGAGGACACTTCCTGGATCCATCCTACCAAGTACTGCGGCGTGTGGTGGGAGATGATTGTCGGCAGAAACTCCTGGAACTACACCGACGACTATCCTTCCGTCAAGCTCGATGAGATTGACTGGAATAAGGTGAGGCCCAACGGCCGCCACGGCGCCAACAACGCCGAGGTGCGCAAATACATCGACTTCGCAGCCGCCAACGGTCTCTCCGAGGTCTTGGTGGAGGGATGGAACGTCGGATGGGAAGACTGGGCCAACCACTGGAAGAATTATGTCTTCGACTTCGTCACGCCTTATCCCGACTTCGACATCAAGGCCCTCAACGACTATGCCCACTCCAAGGGCGTCAAGCTGATGATGCACAACGAGACCTCGTCGAGTGTCATCAACTACGAGCGGCATTTGGAGGCGGCCTACAACTTGATGAACAAATACGGCTACGACGCCGTGAAGAGCGGCTACGTGGGCGACATTATTCCCCGCGGCGACCACCACTTCTCGCAGTCGATGAACAACCACTACCTCTACTGCGTCACCGAGGCCGCCAAGCACCACATCATGGTCAACGCCCATGAGGCTACGCGGCCTACCGGCATTGCCCGCACGTGGCCCAACCTCGTCGGCAACGAGTCGGCGCGAGGCACGGAGTATGAGGC
>CABVDL010000041.1 GCA_902497035.1 uncultured Prevotella sp.
CGCATGTCGGAATCGGCCTTATGTTGCGTTGTTGCGTTGTTGCGTTGTTGCGTATGGGAGGAGCTGTGGGCAGCGGGCAGTGGGCAACGTGCAGTCCCGTCCTGCCAAACGATATACATACCTTGAACCAATAATAATTACACCCCCCACAGACCATAATTTCAGAAAAATGAGGTTTACGTCCTGCCGTTAACAGATTTTAACTGCAATAGAGGCCTCGGATTTGGAAACGTGACAATTGTACAGTATCTTTGCACCGTAAACAAGAAACGGGTCAAAGAGAGCAATTTCATGATACGGCAGCGGCACACCCAGGCCCTCAGGGAATGCGGGAGCAGGGCAAGGGGCAGCACTGTTCGTCCGGAGAAACCTATTTTTTCAGCCAATTGCTTGCCAGTACGGGGAAAACTTGCTACATTTGCCAAAACAAACAACAGACCAACAAGAACGTTCACGTGAGAGCCATCAATATGAACAACGTATTGCTTATATACACCGGAGGCACCATAGGCATGGGACAAAACCCAAGGACCGGGGCCCTGGAGCCGCTCGACTTCAACCATCTCGAAGACTCCATGCCTGAGTTTAAGCTCATCAGCACGCATATCGACGTCTATCAGTTCAGCCAGCCCATCGACTCTAGCGACATGCAGCCGAAAGACTGGGCACAGATGGTGCGCATCATAACAGCAAACTACGACGCCTACGACGGGTTCGTCATCCTCCACGGCACCGACACCATGGCCTACACGGCATCAGCACTGTCGTTCATGCTGGAAAATCTCACCAAGCCCGTCATACTCACCGGCTCACAGCTCCCCATCGGACAGCTGCGCACCGACGGCAAGGAGAACCTCATCACGAGCATAGAGCTGGCCACACAGAAAGACGAAGAGGGCCATGCGCGCATCCCCGAGGTTTGCATCTATTTCAGCGGCCATCTGCTGCGCGGCAACCGCTCCACCAAGATCAACGCCGACGGCTTCTACGCTTTCGACAGCTTCAATTATCCCCACCTGTGCGAGGCCGGCGTGAGCTTCACCTTTCACAGCCACCATATCCTCTCGCCCCATTTCGACAAGCCGATGACACCTCACTTCACGCTCAATCCAAACGTAGCCGTGTTCAGCCTGTTTCCCGGCATCCAGGAGAAAATAGTGCGGTCCATTCTGCACGCGCGCGAGCTACGGGGCATCGTGCTGCGCACATTCGGCAGCGGCAACGCTCCCAGGAGCCAGTGGCTTACCCACCTGCTCAAGGAGGCGGCCGAGCGCGGCGTAGTCATTGTCAACATCAGCCAGTGCGTGGCCGGCTCAGTGGTGATGGACCGCTACGACACCGGCTATCAGCTGAAGCATACGGGCGTCATCTCAGGTCTCGACAGCACCGTGGAGGCTGCCATCACCAAGCTGATGTTCCTCCTGGCGCAACACAACGATCCCAACGTGGTGAGGAGCATGATGACGCAGTCGCTCGCAGGGGAGATCACAACGACAGACAACAAATAGCAGACAATGGAAAAATATATTGAGATAAAAGGAGCCAGGGTCAACAACCTGAAAGATATCAGCCTGAGGATACCACGCGACAAGCTCGTCGTCGTCACGGGCGTGTCGGGCTCGGGCAAGTCATCACTGGCTTTCGACACCCTTTACGCCGAGGGTCAGCGCCGCTATGTGGAAAGCCTGTCGAGCTATGCCCGGCAGTTTCTCGGCCGCATGAAGAAGCCAGAGTGCGACTACATCAAGGGACTGCCGCCCGCCATCGCCATCGAGCAGAAGGTGGCCTCACGCAATCCGCGCTCCACCGTGGGCACGGCCACCGAGATATACGACTACCTGCGCATGCTCTTTGCCCGCATCGGCCACACCTACTCGCCCGTCTCCGGGCAGGAGGTGAGAAAGCAGTCGGCTGAGGACGTGGTGGCAAAGGCGCTGACGTTCAGTCCCGGCACCCGCTTCATGGTGCTGGCGCCCATCGTGCCTTCTGGCGACCGCACCACGCTGCAGCAGCTGGGCACTTACCTACAGGAGGGCTACACACGCCTCATGACGGGCGGAGAGGTGAGACGCATCGAGGACTTCGGACCCGACAACAGCGACAGCCTGCCTGCCGACGACCTTTGGCTCGTCATCGACCGCATGAGCGTCTCCGCGGAGAAAGATGCCGTGTCAAGGCTTACCGACTCTACTGAGACCGCCCTGTATGAGGGACACGGCGCATGCCGGCTCGTCTTCCTGCCATCGAACATCTCCTTCGACTTCTCGTCGCGCTTTGAAGCCGACGGCATGGTGTTTGAGGAGCCCAACGACAACATGTTCTCGTTCAACTCGCCGGCCGGCGCCTGCCCCACGTGCGAGGGCTTCGGCAGCATCATCGGCATAGACGAGCGGCTGGTCATCCCCAACTCCACGCTCTCGGTATATGAGGGTTGCGTGCAGTGCTGGCACGGCGACAAGATGAAGATGTGGCAGGACGAGTTCTGCCGACGCGCGGCCACCGTCAACTTCCCCATCTTCAAGCCTTATTTCCAGCTGACGCAAAAAGAGAAAGACCTGCTGTGGCACGGGCTGCCCTCCGACAGGCGGAAGGACGGCAAGCTGCGCGCCGACGCCGTATGCATCGACGCTTTCTTCAACATGGTGAAGGACAACATGTACAAGATACAGTACCGCGTGATGATGAGCCGTTACCGCGGCCGCACCGTCTGTCCCGACTGCCACGGCACGCGCCTCAAGAAAGAGGCCACGTGGGTAAAGGTTGGCGGACGCGCCATCACCGACCTGGTGGAGATGCCCGTTGACAAGCTCAAGGAATGGTTTGACCACGCAGAGCTATCCGAGCATGAGCAGCACGTGGCCAAGCGCCTGCTGACGGAGATAAGGTCGCGGCTGGGCTTCCTCTGCGACGTGGGACTGGGCTATCTCACGCTCTCACGCCAGGCCACCACGCTGTCAGGCGGCGAGAGCCAGCGCGCCAGGCTCACCACGTCGCTCGGCTCACCCCTCGTCGGCAGCCTGTATATTCTTGACGAGCCAAGCATCGGCCTCCACAGCCGCGACACCGACCGCCTCATCCGGGTGCTGCGCGAGCTGCAGCAGCAGGGCAACACAGTCATTGTGGTGGAGCACGACGAGGAAATCATGCGGGCTGCCGACTGGCTCATCGACATCGGACCCGACGCCGGACGGCATGGCGGCGAGATAGTCTATGAGGGACCCGTGCCACAATCCATCAGGGAAGGCGGCAGCGACTGCCAGCAGCTGCTCAGCCAGTGGCCGGACAGCTACACGCTGAAATACCTCACCCATAAGGAGCAGATTGCCGTCCCAACGTCGCGGCGGCAATGGAACAGGCACATCGTGCTGCGCGGATGCCGGATGAACAACCTCAAGAACGTTGACTTTGAACTGCCGCTCAACGTGCTAACCGCCGTCACGGGCGTCTCAGGCTCGGGCAAGTCGAGCCTTGTCCACGGCATCCTCTATCCCGCGCTCAAGCGCAAGATGAACGAGGCGGCAGAGCTTCCCGGAGAATATCTCGCGCTGGAGGGCGACTGGACCGACATCAAGCACGTGGAATTTGTCGACCAGAACCCCATAGGCAAGAGCACGCGCTCCAATCCCGCCACCTACCTTAAGGCCTACGACGCCATACGCCAGCTCTTCGCCGAGCAGCCATTAGCCAAGCAGCTCGGCTTCACGCCGCAGTATTTCTCATTCAATGCCGAGGGCGGGCGATGCGAGGAGTGCAAGGGAGCGGGCGTCATCACGGTGGAGATGCAGTTCATGGCCGACATCACGCTCACCTGCGAGGCCTGTCACGGAAAGCGGTTTAAGAAAGAGGTACTCGACGTTCGGTTTGAGGGGAAAAACATCGACGACGTGCTTAACATGACCGTTGACGAGGCCATAGAGTTCTTCTCAGCCCATAAGCAGAAAACTATCGTCAACCGCCTGCGCCCTCTCTCAGACGTCGGACTGGGCTATATTCAGCTTGGGCAGAGCTCGTCGACGCTTTCGGGAGGAGAAAACCAGCGCGTAAAGCTGGCTTATTTCATCGGCCAGGAGCAGCAGGCCCCTACCTTATTTATATTTGACGAGCCGACGACCGGCCTCCATTTCCACGACATCGAGCGGCTGCTGAGGTCGTTTGACGCACTGCTGCAGCGTGGCCACACCGTGCTGGTCATCGAGCACAACATGGAGGTCATCAAATGCGCCGACTGGGTGGTTGACCTCGGACCCGACGGCGGCAATGCCGGCGGCAACATAGTGGCCTCGGGAACGCCTGAGCAGATAGCCAAAGACAGCAACAGCATCACGGGCCACTATCTCAGGGAACGGCTACAATGACGACGCTCTCCATTCTCCTGCCCACCTACAACGACGACTGCACCGCGCTGGTCAAGGCCTTAGCCCGGCAGGCCGGACACATCGACGGACTGCAATGGGAGCTCATCGTGGCCGACGATGTTTCCACAGACCGGCGCGTCGTCGAGGCCAACCGCTCCATCGCGCAGCTGCCCCACTGCCAGTATCTGCCCAAGCCTACCAACGACGGGCGCGCGGCCATCCGCAACTTTCTCGTCAGCCACGCCAAGGGGCAATGGCTGCTGCTCATCGACGCCGACCTCACCATCGTCGATAGTCAGCTGCTTCGCCACTACGCAGAGGCCATCGGCTCAGCCGACATCGTCTGCGGCGGCTACCGCGTGACACCTGGACCCAACGGAAACCTGCGCTACCGCTACGAATGGAAGACCAGGCACCTGCAGCAGGCCGGATACCGCAGCCGCCATCCGTGGGCCAACTTCAAGGTGAGCAACACCCTGTTTCGCCGTGAGGTGCTGCTCAGCCATCCCTTCGACGAGCATTTTCAAAAATACGGCTATGAAGACGTGCTGTTGGGCAGGCAACTCGAAAAGGCAGGCTGTTCCATCCGGCACATCGACGCGCCCGTGGGCTTCTCCCGCTTCGAGCCCAACGGCAGCTTTCTTGGCAAGACACTGGAGGCAATGGACACCCTATGCGAATTCCGCAGCGAGCTGGCCGGGCTATCTCCGCTCCTGCGACTGGCCGACAGGCTCAGCGGCACCTGGATTGGCGGCCTGATGAGACGGCGCTTCAGCCGACGTGAAAGCCAATGGCGGCGCAATCTGCTGTCAGACAACCCATCGCTGCTACTGTTCAGACTGTATAAATTAGGCTATCTGCTCACTCGGCTGCCGTCTTCCGTACCCGAGGCAAGGCCTTGAGGCTGACTTTCCACTTATCGTTGGCAAACACCACCGGCAACCGGCACACGGCCTCATCCACCAGATGGCTCGGACGGCCTATGGTGTCCATGGCCAGAAAATGGCTTACGGCAACCGTGACAACAGCCAATGTGTCGGCATCGGAGTAGTCAACGGATTGGATTTTGCAACCGGCCCCCTCGGCCATGGCGCGCAACGAGTCGATATCCTCCTGGGTCACCTGGGAGGCCGCATAATGCAGCCATCGCCCAGAAGCGGGCGTAACATGGGGCAAGGCCTTTTGAAACTGCCAATTAAAATACGCCTCGGCAAACGAGTCAACCGTCTCCCTCATCTGATCCTCGTCGCCCTTGTGGCACGCAGACAGGCCGCATACAAGCAAAAACAGAAAAACAAAAGCGCCGCAGGCGTTGAAAAGGCGTATTCTCATTGGGTGAATTCTTATAAATCGACAGATACAATGCAAAGTTAAACATTTTTGTACATACGCAACTGACAAATGTGGATTGTTTTTCATAACTTTGTAGAAAAATAAACCATATAATGCTACATTTTGTTTCGTTTGGGAGTGGTAGCAGTGGGAACTGCAGCCTACTCTATACCGATGACGAGATGCTCATCCTCGACGCCGGTGTGGGCGTGCGCCTGCTGAAGAAGCACCTGAAGAGCTATGGCCTGTCCATACGCGACGCCTTGGGCATTCTCATCACCCACGACCATGCTGACCACGTGCGCTCAGTGGGCTGCCTGAGCCACGACTACGGCCTGCCGGTCTATACCACGGTCGGCGCACACGAGGGAATAAACAAGAACTGGAGCGTAAGAAAGAAAATTGAGCCAGGCCTCGTAAAAGTCATCGAGAAAGGCACGTCGCTCAAGCTCGGAGAGTTTGTCATCACGCCTTTCGGCATACCCCACGACAGCACCGACAACGTGGGCTACCGCATCGTCTATGGCAACATCGTCTTTGTGCTGATGACCGACATAGGCCATCTCACTGACGAGATGAAGTCTTTCATCGCCGAGGCAAACTACCTCGTCATCGAGGCCGACTACGAGCTTCAGATGCTGGAGGCCGGCCCCTATCCGCAACATCTCAAGACCCGCATTGCCGGGCCCTATGGACACCAGAGCAACACCGAGTGCGCAGAGGCCATCTACAAGTATGCCACGCCCAACCTGAGGCATGTCTGGCTCTGCCATCTGAGCGACGAGAACAATCACCCGGACCTTGCCGCCAAGACCGTGAAGCAACTCCTGCGCAGCCACGGCATCGTGGCCGGCAACGAGAAAGGCGCCGACTTTGCCATCGACGTGCTAAAGAGAAAGACACCGTCGGAAATATTCGACCTGGAATAGCGCTGAGCAGAAATGTAGCGTTGACCGCCACGGAGATAAAGGCCTGACCAATAAAAGCGGCCCTTTTCTTTCAACTTTCAATTATATTGCGTAAATTTGCAGCAAAATAACAGAGCGTAACGACAAGATGGACATTGCAATCGTCAAATACAACGCAGGCAATCTGTATTCCGTAGTCAACGCCTTCCGGCGGTTGGGCGTCGAGCCAGTCATTACCGACGACGCCGAGCGCATTGCCAAGGCCGACAAGGTGGTCTTCCCAGGCCAGGGCAGCGCACTGACCACCATGGCCTATCTGCGTGCCAATAAGATGGATGAGCTCATACGCGGCCTGCGGCAGCCTGTGCTGGGCATTTGCGTGGGCCAGCAGCTGCTTTGCCGTCACTCAGAGGAGGGCAACGTCGATTGCATCGGCGTCTTCCCGGCCGACGTGAGACGCTTCCGGCCAACATGCCATGAGGAGAAAGTCCCTGCTATGGGCTGGCAGGCCCTGCACCAGCCCGTCTCCCCGCTCTTTGCAGGTGTGGAGGATGGCTCATTCGTCTATTTCGTCCACAGCTACTATGTGCCACTGTGCTCCTGCACCATCGCTCAGGCCGACTACATTCTCCCCTACTCCGCGGCCCTGCACAAGGACAATTTCTGGACCACGCAGTTTCACCCGGAAAAGAGCGGAAAGGTGGGCGAGCAGATATTGAGAAACTTCCTCGACCATATTAACGGCTAAGCAGCACACACGCTTATGAAGATACCAACACTTATACCGGCCATTGACATCATCGACGGAAAATGCGTACGCCTTACCAAGGGCGACTATGCGCAGAAAAAGGTATATAACGACAATCCGGTGACCGTAGCCCGCGAGTTTGAGCGCCTGGGCTTCAGACGGCTTCACGTGGTCGATTTGGATGGCGCCAAGGCCAGGCACATCGTCAACGAGGCCACGCTGAAGGCCATCACCGACGCCACTTCGCTGAAAGTGGATTTTGGCGGCGGCATCAAGACCGACGAGGACATCAGCCGCGCCTTTGAGGCCGGGGCTGCCATGGTCACCGCAGGAAGCATAGCCGTCACCCATCCCGAGCTGTTCATGAGGTGGCTCTCCGAATACGGCGCCGACCGCCTCATACTCGGCGCCGACGTAAGGAAAGGCAAAGTCAGCATCAACGGGTGGCTCGAGGACACGGCCGACGACCTGCTGCCTTTCCTCAAGCGCTATATCGACGCAGGCGTGAGAAACGTGCTATGTACCGACATTTCCCGCGACGGCACGCTGCAAGGCCCCGCGACGGCACTCTACAAGCAAATCATGGCCGAATACCCCGGCCTGCAGCTCATTGCCTCGGGAGGGGTGAGCAGCATAGGCGACATCAAGGAGCTCGCAGAGGCCGGCATTCCCGCAGTGGTATTCGGCAAAGCCTGGTATGAGGGACGCATCACGCCGGACGACATACAACAACTCGAACAACTATGACACAAGCCAACCATAACTCACTGGCCAAGCGCATCATCCCCTGCCTCGACGTAAAAGACGGGCAGACGGTGAAAGGCACCCACTTCGTGAACCTGCGGCAGGCCGGCGACCCCGTGGCCTTAGGCAAGGCCTACAGCGAAGCCGGCGCCGACGAGCTGGTGTTTCTCGACATCACCGCCACCGTGGAGGGGCGCAAGACGTTCACCGACATGGTGAGCCGCGTGGCAAGAGAAATCAACATCCCCTTCACCGTCGGCGGCGGCATCAACACCATAGCCGACGTGGAGCGGCTGCTCAACGCGGGCGCCGACAAGATCAGCGTCAACTCGGCCGCCATCCGCCATCCTGAGCTCATTGACGACATTGCCCGGCGCTTCGGGTCACAAGTGTGTGTCTGCGCCATCGACGCGCGCCACGACGCCGACGGGTGGTTCTGCTACGTCAAAGGCGGACGCGAGCGCACCGACAGGCCTTTGCTCGATTGGGCCAAAGAGGCTGAGAGCCGCGGAGCCGGAGAGATACTCTTCACAAGCATGGACCACGACGGCGTGAAAAACGGCTTCGCCTGTGAGCAGCTCGCAGTGCTGGCCGACAACCTATCAATCCCCGTCATCGCCAGCGGCGGCGCAGGAGCAATGTCGCATTTCTATGATGCTTTCGCCCACGGCAAGGCCGATGCCGCACTGGCAGCGAGCGTCTTCCACTACGGCGAAATACAAATACCGAAGCTGAAGAAATATCTGCGGAAACGGGGGGTCAACGTCAGATGCTGAAAATATACGACACCAGGCACTGAGACAGCGATGGACACAACAAACACAACGGACACAACGATGAACAACGATTTAGACTTTGACAAGATGGGCGGACTCATTCCCGCCATCATACAGGATGCCGTCAGCGGCAAGGTGCTGATGCTGGGCTTCATGAACAAGGAAGCCTATGAAAAGACGCTTGAGACGAGGCTCGTCACCTTCTACAGCCGTTCGCGGCAATGTCTGTGGACCAAGGGCGAGACCTCGGGCAACTACCTTCATCTGGTAAGTCTCAAGGCCGACTGCGACCGCGACACACTGCTCATCAAGGCCCATCCCGACGGTCCCGTCTGCCATTTGGGCACCGACACGTGCTGGGGTGAGCGCAATGAGGTGAACCCCATCAGCTTTCTCGTAGAGCTGCAGGACTTCATCTGCAAGCGCCATGAGGAGATGCCGGAGGGCAGCTACACGACGAGCCTGTTTAAGAAAGGTGTCAACAAAATGGCGCAAAAGGTGGGAGAAGAAGCTGTCGAGACCGTGATTGAGGCCACCAACGGCACCAACGAGAAGCTCATTTACGAGGCCTCCGACCTGCTCTATCACCTCATCGTGCTGCTCACGGGCAAGGGACTGCGCCTCGAGGATGTGGCCGCAGAGCTGGCCAAGCGCCATAATCCCGACTGGGACAAGGCCCGGCGGCTGGCCAAGAGCAAGGTCTGAGTCCGGACAACTGTTATAGCAAAAGCGGAAAGTAACATCACAATACCATAAATCATGTTGATTGACTATCAGAAAGTTAAAATATACCAGCAGGACAAGCTCATCCTCGACGATGTGGACTTCCATGTCGACGAGGGTGAGTTGGTTTACCTCATAGGAAAGGTGGGGTCGGGCAAGAGCAGCCTGCTGAAGACGCTCTACTGCGAGCTGGACCTTTACAAGGACGAGGCAGAGAAAGCCGAGGTGTTGGGGCGTAACCTGCTGACGCTGAAGCGAAAGGAAATACCTGCGCTGCGCCGTGAGATGGGCATCATCTTTCAGGACTTCCAACTGCTCCACGACCGCAACGTACACCAGAACCTGTACTTCGTGCTGCGCGCAACGGGCTGGAAAGACAAGCAAAAAATCAAGGACCGCATCAACGAGGTGCTTGAGGCCGTCGGCATGACAGAGAAAATCAATGCCATGCCCCATGAGCTGTCGGGCGGCGAACAGCAGCGCGTCTCCATCGCGAGGGCCTTGCTCAACAAGCCAAAGATAATCATCGCCGACGAGCCCACCGGCAATCTCGACCCCGAGACGGCCAACAACATCGTGAAACTGCTGAAAGACATCACGCTCGACGGCACGGCGGTGGTGATGTCAACCCACAACATATCGATGCTCAACAAGTTCCCGGGAGTCGTCTATCGGTGCAAGGGCGGCCGGCTGAGCGACGTCACCAAGGAGTTCAACAGCCTTGACCTCACCGAGGACGGAGAGGAAGCGCCAGGCGGCGGCAGCGTAGCCGACAATCAATAAGACAACAATCAAACATAAAAGGCATATGAAGGTAATGAAATTTGGGGGTACTTCCGTCGGAAGCCCCGAGCGCATGAAAGAAGTGGCGAGGCTCATTACACGGTCGGGCGAACCCACGTTTGTGGTGCTGTCGGCCATGAGCGGCACCACCAACAGCCTGGTAGAGATCAGCAATTACCTCTATAAGAAAAATCCCGAAGGCGCAAACGAAGTCATCAACCGACTCGAGGAGAAGTACCTCGGCCATATAGACGAGCTCTATTCAAGCGAGGAATTCAAGAGCCGTACCAGGCAGTTCCTCACCAAGGAACTCTTGCTTCTCCGCTCCTACACAAAAGGAATCTTCACCAGTTTCGAAGAGAAAGTCATCGTCGCACAGGGAGAAATCATCTCAACAAACATGATGAACAACTACCTGCAGGAGCAGGGCGTGAGGAGCGTGTTGCTGGATGCCCTCTCGTTTATGCGCACCAACAAGAACTCAGAGCCTGACACGCCTTTCATCAAAGCGCACTTGCCTGAGGTGATGAAGCAGCACCCCGGCTGCCAAATCTATCTCACACAGGGCTTTATCTGCCGCAATGCCTACGGCGAGGTGAGCAACCTTCAGCGCGGCGGCTCCGACTATACGGCGTCGCTCATCGGCGCGGCCCTGCCCGCAGAGGAAATACAAATCTGGACAGATATCGACGGAATGCACAACAACGACCCACGCTTCGTTGACCATACGGCCGCCGTCCACCAGCTCAACTTTGAGGAGGCGGCCGAGCTGGCCTATTTCGGCGCGAAAATCCTGCATCCCACCTGCGTGCAGCCCGCTAAATACGCGGGAATCCCCGTGCGGCTGAAGAACACTATGGAGCCCGAGGCCGAGGGTACCATCATCAACAATGAGCTAAAGAAAGGAACCATCAAGGCCGTGGCGGCAAAGGACAACATCACCGCCATCAAGATTAAGTCCTCACGCATGCTGCTGGCCACGGGCTTCCTGCGTAAGGTGTTTGAAATCTTTGAAAGCTACCAGACCCCCATCGACATGATCACCACGTCGGAGGTAGGCGTCAGCATGAGCATCGACAACGACACGCATCTTGGCGAGATAGTGGATGAGCTGAAGAAATACGGAACAGTGACCGTTGACAAGGACATGTGCATCATCTGTGTCGTCGGAGACCTCGACTGGAGCAACGTGGGCTTTGAGGCCAAGGCTACGCTGGCGATGAACAACATTCCACTGCGCATGATCAGCTACGGCGGCTCCAACTACAACATCTCGTTCCTGATTAAGGAAGCCGACAAGAAGCGCGCACTGCAGAGCCTGAGCGACACCTTATTTAAATAACCGTGTTATGAAGACTTCGTTTCCTATAGATAAGTTTCAAGACAAAGCCACACCATTTTACTATTATGACACCGCCTTGCTTCAATCGACGTTGCAGGCGGTGCGTGAGGAGACTGCGGAGCGCCCGGGCTTCGCAGTCCACTATGCCGTGAAAGCCAACGCCAACCCCAAGGTGCTGCGCCTCATCGCAAAGGCCGGACTGGGTGCCGACTGCGTGAGCGGAGGCGAGATAAAAGCCGCGCTGGCCGCCGGCTTCCCTGCATCAATGACCGTATATGCAGGCGTGGGCAAGGCTGACTGGGAAATCAACACCGCTCTTGACGCGGGCATCTTCTGCTTCAACGTCGAGAGCAAGCCCGAACTGGAGATTATCAACGAGCTGGCAGCAGCAAAGGGAAAGGTGGCCACCGTCTGCTTCCGCATCAACCCCGACGTGGGCGCCCATACCCATGCCAACATCACCACGGGCCTCGCTGAGAACAAGTTCGGAATAGCCATGGCCGACATGCAGCCGCTCATCCGCGAGGCACAGGCCCTGGCCAACATCCGTTTCGCCGGCCTCCACTTTCACATCGGCAGTCAGATACTCGACATGACCGACTTTGAGCGACTCTGTGAACGCATCAACGAATTGCAGGACGAGCTTGACAAAGAGGACATCAGGATTGAGAACATCAATGTCGGCGGAGGCCTCGGCATACGCTATGACGACCCCGACGGTCACCCCATCCCCGACTTCAAGGCTTATTTCGACACCTATGCCACCCACCTGCAACTGCGTGAGGGCCAGAAGCTGCACTTTGAGCTTGGACGTGCCATCGTGGGGCAGATGGGCAGTCTCATCACACGCACCCTATACGTGAAGCAAGGCTCGGTGAAGAAGTTCTGCATTGTCGACGGCGGCATGAGCGACCTCATACGCCCTGCCCTCTATGGCGCCCACCACGAGATTGAGAACCTGAGCAGCGAGGCCCCTGAGGAGTTGTATGATGTCGTGGGACCGATATGTGAGTCGAGCGATGTCTTTGGCAAGGATGTGCGCCTGCCCCACGCCCACCGCGGCGATTTCATCGCCATTCGCTCGGCCGGAGCCTACGGCGAGATTATGGCAAGCCAATACAACTGCCGCCCGCTGCCCAAAGGTTATCTTACTGAAGATTTGTAATCAATGGACGATATACTCATCATCAACGATTTTACCATCATCAGTGCTGCCGCACTACTCATCGTCGCCATAGTCTCGGCCCTGTTCAACCCTTTCCTGCGGTTCAGGAAACCTGCCGAGGAGACGGCCGTCAACGAGGAAGCATCCGCTGACTCCTCAGCTGAAGACGGGCAAGCCGAGGCAGTACCGGTCTCCGTCATCCTCACACCCCACGATGAGGCCGAGGCCCTGAAAGCGAACTTGCCGTTGCTGCTTGACCAGGACTATCCCGTTGACTATCAGGTGATAGTCATCGTCGAGCAGGGCTATCCCGACACAGAGGACGTGGTGAAGCACATTCAAAATGACCTGAATAAGTCTGATGGCCACGCAAGCCTCTACATGACCTACATTCCCGAGTCATCGCGCTATATGAGCCGCAAGAAGCTCGCCATGACGCTCGGCGTGAAGGCCTCGCGCACAGAGTGGGTGCTGCTCACCGAGGCCTACACCAGACCGTCGTCGCGGCAATGGCTCCGCACCATGACCCGAGCCTGCGACAAGGATGCCCGCATGGTCATAGGCTATGGAGGCTACAGCGACGAGACCACGTCGTTCAAGCGCTTCGAACGGCTCAACATGGCCTACTACCTCATGCGGGAGGACAGCCGCGGACAAGCCTACCGAACGCTGAGCCACAACCTCCTGCTACGCAAGAGCGACTTCATGGCGAGCGACGGCTTCCTCGGTACGCTGAACCTCATACGGGGCGAATACGACGCACTGGTCAACAAGTTCTCAACCGCCGACGGCACACGACTCGTGACCGACAGCGCCGCATGGATGACTGACGACGCACCCACCCACAAGACGTGGATGAACGCCCACATCTTCTATATAGAGACCCGCAAATGGCTTCAGCGAAACCTTTCGCACCGCGTGTGGTTCAATCTTGACCAAACGCTGCTCCACCTCAACTTTATCTGCATCATTGCGGCCATTATTTATGCCGCATTGGCGCTCAATCTCATTGTAGGAGCCGCAGCCGTGACGTCGCTGCTGCTGACGATTGTCCTGCGCACGGTCTTCGGGCATAAGGCAGCGAAGGCATTCGGCCAGCATTTCCCTATACTGGCTATCTATCCCTATGAGTTGTCGCTGATTTGGCACAACTTAGGCTACATCATTCGCCACCGTCTGGCCAACAAACTTGACTTCACCACCCACAAGCAATGAGCCGCCTGCGCATACTCTTCTACGTTCCAACTCAGACCGATGCCATCGGCATTCATCACGAGCTGACCACCCGCTTGGCTGCATGCCTGAGCGGAGATGCCGACGTGACCCTGGCCACGACTGACGGGAAGAAAGTTTCCACCACACCCTCCGACTACGACATCATCCATATCTTCGGTTGCTGGAGCAACAGCGCATGCCAGTTGGCCGGAAAAGCTCACACCGGACTGACACCTTATATTCTCACGCCCTTAGGAATGCTGCAGCCGTGGGAGAATGAGCGGCACCGGAAGACGCTGCTCTTCAAGTGGCAACACACGCTGACAACCCGCGCCGCGGCTGTTCAAGTATGCGGGCAGCTCGAGCAAAGCACTTTTCAAAAGCTCGACTGGAACCCACGCGTTGCACTCATCAAGAACCCCGTGTTGACAAGCCTTGCCACATTCGAGGAGACTGCCACCCAGCTGCTTCAGCTCTATCGCAAGGTACTCGACACCAACGCCCGCATACTGCTCACCAGCGAGACGAGAGAACTGCTCGGCAAGCTGCTTCAAATAGGCATTGACAATGCCGCACTGGAAAACGACGAGCATAGGCAGTCGGTCGCCGCCGCCCTCTCACAGATCACCGACGAGCAATGGCGCCGCACACTCATCTACGCAAGTGACGAAAGACTGAGCGCAATCCTCAAGACATCCTTGCAGCGACTGGGTATCGAAAAACCGACCCTGGACATAACCTCGCTCAACCGCTTCAAGCCAATAAGCAACTATGCCGACGGGCATCTGCGAGGCGACACGCTACTGTCGCGCAACCTGCTGTTGCGCAACAAGGTGAAGGAAGTCTTTGCCGAGCATGATGCTACAGAACAAAGCGTCTGCCTCCAGCTGCTCAATCTCCAATATGAGCTTGCCCACCGCACGGCCCCGCTGCTTCATCTCACCGACCTCTACCGCACCATGCGGTTCACCAACATGGACGAAGATGCCGTTGCCGACATGGCCAAGCAACTTGATGTGCTTGACTTCAGCGAGCGGCTCATGGCCGGGATGCACGACTTCCTCGGACTCACCGAGGGCTTCATGCCGTTCGACAGCCGTTACGACAAACATACAAAGAGACTTTACTCCGCATTGACCAAATTCGAAATTTATCCACAATAAACTTCCCGACCTGCAACCGGCAGCAATCTTTAATCTTAATTCCACCACATTATGGCAAAACAACATTACGACATCCAAAAGGACCTCCGCTATCTTCAGCTACTTTCCCATTCTTTTCCAACCATCGCAGAGGCCAGCACTGAGATTATCAACCTGCAGGCCATTCTCAACCTGCCAAAGGCTACAGAGCATTTTGTGGCCGACATCCACGGCGAATACGAAGCCTTTCAGCATATTCTCAAGAATGCGTCGGGCAACATCAAGCGAAAAGTGAACGAGCTTTTCGGCACCACGTTGCGCGACGTGGAGAAGCGCGAGCTGTGTACCCTCATCTATTATCCCGAGCAGAAGCTGGAGCTCGTCAAGGCCTCGGAGCCAGACATCAACGACTGGTACCACATCACGCTGCACCACCTCGTGGCCGTATGCCGCGATGTATCAAGCAAATACACCCGCTCTAAAGTACGCAAGTCGCTGCCCTACGACTTCTCCTACATCATTCAGGAGTTGCTGCACGAGCGAACCGAGGACTCCGACAAGACGGCTTACGTAAAGGTGATTATCGACACCATCATCTCCACCGGCCGCGCCGACGACTTCATCATCGCCATCTCAAAAGTCATCCAGCAACTGGCCATCGACCAGCTCCACATCCTCGGTGACATCTACGACCGAGGCCCCGGCGCCCACAAGATTATGGACATGCTCGAGAATTATCATTCGTGGGACATCACCTGGGGCAACCACGACATACTTTGGATGGGCGCCGCAGCCGGAAACGACGCCTGCATGTGCTGTGTGATGCGCCTCTCGCTGCGCTATGCCAATCTCACCACGCTTGAGGAGGGCTACGGCATCAATCTCGTGCCGCTGGCAACTTTTGCAATGGATGTTTATGGTGACGACCCCTGCGAGGAATTCATGCCTAAGCTGAGCGGTGGCGCAGCGCATCTCGACGACAAGACGAAACTGCTCATCGCCCGCGAGCATAAGGCCATAGCCGTGTTGCAATTCAAGTTGGAAGGCCAGCTCTATGAGCGTCATCCCGAGTGGAAGATGCAGGACCGCGCACTGTTCAAGGCCGTCAACTATAAGAAAGGCACCATCACGCTCGACGGCAAGGAATATAAGCTCACGAGCTGCCATTTCCCGACCATTGACCCTGAGCATCCCAACAAGCTCACCGCAGAGGAACACGACCTCATCCAAAAACTGCACCATAGTTTTGAGGTCAGCGAAAAGCTCCACAAGCACGTGCGTACGCTGCTCGCCCACGGATGCATGTACGGCATCTACAACAACAACCTGCTCTACCATGCCTCAGTGCCGCTCAACAGCGACGGAAGCCTGAAAGAGGTTGAGATTTACCCTGGCCACAGCTGCCGCGGCAAGCAGCTGATGTCCGATACCGGCAGGCTCATCCGCACTGCCTTCCAAACAGACTCACCGATGGAAGAGCGACAATATGCCATCGACTATTTCCTCTACCTGTGGTGCGGCCCCGACAGTCCGCTCTTTGACAAGTCGAAGATGGCGACGTTTGAAAGATATTTTATTGCGGAAAAAGAGACGCACGAGGAAAAGAAAGGTTGCTATTTTGAGCTGCGCGACGACGAGCAGGTGTGCGACAACATTCTCAAAGCCTTCGGCATCACGGGAAAGAACCGCCACATCATCAACGGCCACGTGCCGGTAAAAGTGGGACGCGGCGAGAACCCCATCAAGGCCAACGGCAAGATGATGGTTATCGACGGCGGCTTCTCTCAGGCCTATCACAAAGAGACGGGCATAGCGGGCTACACGCTCGTCTATCACAGCCGCGGATTCCAGCTTGTGCAACATGAGCCGTTCACCAGCACTGAGGACGCCATCCTGCGAGGCACCGACATCAAATCGACTACTCAAATCGTAGAGATGTCGTCCCACCGCATGCACGTGGCCGACACCGACAAGGGCCGCGAGCTGAACGCGCAGATTGCAGACCTTGAGGAACTGCTCTACGCATATCGCCACGGATATATCAACGAAAGTGAGCATAAGATGCCCGTAGTGATAATGAAATAGCCTGCGACAACGTTATTGCAGCAGCAGTGACCATTGCTTTGGCAACCGGCCGGGCCGAAAACTTTGAGTAGCCCGGCCGGTCATTTATTTCTACCAATTCCTGAACAGCTCAAAACCAAACTTCACGCCAAACGTACGGTTGCCCTGCCCCGAGCTCATGAAAGCCCCGACGGAGAACAGACGTGTGGTAAAGCCGTAGCCCACCTCAACATAAGGATGGACGCTCACCGCCTGCAGGGCTGAAACATAGATGCGCTCCATCTCCATGTAGCGGCCCACTATCGGCACCCAGCTCAACAGCAAGAGCGGACTCTCGTAGGTCAGATTGCCGCGGAAATAGTAGTCAGACTGATTGTAGGTCTCGCTCCTGAGCAACTCGAATCCGCCGCTCCAGTCGTCATACCAGCCACCCGGAATGTTGTCTTCCTTGAAATTCTCATAGTTGAGAAACTGCGACCGGCCGCCCTTCTGCGTGTAGAAGCCTACGCCGGCGCGCGCCTCGATAAGCTGCAACTTGTTGAGGTGGTGGATGTATTCACCGTTGAACTCGAATCGGTCGTAGCGGTTGTTGCTTCCCAGCACATGGGGCAGGCCATGGTCGTAGTCGCCGGTGATGATGGGGCCGCTCCATCCCCATGGCCGCCACTGCAGCTCCAGGGCGGGAGCAAAAGACTTGAAAGCGGAAGGATAGTTCAGGAACTTGAATGCCCGCTCGTTGACGGCCTTGTGCAACTGATAGATTAATCCGATCTGAAAACTGAAACGGGAGCTGAGGTCATAGTTGAATACCAGACGTGCGTCGCCCTGTCTGAAATCGTTAAGTTGACCGGCAATAGCACCCATCCCCAACGTGTCGCGCGGGGTCATCTCCACAATCTCATCCATTGAGCGACGGCTGATGTTGTTGCCGTTGCCCAGCTCGAGCTTCACGTAGCCGTTGCGCCGCTTGTTGAAATAATAATAGACGGGCACACGGAAGTAGAACTGGTGCAGCCTGAAGGCATAGCCCCCGCGGAAGCGAGTCGTTATCTCACTGTTGTCACCCAACTGATAACTGAAGTTGACGTCTAACTTGTAGGTAAGTCCCTTGCGCTTGCTGTAGCCCATGTAGAGCGGGTTCATGACCGGGTTGACGCGGACATACCCGCGGTTGTTCATGCCAAAGGAGGTCTTGTAGCGGTTGAGCACATTGTCGCCTATGATGTCCCAAAGCACGCGCTTGGCGAATGACGGCCGACGGTGGCGCGCAGAGTCAGCCTGTGCCAGCGAGTCGGCCGTGCGCCTGTCGAGCATCCTGCGGTAGATGGCCCGCTGCGTGCTGTCGAGCGGCTCAGGGCGAATTTTGTCCATGAGGCCGAAGTTCTCGAGTTGTCCGTTGAAAGCACAGTCGGGCAACTCACGAGGCATGTCAAAATACTGCATGCTCTGTCCGAAGATCTTGTTGCCTAAGAAGTTGAAGCGCAGCATCGTCTCACACCGCGTCGGGAACAGCGACTGCAGTCCTTTATAGCCCATCACCAGCTTGATGGTGAAGCCCACATGGTCGTATTCTCCACTGAAGTCGCAGGAGATGATGCGCCCCGTCAGACCGTCTATGCGTGCCGTTCCCCTGACGAGCTGCGTGCTGATGCGCTTAGGCTTGAACCTCAAAGATATGTAGTTGCCGCTGTGCACCACGTCGATATGATAGGAATAGAATTTAGCGTTGCGCGGGTGGAACGGCGAGATGAGCATGTTGCCGAAGATATACTCACCATAGACCGTCGGTGTGAGGTAGCGTGAAAAAGCATCCAGGGCATGCCTGCCCCTTGGCAGTGTGGTGATGCGGATGAGTGGCGTGGTGACAGCCTCGTCGTAATGCACCAGTCTGACGTTGCTGTAGCTCTCGGTGAGGAAACTGCGGTCTTTGCTGCGGGCGATGAGAAAGCACGAGGGAACCGACATCAGCAGTCCGTTGCGTTGCTTGACGTTGATGACCGTGCGCAGATAGGAATAGGCTTCACGCGAGCTGTCAACCGTCGTATCGACAGTGGCGGCATAGGTATGGATGCGCCTCACGAGTCTCATCTTGCTCTCCCTTTTGGCTGGGGACGGCAGTACCCGGGCAAAAAGCAACAGCCCCGTCAATAGTATGGGGAGAATTCGTGACACGAGGCTCATGTTATTCCAGTTCGCTCAGCTCAAGCCACCTCATCTCCTTTTCATCGAGCTCATCCTTGAGCTGTGGCAGCCGCTTGCTTTTCTCAGTCAGCTCCTCCACCGACAGCCTGCCACTGCAAAGGTCGACCTCCAACTGCTTTTGCTCGTCCTCCAAAGCCTTGATGTCGGTAGTGAGCTGCTCAAACTCGCGTTTTTCCTTATACGACATGCGTCGTCTGGTGTCGTGGTGGTAGTCTGACTTTTTATCCTCAGCAGTCGCCTTCCGGCCCTTCTGCCCCTCCTCCTTTGGCTTGAGCGAGAGCCATTCGCGGTATTGTGTATAGTTGCCTGGAAAATCACGTATGGCTCCGTTGCCCTCGAAAACCAACAGGTGGTCAACCACCTTGTCCATAAAGTAACGGTCGTGGCTCACCACAATGACGCAGCCGCGAAAGTCGGCAAGATACTGCTCCAGCACCTGCAGCGACGGGATGTCGAGGTCGTTGGTAGGCTCGTCGAGTACCAGGAAGTTGGGATTGCGCATCAGCACCGTGCAGAGGCAGAGCTTGCGCCGCTCACCGCCGCTGAGCCTGCTGACGTAGCTCTGCTGCTCCTCGGGCGAGAACATAAAGAGCGTGAGAAACTGTGATGCCGTCATTTTCCGTCCGTCGCCCAAATCGATATAGTCGGCAACAGAAGAAATCACGTCGATGACCTTTTCCTCTCCGTCCAGCTGCAGGCCCTCCTGCGCAAAGTAGCCAAACTTAACCGTCTCGCCGATGTCGAAGCTACCACTGTCTGGCGGCACCAGCCCAAGCAGCATTTTTATGAAAGTGGATTTGCCTGCGCCATTGCCTCCGACTATACCCATTTTTTCAAAGCGCGCGAAATTGTAGTTGAAGTCGTTGAGAATAATCTTCGCACTACCGTCCTGCGCGGAGAATTTCTTTGAGACATGCTTGCATTCGAATATCTTCGACCCGATGTACACACTGCCCGCCTTGAGCCTCAGCTGCCGCTCCTCAATGCGCCTATGGGCACGGGCCTCAAGCTCTGCAAACGCGTCCTCGCGGAAGCGGGCCTTGTGGCTGCGGGCCTGTGGCGTGCTGCGCATCCACGCCAACTCGCGGCGGTAGAGGTTGTTGGCCCGGGCTATCTCGGCGCGCCGGTTGTCGATGCGCTCCTGACGCTTCTCCAGGTAGTAGGCGTAGTTGCCGCGGTAGGTGTAGATAGTACGGTCGTCGAGCTCGAGGATGGTGTCGCACACATGGTCGAGGAAAAAGCGGTCGTGAGTCACCATAAGGAGCGTCAGACGCGCCCGTGAGAGATAGCCCTCAAGCCATTCCGTCATTTCAAGGTCGAGGTGGTTGGTTGGCTCGTCAAGGATGAGGAAGTCAGGTTCTGAGAGCAATGCCCTGGCCAGTGCCACGCGTTTCTGCTGCCCGCCACTCAACTCACCCATAGGCTGGGCCAGGTCGTTGATTTGCAGCTGCGTGAGCATCTGCCGTGCCCGGAGTTTTCGCTCCTCGTTCGCATTGGCACTCACACAGGCCTCAAGCACGCGCTCGCCGGCCGTGAACCGCGGCTGCTGCTCAAGATAGCCAAGACGGATGTCGTTGTGGAATACGATGCTGCCCTCATCGTAGCCCTCGTGACCCGCGATAATCTCGAGCAGGGTCGACTTGCCGGTGCCGTTCCGGGCAATGAGACCCACTTTCTGGCCGCTGTCGATGGAGAAGCTGATATCGTCCATCAGCACGCGCGCGCCGAACGATTTTGTGAGATGTTGTACGTCGAGATATGAAGTGTTGGCCATGCTGTTTTTTCTTTAGTTTACTGCTTACTGCGTGTGAATATTCTCAGTGCCGCCCTGCCGCCATGTGTCTGCAAATTTACGACATTATTTCTCCTTAGCCAAATTTCCCGTCTCTATTGCGGTTAAAATCTGTTAACAGCAAGCCGTAAGCCTCATTTTCCCGAAATTATGGTTTGTGGGGGGCATAATTATTATTGGTTCAAGGTATGTATATCGTTTGGCAGGACGGGGCTGCCCGTTGCCCACTGCCCGTCGCTCATTGCACGTTGCTCCTCTCATACGCAACAACGCAACAACGCAACAACGCAACATAAGGCCG
>CABVDL010000042.1 GCA_902497035.1 uncultured Prevotella sp.
GCCACCAGCCGCAAAGCATTTTAAAATCAACGGCAGTGTTTACCGATGTATATCGAATACATACCGGCATATTACATCCATACCGGCGGCTGGTGGCCGGCACAAGGCCGGCCACTACACTAATACCGGGAGCAATCGTGATATTATCCTCGGCAAATGCATACGGCCTCACCTGATGTCTGACAGAAGTCTAACATCCCTTTTACCCATGTCTGGATTAAAGGTTCTCAGCCATACGGTATAGCTCATATATTGTGATTATGGTTTTAGTGTAGTGGCCGACCTCGTGTCGGCCACCAGCCGCAAAGCATTTTAAAATCAACGGCATTGTTTACCGATGAATATCGAATACATACCTGCATGACGAATACATACCGGCAGACAAATACATACCGAAAAGACGAATTCATACCGGCATATTACATCCATACCGGCGGCTGGTGGCCGGCACCAGGCCGGCCACTACACTAATACCGCTGCGCTGCTTTGAAGCCTACCGTTCATACCGATACCACTAATACCGCTGCGCTGCTTTGAAGCCGTCCGTTCATGCCGATATCCCGTCACTGGCTACATTGTGATGGCGGCAATGCCATAATATAATAAGGTGTGGCAATAGTCTCTTTTGTCCTTCGGCCGGGTGCTGTAGTAATTCGGCCTTGATTACCCGAGTACTTCACGTGAAGTACTGCAGTAATTCGGCCTTGATTACCCGAGTACTTCACGTGAAGTACTGTAGTAATTCGGCCTTGATTACCCGAGTACTTCACGTGAAGTACTGTAGTAATTCGGCCTTGATTACCCGAGTACTTCACGTGAAGTACTGTAGTAATTCGGCCTTGATTACTCGTACGCTATACCTTGTTGTGATTGTCAAACAGGCTTAACCGTTGTGTGATTGCCATACAGGCTTAACCGTTGTGTGATTGCGCTGGATTTAAAACAGACAGGGCGGGGAATGACCCCGCCCTGACGACGATTTCCTATGTGATGACCGGACCTAAAATTTCAACAGGCTGGTTATCTCTACATCCTTGTCGAAGCTTGCACGTGTATTGGGAAATTCTGATGAGAGCTCCATGATGAAATTGCAGTAAATGCGCTTTGGGTGGAATTTCCTCACAAGATTGCAGGCCGCTTTCATCGTCCCGCCCGTTGCAAGCAGGTCATCGTGTAGCAGCACCACGTCTTTCTCGTTGATGGCATCCTTGTGGATCTCGATGGTGTCGATGCCATATTCCTTGGCATAACTTTCCTGTATGGTCTCGCAGGGAAGCTTTCCTGGCTTGCGGCAAAGCACGATGCCCGCGCCCAAACGGATGGCGGCTGCCGAGCTCATCACGAAGCCTCTGCTCTCAATGCCCACAATCTTCGTTATGCCCTTGTCCTTATAAAGGTCGTACATCTCATCGCTGATGATTTTAACGCACTCGGGACTTTTGAACAATGTGGTTACATCGCGGAAATTCACCCCTTTGATAGGCCAGTCTGGAATGGTCCTCAGGTTCTTGATTAAGATTTCCTTGTTCGTCATTTACGTTTTACTTTAATGGTTATATCGTTGTTTATGAGACATTTATCAGTTGGTCTGTTTCACGTGGAACATTTGCGTCTTCCGGCTGTTCCACGGTGGTGCCGTCAGCGTCCCATCAGCACCAACAGCACGTTGATGTCGCTTGGTGATACGCCGGGTATGCGGCTGGCCTCGGCAAGCGTCTCCGGGTTGATGCGCTCGAGCTTCTGTCTTCCCTCGATGCTTATCTCGTGGAGCTCACTGTAGTTGAAGTGTCCCTTGATGCGGATGTTCTCCAGGCGGCGCATTTTGTCGGCAACGACAAGCTCGCGCTCTATATAGCCCTTGTATTTGATAAGGATTTCGGCGGCCTCCGCAATCTCTTCCTTTCTGTTGGCCGGTGATTCCACCACGGCCTTCAGTTCGGGCAGAATGTCGCACAGCTTTGAGATTGAGAGCTGCGGCCGGCCGATGAGTTCGGAAATCTTACAGCCAAAGCGGAGTGGGGTAGTGCCGAGGCTCTCCACGAAGCCGTTGATGGCGGCAGGCTTGACGTTGGTGTTGTCGCAGTAGTCCACGATGTGGCGAATGGCCTCCTGCTTTTGCAGCCACCAGTCGTAACGGTCGCGGCGCACCAGGCCGAGCTTGTAGAACATCTCCGTCAGCCGTGCGTCGGCATTGTCCTGTCGCAGAAGAATGCGGTATTCGGCCCTGGAGGTGAACATTCGGTAGGGCTCATCCACGCCCTTCGTGGTGAGGTCGTCAATCAATACGCCGATGTAGGCCTCGTCTCTCTTCAGCACCACCTGCTCGCTTCCGGCGCATTTGAGCGCGGCGTTGAGCCCCGCCATGAGCCCCTGCCCGGCAGCCTCCTCATAGCCCGTTGTGCCGTTGACCTGCCCCGCGAGGAACAGTCCCGGTATGACCTTGCTCTCGAGCGAGTGGCTGAGCTGGGTGGGGTCGAAGTAGTCGTACTCGATGGCGTATCCCGGCCGGTAGGCCTTGACGTCGCGCAGGGCCGGTATCTCATGCAGGGCCTTGAGCTGCGTCTCCATCGGCATGGACGAGGAAAAGCCGTTGAGGTACATCTCGTTGGTGTCCTCGCCCTCCGGCTCAATAAACAAAGGATGGTGGTCGCGGTCGGGAAAGGTGACGAGCTTGGTCTCTATCGACGGGCAATAGCGTGGCCCGGTGCTCTTTATCTGACCGTTGTAAAGGGGCGAATTGGCCAAATCAGCCCTCAGCGTCTCATGCACCCGGGCGTTGGTCTCGCAGGTCCAGCATGGTAGCGGCTTTAGGGGGTGCTGCACCCCCATGAAGGAAAACTGGTGGAAGTCGGTGTCGCCCGGCTGCTCGGTGGTGTCCTCGAAGTGAATGGTGCGCTTGTCGAGCCTCACCGGCGTACCCGTCTTCATCCTGCCCGTCCTCACGCCCCATCTTGCGATGCTCTCGGCGAGGTGGTAGGAGGCAGGTTCGGCGCACCTGCCCCCAGGCACTTTGTGGCGTCCGATGTGCATCAGGCCATTGAGGAAGGTGCCAGCCGTAATGACGACGGCCCTGGCTCTGAACGTCACGCCCCAGATGGTGGTTACGCCCACGGCCTCACCGTTCTCCACGATGAGTTCGTCGGCCTGGTCCTGCCAGATGTCAAGGTTGGGCGTGCCGTCGAGCGCGCGCCTCCATTCCCAGATGAACTTCCCGCGGTCGCATTGCGCCCGTGGCGACCACACGGCCGGACCCTTGCCCTTGTTGAGCATGCGGAACTGTATGGCGGTGCGGTCGGTGACCATCGCCATCTGTCCGCCCATGGCGTCAATCTCCCTGACGATTTGTCCCTTTGCGATGCCGCCGACGGCCGGGTTGCAGCTCATCTGCGCAATCTTGTTCATGTCCATTGTAATGAGGCAGGTCCTTGCCCCGACGTTGGCCGAGGCGCATGCCGCCTCGCAGCCGGCGTGACCTCCGCCGACTACGATTACGTCATAGTTGAAATCAGCTGTATTCTTCATTTGCGGCAAAAGTAATTAAAATATTCGATTTTTTGCGGGTTTTACTTTGTTTAATCACTAAAATATAGTATTTTTGCAGACGTTGAGCCGTGCGGGCATACCTAAAACGGATGACCCGGCATGGCCACACGGAACAATCGCCCGCACCATAATGCCTGATGCCGTGGTACTTACGAAGTTGCTCAAGTTGGAAAATTCACAATAACATTCAATAATTTAAAATCAATCATTTATGTGGTTAATTAATTCTCCGATTGGCAGAAAGGTGGTGATGTCGGTAACCGGCATCTGCCTCATTCTGTTCCTGACCTTCCACTGCTGCATGAACGTGGCCGCCTTTTTCTCAGGCGACGCCTACAACATGGTCTGCAAGTTTCTGGGAGCAAACTGGTATGCCATTGTCGGCACCCTTGGCCTGGCTTTCCTTGCCGTGTGTCACATTGTCTATGCCTTTATCCTGACGGCACAGAACCGGCGTGCCCGCGGCTCTCAGCGGTATGAGGTGACGAGCCGTCGCCCTGAGGTGAGCCTGGCCTCGCAGAACATGCTCGTCCTGGGCCTGATCATTCTCATCGGCCTGGCGCTGCACCTTTACAACTTCTGGTCGCACATGATGTTGGCCGAGGTCACCGGGATGCAGGTAGCCCACGACCCAGCCGACGGCTTTGCCTGGATCAAGGAGACATTCTCCAATCCCGTTTTCTCCATTCTCTACCTTGTCTGGATCGTGGCCATCTGGTTCCATCTGAGCCACGGCTTCTGGTCGGCCATGCAGACGCTGGGTATCAGCGGCAAGATTTGGCTCAAGCGCTGGCAGTGCATCGGCATTGTCTATGTCACAGTCCTCATGGGCGTCTTCGCCATCCTTATTCTTTCTTTCTGGCTTGGTTTCGCTCCTTCCATGAGCTGCGCAGCTTAAATCACCGGTAATTTCTAATCAGCATCATATTATTATGTCACAGATAGATTCTAAGATTCCTGAAGGCCCTCTGGCTGAAAAATGGACCAACTATAAAGCTCATCAGAAACTCGTCAACCCCGCCAACAAGCGCAAGCTCACCGTCATCGTGGTGGGAACGGGACTGGCCGGCGCCAGCGCCGCCGCCTCTCTCGGTGAGATGGGCTTCCACGTCATTAACTTCTGCATACAAGACTCACCCCGCCGCGCGCACTCCATCGCAGCCCAGGGCGGTATCAACGCCGCAAAGAACTATCAGAACGACGGCGACGCAGTCTATCGTCTGTTCTACGATACCATCAAGGGTGGCGACTACCGTGCCCGTGAGGCCAACGTCTATCGTCTGGCAGAGGTATCGGCCAACATCATCGACCAGTGCGTGGCCCAGGGCGTTCCTTTCGCCCGTGAGTATGGCGGCATGCTTGCCAACCGCTCGTTCGGCGGCGTGCAGGTGAGCCGTACGTTCTACGCCAAGGGCCAGACCGGCCAGCAGCTGCTGCTCGGCGCCTACTCATCCCTGATGAAGGAGGTGCACCACGGCACTGTGGAGCTGCACACCCGCACCGAGGTTGAGGACGTGGTCATCATCGACGGCCGCTGCCGCGGCGTCATTGCCAAGAACCTCGTCAGCGGCAAGCTCGAGCGCTATGCGGGCCACGCTGTCTGCCTGGCCACCGGCGGCTACGGCAACACCTACTTCCTCTCGACCAACGCCATGGGCTGCAACTGCACCGCAGCCATCCAGGCTTACCGCAAGGGCGCCTGGTTTGCCAACCCCTGCTTCGTACAGATCCACCCGACCTGCATCCCCGTGCACGGCGACAAGCAGTCGAAGCTCACGCTGATGTCGGAGTCGCTGCGCAACGACGGCCGCATCTGGGTGCCCAAGAAGTTGGAGGATGCCAAGAAGCTCCAGCGCGGTGAGATCAAGGGACGCGACATTCCCGAGGAGGACCGCGACTACTACCTCGAGCGCCGTTATCCGGCCTTCGGCAACCTCGTGCCGCGTGACGTCGCCTCTCGTGCCGCCAAGGAGCGCACCGACAAGGGCTATGGCGTCAACAACACCGGTCTGGCCGTGTTCCTCGACTTCTCTGAGGCTTTCCAGCGCCTCGGCCGTGACGTCGTGGACCAGCGCTACGGCAACCTCTTCGACATGTATCAGGAGATTACCGACGTTGACCCGCACGACAACCCGATGATGATTTTCCCGGCCATCCACTACACCATGGGCGGCCTCTGGGTTGACTATGAGCTGCAGACGAGCGTCAAGGGACTGTTTGCCCTCGGCGAGTGCAACTTCTCCGACCACGGTGCCAACCGTCTCGGCGCCTCCGCGCTGATGCAGGGTCTGAGCGACGGTTACTTCGTCATCCCCTACACCATGCAGAACTACCTCAGCGACCAGATCCAGGTGAAGCTGCCCTCCACCGACGCCCCCGAGTTTGACGAGGCCGAGAAGGGCGTGCAGGCTGAGATCGACCGCATCATGGACATCCAGAACAAGCAGACCGACAAGTCGAAGCTTATGAGCGTTGACTCCATCCACAAGGAACTGTATAAGATAATGTGGAACTATGTGGGCATGGCCCGCAACGAGGCCGGTCTGAAGAAGGCCCTTGAGATGCTGAAGGAGGTGCGCGAGCAGTTCAACACCTGCGTGCGCGTGCCGGGCAGCAAGGAGGGACTCAACGTAGAGCTTGACAAGGCCATCCACCTGCGCGACTTCATCCTCATGGGCGAGCTCATCGCCTACGACGCCCTGGAGCGCAACGAGAGCTGCGGCGGCCACTTCCGCGAGGAGAGCCAGACCGAGGAAGGCGAGGCCAAGCGCGACGACGAGAACTACATGTATGTGGCCTGCTGGCAGTATCAGGGTGAGACCAACGCGCCCACGCTGTTCAAGGAGCCGCTCGACTATCAGTACATCAAGGTTCAGACCCGTAACTACAAGAGCTAAAACATAAATATCAACAATTCAGATTATTACAAAGATGGATCAAAATATTTCGTTTACATTAAAGGTCTGGCGGCAGAACGGCCCTAAAGCAGAGGGCCATTTCGACACCTTTGAGATGAAAGATATCCCTGGCGACACTTCCTTCCTGGAGATGCTCGACATTCTCAACGAGCAGCTCATTGAGGGCGGCAACGAGCCTTTCGTCTTCGACCACGACTGTCGTGAGGGCATCTGCGGTATGTGCTCACTCTATATCAACGGCCATCCCCACGGACCCGCACAGGGCGCCACGACCTGCCAGCTCTACATGCGCCGCTTCCACGACGGCGATGTCATCACCGTTGAGCCCTGGCGCTCGGCCGCATTCCCTGTCATCAAGGACTGCATGGTAGACCGCTCTGCCTTCGATAAGATCATCGCTGCCGGCGGCTACACCTCCGTTCGCACCGGTCAGGCTCAGGATGCCAACGCCATCCTCATCTCCAAGGAGGCTGCCGACGAGGCTATGGACTGCGCTACCTGCATTGGCTGCGGCGCCTGCGTTGCTGCCTGCAAGAACGGTTCGGCTATGCTCTTCGTATCGAGCAAGGTGAGCCAGTTCGCTCTCCTGCCTCAGGGCCGCGTCGAGGCCGCACGCCGTGTGAAGAGCATGGTAGCCAAGATGGAAGAGCTCGGCTTCGGCAACTGCACCAACACCCGCGCTTGCGAGGCTGAATGCCCGAAGAATGAGTCAATCGCCAACATCGCCCGTCTGAACCGCGAGTTCATCAAGGCTAAGCTGGCCGACTAATCCATATCTCACGTATATCTTAAAGCCCGTAGGCGCAGTGCCCTGCGGGCTTTTTTAATTTGCCTTAACGATGAACGACATCCATACTATTGCCGACGACACCGCGTCCCTCGACAATGAGGCCACGCGCGACTTTGTACGCCGCCACCGCGCCGACGACGTGAGGCTGCTGGCCCTGCGGAGCCACGGCATGGACGGCGTCAACCTGCCTTTCGCGCTCGACCAGATAGCGGGATGGCAGACGGCACGCGCCAAGCTGCCCACCCTGGCCGCCACCGACGGCATCATCTATCCGCCCCATCTCAATATGGAGCAGTGCTCGTCGGAGGCCACGGCGCGCTACAAGGCCGCGCTGGCCGGCCGTCTGCTTGGCGGCTTCGACGGCGAGCAGAGGCCCACGGAGCTCATCGACATCACCGGTGGCTTCGGCATCGACTTCTCGTTTCTCGCCCCTCACTTTGCCAGGGCCGTCTATGTGGAGCGTGACCGCAGCCTATGCGCCATCGCCAGCCACAACTTCAAATGCCTTGGCCTCACGGCCGCTGAGACCGTCAACGGCGACGGCGTGGCCTATCTGCGGCAGCGCCTGGCATCTGCCTCCGGGCCGTTGGCGCGTCCCTTTGTCTTCATCGACCCCGCCCGCCGCGATGCCAACGGCCGCAAGGTGATTGGCATTGACGACTGCACGCCCGACGTGTTGGCACTGAGGGAGACGCTGATGAGGGCCACTTCCGGCGTGCTGCTCAAGCTCTCGCCGATGCTCGACTGGCATGCCGCAGCCCGCGCTTTCATGCCCTATTGCCGCGAGGTGCATATCGTCTCCGTGGGCAATGAGTGCAAGGAGCTGCTCTTAGTGCTGTCGCCCTCAGTGCCTGCCGCCGCGGACACGCAGGCCATCCGCTTGGTATGCGCCAATGATGCGGAGACCTTTGAGTTGCCCTTTTCCTTTGGTGTGAAGCCATCGGAGCCGTCCGGCCGTATGATTACAGCCTCGCCCGGATATCGTGCGGCAGCGGCCGAATATCAGCCCTTGCGGCCCGATGGCCTTGTGGGAACCTGCCTCTGCGTGCCGAATGCAAGCATTATGAAGTCAGGTGTTTTTGACGCGCTGGCAGCGGCATTCGGCGTGACGCCCGTTGACCGCGACTCCCATCTCTTTGTCAGCAGCCGGGAGGTGGCTGACTTCCCCGGCCGGCGGTTCCGCATCACCGGCCTCACCACGCTCAACAAGCACGAGCTGCGGCAGCGTCTGGCGGGTATCACCCAGGCCAACATCGCAGTACGCAATTTCCCCTTGTCAGCGGCTGAGCTGCGCAAGCGTCTGAAGTTGAGGGATGGTGGCAGCTGTTACCTGTTTGCTACCACCATGGGGGGCCGCCACGTTATCTTCATCACCGAGCCGGCCACTACGCCAATACCACAAAAAAAACCGGCAAATCCCCAAATAGAGGACTTGCCGGTTTGATGTCATCTCCGCTAACTGCGGCTGCTTATCTCACTACCTTGAAGGTCTTGTTGCCCTGCCTGACAATATACACCTGTCCGGGCTGCATGCTGCCGACGCGCTGTCCGTTGACCGAGTAAATCTCCATGGGCTGTCCGTCGGCCTTGACATCGCCCACCTCCACGGCGCGCACGCCGGTGGTGGCGCCCTTGAAGGTCAGCGTATAGACCTTGCTTGCGGAGAGGTCGCCACTATATACAGAGACGGTTGCGATGGCATCGGCACCTGACTGGCGCAACTCCTTATACACGCGCGCGCCGTTGGCACCCGTTGTGGTGACGCTGATGTCGTCGAGGCTGACGACCGCACCGCCGGTGAGCGTGTAGCGTGTGCTGTCGGCATCGAAGCCGTTGATGGTGGTGCCTTTATACGTGATGTCGCTTACATCGGGCGTGTTGTAGATGAGGCTCAGGTCATCGACATAGAGCGAGTCGGTGCTTCCCTTGCCTGGCTTGGCGTTGGTGGCCATGGTGAGCAGCAGGGCCTTGCCCTCGACGTTGCCGTCAACCATCTTGAAAGGCACTGCCACGCGCTTCCAGACGGGAGCGCCGGTGGTGAAGGTCGTGGCGATGGTGGTGTCCTTTGCCAGGGCGCGCACATTGGTGTAGGCCGTTGAGGAGGGATCCTGATAGTAGGTACCGTCGGTAAGGGCGGCGCTGATTGTAGCGTAAGGATAGCTGGCATTGGGCGTTCCCTGCTTGAAGGCCATCCAGACGACTACGCTGTCCGGCGTGCCGCCAATGGTCTGATAGAACGGGTCACCGTTGCTGTCCTTGTCCGTCTTGCTCATGTCGAGGTAGGCGTGGTTGGACTCATCAGCAGGGGTCGTGGAGCCTGCGTTCAGACGGCCGGTGGTTAAGGTGCCGTTGGCAGTGGTGAATCCGAAATCGACAGAATGCAACAGTGCGGCCTGCTTGCCGGTGGAACCCGGGCGCACCACATCGGACTTGAACACGAAAGGATTGTAGGCGGCCATATAGCCAATCACGGGATTGTCGTATGAGCAGCTCAGCATGTCGTGCCAGTTGTTAGGCTCATCTCCACTGGCAGTTCCCATCATCGAACTCAATGTTGCCGTATGCCAGTCCTCGAATCCGCTGTTCTTAAGCTGGTAGCCAAGGCCATCGTTGTTGCCAAACGCCACATGGATGGTCTGGCGCAGTAGAGGGTAGTAGATGTCGATCAGCGCATAGAGTTTGCCGTCTGTTTTCTCGGCCATGAGACTGAGCGGCATGGTGCCGAGTGAGAGCGTGACATCCTGTGCGGCCTTCAATGAGGTAACGCCATTGCTGGTAGTGCCAGCGATGTTGTCAACAACGATGTTGCCGAGTGAAAATGTCATGAACTTAAAGTTGTTGAGCGCGAACTTGTAGCTGCCGTCAGCGTTTTCAGTCACAGAGATTGTTGACTGGATGGTCGGCATGGCCATTCCGCTCACCGTCACGGTGAGGTTGTCCGTGTAGTCGGTGGCGAACGAGGCCGTTGCCATCAGGGCCGACACGAAGAGGGTAAAAATTTTTTTCATAAACTCTATTGATTTGATTTGTTCTAAAAGCGGTATCCAAAGCCAATGTTTCCGTAGATGGGGTGCAGGGTGTTGCGCACGGTGGTGAAGCCCTTTCGGAAGATGTTGTTGAAGGCGTAGGTCACGTTGAGGTTGACCGAGAAGTGGCGGTAGGCCCTCCAGGAGCCGCCGGCCTGCATGCCCCACGTGAAGTGCCTGAGGTCGTTGTCGAACTCGTAGGTGGCCTGCTGTCCCTTCTCATAGACAATCTTCTCGCCTGTCGGGTTTCCGCTGCGCAGGTAGCCGTCGGTGACATAGCCCGAGAACGAGCCGTCGCAGCGCCAGGAGACGAACGGGCCGGCGCTAATCTTCCACCGGTCGTTGAAGCGGTAGTCGGCCGTGACGGGCAGGGTGAGGTAGGTGGCGTCGTACTTGATGTTGACGAAGCCCGTCCAATAGCCGCTCACGCGGTCGCCGTCGCGTATGATTTCCGTGTGGTAGTTCTTCACGTCGGCATTCACCTCCATCGACTTGCTCTCAGCCCTGAGCGCCATCGACGTGCCCCAGTGGCGGCTCTGGCCCCACCATTTTGTCACCTTTCCCTCAAGCGAGGTGTTGAGGCCCGGGTTGTATTTTCTCACTTTCCTCACCTCCCTCGGCAGGCCGAGCGGAGCCGCTCCGCCGATGTTCAGTCCGGCGTTCAGCTCCCAGGTCCAGCCTTTCTGCTGCATGTTGATGAGGTTTTGGTCGCGGTCGTTTATGTTTTCCTGCGCATTGGCAGGCATTGCGAGAGACGTCGCGACAACCAGCGCGGCTATTGTCCTGAGGCCACGCAGTGAGGGGAAGTATTGTGTGATAGTGGTTTTATTCATAGCTGAGGTGTATTTCATCTACATAGAGCGTGCTGCCTATTGCGCCGGAGAACGTGGCGCCGTCGGCACTTGACGATAGGATGATGGCGATGTTGTAGCGACCCTCCTCCAGTTTCTTTCGGTCGATGGTCTTGCCGTTCTGTGCGGTGAAAGGCACGTCGAACCTCACCCACTCGTTGCCCGACTGGTGGTCGGTCACGTCGGCGCGCAGCACGATGTTCTTCGAGGTCATCACGGTGTTGCCGTCAATGTATGGCTCGTCCTTGGTTACCTCATACACGATGGCGTATATCGAGAAGTCGTCGGTCTTGCCCGGCACTGGCTCCGTGCCGTAGTTTCCGGCCGAGCCGGTCAGCTTGCGGTATTCGGACCCCGGCAGATATTTGTAGTAGCCGCTCATCGACGAGGGTACGGTGTTGTGCAACGGGATGCCGAAATGCGTGGAGGCAGGCATGTCACTCATGTTCACCTCGAACGAGCCGAGAAACAGGTTGCCCGCCGCGATGGGCGCGCCAAACATCGCCCCGAGGGCTCCGGTGGAGATGGTGGTGAGCTTTGCGCATTTGCCGCTTTTGCCGTTGTCGGCCTGCGAGGTGGGGTAGTCGCTGGGAGAGGGGTTGCTGGCGGCCAGTGTCACCAAGGCCCCCTGGTTGCCGCTACCCCAGTCGATGCGGTTGCCGCCTACGGTCTCATAGAATATCTGGAACATCGGCTTGCCGCCAAACTCATAGTATCTCACGTTGTCGAAATGGAAGTCGGAGGGCGTGGCATTGTTCACCACGTTCACCGTGTATTGCTTGGACCATTGCCCGTCCTGCGAGGTTACGGTGTAGGTCTGCGGCGTCGATTCGTAGAGATACGTGGTGTCGGTGGAGCCGTCGTCCTTGTCGGTCAGCTGCATTCTTGTAGAGAAGAACTGCCTTGGCGTGCCCGAGGCCGGACTGATGGTGGCCCCCTCGGTCAGCGTGAAGACCGGTGCGAGGATACTGTCGCCGGTATTGGCGAAAAGCGTCACGTCGTTGTTGTTGATTACCGGGGCCCGCAGCAGCTGATGGTCTGCCCCGAGGCTGACGCCGGTGATGTCGGCCTCAGCGTTGAGCGCCTCTTCCTTGATGCAGGAGGAGAGGCATAGAGACACGACGGCGGCCGTCAGAAAGGCTTTTCCGGTGCTTGTGATGTCGTAAAGCATGCGTAAATATCCTAATTACAATACATTATTTTGCAAAGTTACTACAAAATTTCCCGTTTTCCCGTTTTGGGGAGCCTAAAACATATTTAAAACGTCAAAATACCTTTAATTAGCCGGCATTTTTAATTATTTCTATTCCTTTTCTCTTCTACTTTGCGGCAAAATAGTTAATTTTGCAGTATTATGCAGTAAATAGTTTGTGAATTATGAAGATAGCTTTGATTGGCTACGGCAAGATGGGGCACATGATAGAGCAGATAGCCCTTGCCCGTGGTCACGAAATCGTTTGCAAGATTGACAAGGACAATCAGTCCGACTTCGACAGTCCGGCCTTTGCCTCAGCCGACGTCGCCATTGAGTTTACCAACCCTACAGCCGCCTACGGCAACTATCTCAAGGCTTTCAGCCACAACGTGAAGGTGGTGAGCGGCTCCACAGGCTGGATGAAAGACCACAAGGCTGACGTGGAGGCACTGACCAAGGACGGAAGGCAGACACTTTTCTGGGCCAGCAACTTCTCCATCGGTGTGGCCATATTCTCTGCCGTCAACCGTTATCTGTCCAAGATAATGAACCAGTTTCCGCAGTACGACGTGTCGCTTACCGAGACCCACCACGTGCATAAGCTTGACGCGCCGAGCGGCACGGCCATCACCCTGGCCGAGGAGATTGTCGAAAGGCTCGACCGCAAGCAGTCGTGGAAAGCCGGTACCGTGACCTGGGACGACGGCCATGTTGACGGCTCCGACGACCATAAGGCTGACGAGCTGTTGGTGAGCAGCGTCCGCCACGATGAGGTGCCGGGCATCCACAGCATCCGCTACGACTCCGAGGCCGACAGCATCACCATCACCCACGACGCCCACTCGCGCAAGGGATTTGCCCTCGGGGCCGTGCTGGCCGCCGAGTTCACGCTGAACCATACCGGCCTGCTGACCACCAGCGACCTGTTTAAGTTCTGAGTCAAACTGACTGATTAACCGCAAGCAGAAAATGATAGATAAGGAGAGAGCACGGCTCGATATGAGAAAGCAGTGGCTGAAGTTTGCCATTGCCATTGTTTGTTATGTGATTTTCGTAGTCTGGATGTCGCCGCGCACCGTCGTAGGCTGGGTGCTCACCCTGGTGGGCGCGCTGTTCATCTTCGACTGCTACATCTCGAAGAAGGTGCGCTGGCAGTGGTGGAAAGACGCGTCGGGCCCGGTAAGGTTCATCATGAGCTGGGTCGATGCCCTGGTGTTTGCCCTGGTGGCCGTGTATTTCATCAACCTTTTCCTCTTCCAGAACTACGTCATCCCCTCGTCGTCGCTGGAGAAAAGCCTGCTCACGGGCGACTACCTGTTTGTGTCGAAGCTCAGCTACGGGCCGCGCATTCCGCAGACACCGCTCACCATGCCCCTCACACAGCACACGCTGCCCATCATCAATACCAAGAGCTACATAGAGTGGCCTCATTGGGACTACCGCCGCATCAAGGGACTGGGCCATGTGAGGCTCAACGACATTGTGGTGTTCAACTATCCCGCAGGCGACTCCATCCTTACCGAGGACCGCTATCAGGCGCAGGACTACTACGGCATGATATACGGCATCGGCGAGCAACTCTACCAGCAGCAGACGCCCAATCCCGTCAACCCTGCCACGCTCTCGCCCCAGCAGCAGTGGGACTACTACAAGGCCATGCGCGCCATAGGACGCAACTATATCGCCAACAATCCCAATGAGTATGGCTCCATAGACCACCGTCCGACCGACCGGCGCGAGAACTATGTGAAACGCTGCGTAGGCCTGCCCGGACAGACCCTGCAGATCAAGAACCGCATCATCTACATCAACGGCAAGCCCAACAAGGAGCCGGAGAACGTGCAGTATAGCTACTATGTGAAGCTCAAGGCCAACATTCCCGACGACGTGCTGAAGATGCTGAACATCTCGCAGGAAGACCTTACGAGCCTCAACCAGAACCGTTTCATGCCGCTCACCAAGCGCGCCGTGAAATATCTCAGCGGCCGCAAGGACCTCGTGGCGAGCATTAAGCTCAACACCGACGCCCAGCCCGGCGGCCTCTATCCCCTCGATGCCTGGACAGGATGGACGGTAGATAACTACGGTCCCATCTGGATACCCAAGCGCGGAGCCACGGTGAGGCTCAACATGAGAAACATCGCCATCTATGAGCGGCCCATCCGCGTGTATGAGGGCAACGACCTCGTAGTGAGAAACAACCATATCTACATCAATGGCAAGGAGGCTCACAGCTATACCTTCAAGCTCGACTACTACTGGATGATGGGCGACAACCGCCACAATTCAGCCGACTCCCGCTACTGGGGCTTTGTGCCTGAGGACCATATTGTGGGCAAGCCCATCTTTATCTGGTGGAGCTCCGACCCCGACCGCAAGGGCTTCAGCGGCGTGCGCTGGGGCCGGTTGTTCAAATGGGTTGACAAGATTAAATGAAGCAGGTGCTGAAGTTTGCGGCTGCCTTATGCGTGGCCCTTGTCCTGGTGTTGGGAGTCCGCGCCGTGGCGCTCAGCCTTTGCCGTGTGCCTTCCGACATAGGCCGTGTGCTGCATCGGGGCGACAGGGTGTGGGTGAACAAGCTCGCGCGCACCGCAAACTTCAGCCGTGGCGACATCGTGGTGTTTGTGGCCCACGGCACCCCTCAGCCTTTCTCTCTCTACACCCGCGACGAGGCCATCGGCTGCGTCGTGGCGGTGCCGGGCGACACCATTGCCGTTGCCGGCAAAAGCTATCGCATTCCCTACCGCTGCTGCGACCGTTGCGGCTGCGACGACTGCCGCCTCTATCTTGTCGATACGGGACACGGACGCTGCCTTGTCCATAAGCATCAGGTGGTGGGACGCTGCCACCGGTTCCTCTAAACCGCTTGCCTGATGACGTGTCTTTTGTCAACCACTTATTTCGGTCCTGTGCAATGGTACCAGAAGCTCAACCGCCATGCGTTGTGTCTCATTGAGCAGCACGACCATTTCATCAAGCAAACCTACCGCAACCGCTGCGTCATCGCCACCACACAGGGGCCGCAGGCACTCACTGTGCCGGTGGAGAAATACGTCAACGATGTCACTGAGACGCGCGACATCCGCATCAGCGACCACGGCAACTGGCGTCATCTTCATTGGAACGCGCTGCTGTCGGCCTACGGCGAAAGCCCTTTCTTCGAGTTTTATGCTGACGACATACGCCCTTTCTTTGAGCAGCGGTGGACCTACCTGCTCGACTTCAACCTGGCCATCACCCATAAGCTCTGCGAGCTGCTCGACATTGAGCCTGAGCTGAGGCTTACCACGGAGTATGGGGTTGATGGGGTGAATGGGGTTGATGGGGTAGATGGGAAAGAAGACCTCGTGGAAAACGACTACCGCAACGCCATCCGGCCGAAGCATCCGCTGCCCGATGCCTCGTTTGAGCCAAAGCCTTACTATCAGGTCTATCAGCAGAAGCTGGGCTTTCTTCCCAACCTCTCCGTTCTCGACCTGCTTTTCAATATGGGCAACGAGGCAGTGCTTTGGCTGTAAAACCACCCATTATTAGAGGGCTGGCACAAGACCGGCCCCTGCAGTCCCACCATATACTACACCATGTTTATGGCGATTTATTGATATATGAGCGTGGTCATGCCTTCCGGCTTGAACACCGCCCGCGCAACCTGCTGCAGCTGCTCCGCCGTCACGCCGTCAATGGCGCGGAACTGCTCACTGATGTCGTAGGCACGGTTGCGGAAAAGGAAGTAGCGGGCAGCGTCCAGCGCATAGTTCTCATGATTGTCGCAGGCAATGCCAATCTGTCCTTTTAGCTGCCTTTTGGCTGCCTTCAGCCTGGTCTCGGTCAGGGGCTGGGCGCACAGCCGGTCGAGCTCACGGCGGATGAGGTACAGGCATCGTCTGATGTCTTTCGTGTCGCATCCTAAATAGGTGGTCCAGACGCCGGTGTCGCTGTAGGCGGCCATGCTGCTCTCCACGGTATAGACCAGTCCCCGGTGCTCGCGCAGCACGATGTTGAGGCGCGCGTTCATTCCCGGACCGCCTATGATGTTGTTGAGCAGGCTTAGGGCCGTTCGCCTCGGGTCGTTGAAGTCGAATGCCCTGCTGCCCACCATCACGTGAGCCTGATGGGTGTGGCGATCGTGCGTGAGCAGGGGCGGGGCAGGGGTGAGCGCTACGTTCTTTGCTTCCCTATACTCCGCCTCGTCTGCAACCGGGTTGGGGCAGTATTTGGCAAGAGCTGTCTCCAGCATGGCCATCACGGGCTTTCTGTGGCCCCTGAGACAGCCGTCGGGCAGTATGTCGCCCGCTATGAAGAACACGGCGTTGGACGGCCTGTAATAGCGTCGCGTGAAGCGCAGCGCGTCGGCGGTGGTAAACTGCCTGACGCGCCCTGCCGTTCCGAGGATGTTGTGGCCGAGCGGGTGGCCGGAAAACAGCACGTTCTCGTACTCGTCATATATCAGGTCGGCCGGAGAGTCGTTGTAGCTCTCTATCTCGTCGCAGATGACCTCCACCTCCTTGTCAATCTCCCGTTGCGGATAGACCGAGTTGAACACCATGTCGGTGAGCAGGTCGATGGCGCGTGTCGCGTATGCGCTCATCACGCTGGCATAGAAAGTCGTGTCCTCCTTGTTGGTGTAGGCGTTGAGGCTTCCGCCCACTTTCTCCAGGCTGTTGAGTATGATGCCCGCGCTCCGGCGCCCGGTACCCTTGAAGGTCATGTGCTCGCAGAAATGGGCGAGACCGTCATAGCCCGGCGCCTCATTGCGCGAGCCGGCCTTTATCTGGTAGCCACAATACACGACGGGCGTGTCCATCGGCATGCAAATCACGCGCAGTCCGTTGCCTAACGTATGGATAAGCTCTTTCATTGCTGTTCTATTTTGCTTGCAAAATTACTCAAAAAAACATTTCCTATGACAGGAAAGGCGACACAACCCTTGTTTTTTTACTAAAAAAAGGAACTGCCGTTTTGTTTTTCCTGCCGTTTGCACTATCTTTGCAACAGTATAATCAGCAATCATTACCATGCGTAAAGTAATAGGAATAGGAGAGACGGTGCTCGACATCATCTTCCGCAACGAGCAGCCCATCGGCGCCTACCCCGGCGGCTCGTCGTTCAACGCCATCATCTCTCTTGCCCGTGCCGGCGTACCCACGGCGTTTATCTGTGAGGCCGGCCACGACAGGGTGGGGCAGAACATCATCAATTTCCTCAAGGAAAACCACGTCGATACGAGCAACGTCAACGTCTTCCCGGGATCGCGGTCGCCCATCTCGCTGGCTTTCCTCGACGAGAACAACGATGCGCAATACATCTTCTACAAGGATCATCCCCACGACCAGCTCGACTTCTCCTATCCCGACATCCAGCCCGACGACATCGTGCTGTTCGGCTCCTATTATGCCGTCAACCCTGTTATCAGGCCGCAGATAGTGGGCCTGCTCGACTATGCGCGCAGCCACGGGGCCATCATCTATTACGACGTCAACTACCGGCCCTCGCACAAGGACGACGTCATGCGCATCACGCCCAACTACCTGGAGAACCTCGAGTATGCCGACATCGTGCGCGGCAGCTGGGAGGACTTCAAGGTGCTGTACAAGATGGACAACTCCGACAAGGTGTATAACTCAGAGATTTCGTTCTACTGCAAGAAGTTCATCTACACCCACGGCGCCGCTCCTGTAGAGCTGCGTGCCGAGAACGGATTCCGCAAATGCTATCCCGTGGTGAATACGCCTACGGTGAGCACCATCGGGGCGGGCGACAATTTCAATGCCGGCTTCATCTATGGCATGCTGAAATACGGCATCACCCGCAGCGACATTGAGCAGGGGCTCACGGAGCAGCAGTGGGACAACATCATCGGCTGCGCCCTGGAGTTCTCTGCCGAGGCCTGCAAGAGCCTCTACAACTACGTCTCCAAGGAGTTTGGAAAGAGGCTGCAGGAGTAGCAAGCCCATACAAAGCCCCAACCTCTGGCTCGCACGCAAGCCAGAGGTTGGGGCTCTAAAGGGAGGGGTGGAAATATGAATCAGCCTGTGAGAGCAGTGTAGTGACCGACCTTACCAAGAGGCTGGTGGCCGGCACCAGGCCGGCCACTACACTGCCACCGGCGGCCACTACACTGCCACCGGCGGCGATCATCCCTAATGTCTCTCAGCTTTGTTTATTTGAACTGCTCGTCGAGGAACTCGTAGAATGCGGGATCCTCGCCGATGAAGGTCTTCACAATCTTGCCGTCTGGACCGACGAGAATTTTCGTCGGGAAGCCGGTGATGGCGTAGTCCTCGAGCACCTTACTGTCGCGGGGGTTATAGACATTGAGCCACGGCAGCTCATACTTCTTCACGCCGGCTTTCCACTTGTCCTGCGTCTCGTTGCAGTCGATGCTGAGTATCTCGTACTTGTCCTTGTACTTGTTGTAGTATTCCTTCATCTTCGGAATGCCGCGCACGCACCAAATACACCAGGTGCCCCAGAAGTCGAGCAGCACGTACTTGCCTTTCAGACTGGCCAGCGACAGCGGCTTTCCGTTGAGGTCGTTGAGCGTGAAGTCGGGGGCCACGACGCCTGCTCCCTGCTTTTTCATCTGTGCTGCCGCCTCGTCGGCGCGCCGCTGCTCGTCATCGATGGCATGCTGGTAGTAGGGCTTCATCCGTCCGTTTCTCACGCCGTCACTCAGCAGTGCGTCCGCTTTCCTCATCATCTCCAGACCGTTAAGGCGGGGAATGAAGGCCGCCGCACCCTCCGAGTCGGGATGCTTTGCGATGAAGTCGAGAATTTGCCCATTGGCCTTTTCGAGCAGGGGCGGCTCCTTCTTGTAGTATTCCTCCATGATTTTCGTCTGCGGCTCATCGTTCTTCATGCGTGCCGTCATAGAGTCCTGCAGCATTCTGATAGGCAGCATGGCGGCTTCGTAGGCACGGTCGATGGCATCGTATTGCTGGTAGAACTTGCTGCCGGAGAAGTAGTAGCTCTTGTCGGGGTCGCCGCTGACTGTGGCGCTCTCGCCGGGTACGGCTACGGCCATGAAGCCCTTGCGCTCCTGGCGGCGCAGTGTGCCGGGGGTGCAGATGTAGATGTCCTGCGGCTGGCTGACAGGGATGGTGAACTCAAACTGCCCGTCCTTTACCCTTACGGTATCGACGGGGTGCGTGCGGTTGTTGGTTACGGAAAGCACGATAAGGCTGTCTGGCAGTCCCACCATCTTTCCCTTGAAAGTTGTCTTGCCGCTGTTGGCGGCGGCCGACGCGCCGGTGGCCAGTGCGGCCAGTGCGGCGGTCAAAAGAATATTCTTTCTCATAATTGGATTGTTATTGCCTGTGTTATTGTCTTATTTCTTCTTAGGGAAGCGTCTTGCCCATCCCTCTTCGGTGAAGTCGGGCTCCTTTCCCTTTAGCTTTGTGTCGTTCTGCTGCATCAGCGCGCGCCAGTCGTCGTTGCCGTCATCCTCCTGCTGATATCTCGTGGCCCTTGTGGCGCGCTTTCCGGCATGTCCGCCGTCGCGTCCGTCAGCGTGCCCGCCGTCGCGCCTGCGGCCTTTGCGGCTGTCCTTTCGCGTCTCCTTTTTAGTGTCGTCGGCTTCGTTGCAGCGCACCTCACGGCCCTTGTAGCGTGTGCCGTTGAGCGCGTCCATCACCTTGCCGGCATCCTGCTCAGGCACCTCGATATAGGAGAAGCGCGACAGCAGGTCGATGTGGCCTATCTCCTGTTTCGGTCCGTGGATGTGGTGGTTGACAAACTGCATGATCTCGCCCGGATAGAAGCCGTCGGCCTTGCCCAGGTTGATGAACAGCCGCCGGTAGCCGCTCTCGGCCTTGCGCGGGCCGCGTGGTACGCGGTCGCCGCCATTGCCCTTGCGGCGGCCGTTGCCGTCCTTGCCCTTAGCCTCACCGTCCTTTCCCTTGCGCGAGGTGGAGGGCTTCACAATCTCGGGCGCGTTCTTATAGTAGTCGAGGAAACGGCCGAACGTGATGCTAACCATCTTCTTGATGATGTCCTCCTTGTCGACATATTCAAACTGCCGGTTGATGTCGGTCATATAGGGTGCGATGAGGTCCTCATCGACGTCCGTCTTCATGATGTCGTCCATCACCTTGTAGAGCTGCTTCTTGCATATCTCCTCGGGGGTGGGCAGCGTGCCGTCAACAAACTCCTTGCCGATGGTCTTCTCGATGTTGCGCACCTTGTATTTCTCGCGGGTGTGGATGATGGAGATTGACGTTCCCTTCTTTCCGGCCCGTCCAGTACGGCCGGAGCGGTGGGTGTAGTTCTCTATGTCGTCGGGCAGTCCGTAGTTGATGACATGGGTCAGGTCGTCCACGTCGAGTCCGCGCGCGGCCACGTCGGTAGCCACGAGGAGCTGCGTGAGGTGGTTGCGGAACTTCTGCATGGTGAGGTCGCGCTGCTGCTGCGACAGGTCGCCGTGGAGCGACTCGGCGTTGTAGCCGTCCCTGATGAGCTTGTCGGCCACCTCCTGCGTCTCGAGCTTCGTGCGGCAGAAGATGATGGCATAGATGCGCGGGTAGAAGTCGACGATGCGCTTCAGCGCGAGGTACTTGTCCTTGGCGTTGACGAGGTAGTAGATGTGGTTGACGTTCTCGGCCCCCTCGTTGCGCGAGCCAACCACAATCTCCTTGTAGTCGTGGAGGTAGTTTTTGGCGATGGCCTCAATCTCCTTGCTCATCGTGGCCGAGAACAGCAGGGTGTTGCGGTCGTCGGGCACATGGTCGAAGATGGCGTTGATGCTCTCGGAGAAGCCCATGTTGAGCATCTCGTCGGCCTCGTCGAGCACGATGTTCCTCAGTTTGCCCAAGTCCACCTTGCCCCGCTCCATGAGGTCGATGAGGCGGCCGGGCGTGGCCACGATAATCTGCGCGCCATGGCGCAGCTCGTTCATCTGCGTCACGATGCT